>JBGVKL010000071.1:0-2275 GCA_045123675.1 Acetatifactor sp. | reverse complement strand
AAAGTTCCAACTGACAGATTTGATGGAAAGAAAGTTATTGAATGTAAAGTAGCTGATGGAATCAATAAAGCAGAAGAACTTTTGAAAAAAGCAGCAGCAGGAGATGCACCTGTATTTAAAGCATCAAATAGCAAAGAAGCTCAGAAGAAAGAGGAAAAGAGTGGAATAGGACACGCTTTTTACAAACACCTAATGAGTGGAGTATCTCATATGCTTCCATTCGTAATTGGTGGAGGTATAATGATTGCCCTTGCATTCCTTATTGATACCATTTGTGGATATGGTGCAACAGGAGGAGGCGATTTTGGTACATGTACACCATTATCAGCATTCTTTAAATATGTTGGTGGTCTTTCAATGGGACTTATGGTACCAGTATTAGCTGGATATATTGCATATTCAATTGCTGACAGACCAGGTCTTGCAGTAGGTTTTACAGGAGGATTACTAGCTTCTTCAGGAAATGCACTTGCAGCAGGATTTGCATGGGATGGAGAAGTATCAGGATTCCAGAAATTTATTGCTGATTTTGCATTCCAAGGAGCTGATGGTGGGGCAACAGTATCTGGATTTCTTGGTGGTATCCTTGCTGGTTTTATTGCAGGTGGAATTATTCTTTTATTAAAGAAGATTACAGCAAATCTTCCAGAAGCATTAGAAGGAATTAAACCAACGCTTATTTATCCATTAGTTGGTGTGTTACTTATTGGAATTTTAATGTGCTTTATATTTAATCCACTTATTGGATTGGTAAATACAGGACTTAGCAATATGCTTACAAGCATTGCAGATGCAAATATGCTTCCACTACTAGGATTAATTCTTGGTGCAATGATGGCTATCGATATGGGAGGCCCAATCAATAAAGCAGCTTATGTATTTGGAACAGGTATGCTTGCAACAGCATCGGGCTATCTTGACGCTGGATTATCCACATCAGATCCAAAGGTGCAGGCTTGTTACGTTGCTATGGCAGCAGTTATGGCAGGTGGAATGGTACCTCCAGTGGGAATTGCAATTGCATGTAAGCTTTTCCCTAAGAAATTTACAAAAGTAGAGCAAAACTCATGGCTTTCAAATATTGTAATGGGATGTTCATTTATTACAGAAGGAGCAATCCCATTTGCAGCAGCTGATCCGGCACATGTTATTCCTTGTACATTAGCAGGTGCAGGAGTGGCAGGATGCTTAACAGCAGTATTTAAATGTACACTTATGGCTCCACATGGTGGATTGTTCGTATTCGCGACTGTTGGAAATCCATTGATGTATATTATAGCCTGGTTAGTAGGTTCAGCTGTAACAGCTGTTCTTTTAGGAATATTGAAAAAAGATGTAAAATAAAACTAAGAAAAGACACTGTCGTAGGGCAGTGTCTTTTCTTATAAAAAAGTGAGGAAAGATATTAATTATAAAAAAGAAATAAAGCAAATGGGCAATTTATAAACATTCTCTGAAATAAAAGGTGGAAATATTGACTGCAATACTTTCAAATAATAAAGTATTTATCAGATGTTCTACCAGGAGGATTAACATGGGAAAAGTAATTGGTATAGATTTAGGAACAACAAATAGCTGTGTTGCAGTTTTAGAAAATGACCAGCCCGTTGTGATTACAAATTCGCAGGGACAAAGAACAACACCATCGGTAGTGGCTTTTTCTAAGGATGGTGAGAGGATAGTAGGAGAGGCTGCAAAGAGACAGGCAGCAGTAAATGTAGATAGAACATTTTTCTCTATAAAGAGGCAAATGGGTACAAATTATAAAGCAAAAGTAGATGGAAAACAGTATTCTGCACAGGAAATATCTTCAATGGTGCTTCGTAAGCTGAAGAAAGATGCAGAAAGCTACATCGGAGAAGAGGTAACAGATGCTGTTATTACTGTTCCGGCATATTTTTCTGATGCCCAGAGGCAGGCAACAAAAGATGCTGGAAGAATTGCAGGACTCAATGTTTTAAGAATTATTAATGAGCCAACTTCAGCGGCTCTTGCATATGGATTGGATCATGGACAGCCACAGAAGATTCTTGTTTTTGATTTGGGTGGAGGAACTTTTGATGTGTCAATTATTGAGATAGGAGATAATCTTATAGAGGTAATGGCAACATCCGGAGACAATCATCTAGGTGGAGATGATTTTGATGAAAGACTAACAACTTATATTGTTGCAGAATTTCAAAGAGAGCAGAAGGTCGATTTGAGAAAAGACGCAACGGCTATGCAAAGGGTAAGAGAAGAGGCAGAAAAAGCAAAAAAAGTATTATCTTCCTCA
>JBGVKL010000070.1:0-2267 GCA_045123675.1 Acetatifactor sp. | reverse complement strand
AAAGTTCCAACTGACAGATTTGATGGAAAGAAAGTTATTGAATGTAAAGTAGCTGATGGAATCAATAAAGCAGAAGAACTTTTGAAAAAAGCAGCAGCAGGAGATGCACCTGTATTTAAAGCATCAAATAGCAAAGAAGCTGAGAAGAAAGAGGAAAAGAGTGGAATAGGACACGCTTTTTACAAACACCTAATGAGTGGAGTATCACATATGCTTCCATTTGTAATTGGCGGAGGAATCATGATTGCTCTTGCATTCCTTATTGATACAATTTGCGGATATGGTGCAACTGGTGGAGGCGATTTTGGTACATGTACACCGTTATCAGCATTCTTTAAATATGTTGGTGGACTTTCAATGGGACTTATGGTTCCAGTATTAGCTGGATATATTGCATATTCAATTGCTGACAGACCAGGTCTTGCAGTAGGTTTTACAGGTGGGTTACTTGCATCTTCAGGAAACGCTCTTGCAGCAGGATTTACATGGGATGGAAAAGTATCGGGATTCCAGAAATTTATTGCAGATTTTGCATTCCAGGGAGCAGATGGTGGAGCAACAGTTTCAGGATTCCTTGGCGGTATTCTGGCTGGTTTCCTTGCAGGTGGAATTATTCTTTTATTAAAGAAGATTACAGCAAATCTTCCAGAAGCATTGGAAGGAATTAAACCAACACTTATTTATCCATTAATTGGTGTGTTACTTATTGGAATTTTAATGTGTTTCATTTTCAATCCACTTATTGGATTAGTAAATACAGGACTTAGCAATATGCTTACAAGCATTGCAGATGCAAATATGCTTCCACTACTAGGATTAATTCTTGGTGCAATGATGGCTATCGATATGGGTGGCCCAATTAATAAAGCAGCTTATGTATTCGGAACAGGAATGCTTGCAACAGCATCTGGCTATCTTGACGCAGGATTATCTGCATCAGATCCAAAGGTGCAGGCTTGCTACGTTGCAATGGCAGCAGTAATGGCAGGTGGAATGGTACCTCCAGTAGGAATTGCAATTGCATGTAAACTCTTCCCTAAGAAATTTACAAAAGCAGAGCAGAACTCATGGCTTTCAAATATTGTAATGGGATGTTCATTTATCACAGAGGGAGCAATTCCATTTGCAGCAGCAGACCCAGCACACGTAATTCCTTGTACATTAGCAGGTGCAGGTGTAGCAGGATGTTTAACAGCAGTATTTAAATGTACACTTATGGCTCCACACGGCGGATTATTTGTATTCGCAACTGTTGGAAATCCATTGATGTATATTGTTGCATGGTTGGTTGGTTCAGCAGTAACAGCTATTCTTTTAGGATTATTTAAAAAAGACGTAAAATGAACTAGCAAAAGACACTGTCAGATGGCAGTGTCTTTTTTTGTGATGGCTGATAAAAATTTATAAAAAAGAAATAAAGCAAATACGGCATTTATAAACAATCTCTGAAATAAAAGGTGGAAATATTGACTGCAATACTTTCAAATAATAAAGTATAAATCAGATGTTCTACTAGGAGGATTAAGATGGGAAAAGTTATTGGAATAGATTTAGGAACAACAAATAGCTGTGTTGCAGTTTTAGAAAATGACCAACCTGTTGTAATAACAAATTCGCAGGGACAAAGAACTACACCATCAGTAGTAGCTTTTTCAAAAGATGGTGAGAGAATAGTAGGAGAAGCGGCAAAAAGACAGGCAGCAGTTAATGTAGAAAGAACTTTTTTCTCTATAAAGAGACAAATGGGAACAAATTATAGAGCAAAAATAGATGGAAAGCAGTATTCCGCACAAGAAATATCATCTATGGTGCTTCGCAAGCTTAAAAAAGATGCAGAAAGCTATATTGGAGAAGAGGTAACGGATGCTGTTATTACTGTTCCGGCATATTTTTCTGATGCCCAGAGACAGGCAACAAAAGATGCTGGAAGAATTGCAGGACTCAATGTTTTAAGAATTATTAATGAGCCAACTTCAGCGGCTCTTGCATATGGATTGGATCATGGACAGCCACAGAAGATATTGGTTTTTGATTTAGGTGGAGGAACCTTTGATGTTTCAATTATTGAAATAGGAGATAATCTTATAGAGGTAATGGCGACATCAGGAGATAATCATTTGGGTGGCGATGATTTTGATGAAAGACTAACAACTTATATTGTTGCAGAATTTCAAAGAGAGCAGAAGGTCGATTTGAGAAAAGACGCAACGGCTATGCAAAGGGTAAGAGAAGAGGCAGAAAAAGCAAAAAAAGTATTATCTTCCTCA
>JBGVKL010000069.1:0-15069 GCA_045123675.1 Acetatifactor sp. | reverse complement strand
TGGTTCAACTCTTTGCCTCTGTTGCAGTCCGCTTCCGCTTTATGACCTGTGAACTCCTTCAGGATCCTGCAAGGGTGCTTTGTTGTCAACTCCTTCCGATGGCGCAGGGGAAGATGCCGGTCTGCTCCGGTTCTTCTGCATCAGGCGTGCATCTTGACTCTGGAATCACATTGCCGTAAGCCGGAAGGCTGTAGAAGGATTCGTGATTGACAGGTCGGTTTCCCTTATTTCCGGACGCAAAGGTACTTTCCTTCTGACTTCATGTTAAAGGACTCGTCGGCTCAGATGTGAGCCTAGAGCCGGTGGTCCCGAATGAAAATCTCCACGCCCTGCGGGGTAGTATTTTCCTTGCGGTCTCCTTGAGCCTTTGTCCTCAGGTACTATTGCGGCATCCGTAAATTAAGTTGAACCAACCTTAAAATCAATCAAAATGAATCCTAACAACTACATCCAGATTTCCGGCAGACTTACAGCCGACGTGACTCCTAACGAGAACAAGACATTCGCACGCTTCAACCTCGCGAAGAACTTCGTAGGATCAGACAAGAAGACCATCTTCCTCAGCTGCGTCATCTTCAAGAAGGAGTTCGATGACAACCAGCAGACCATCCCTTGGGATCTTCTGAAGAAGGGACAGGAAGTCCTCATCACAGGAAAGCTCGCTCCAAACAACTGGACTGACAAAGAAGGTGTTGAACACAAAGGCTTCGACATCATCGTGAACAAGATACGCGACCTGGCTGAAGAATAGCCGGGTCGCCGTTCCTCCCGGCGTTTCTGCCGGACCTTGCTAGCCGATCGGCACTGAGGAGCGTCGGGATGACGTGAACCTCTATCTCCCAAGGCAGCCCGAGCGTAATGCCCGAGCTGCCTTTCTCTGATCATGTCATTGTCGTATTACTCTTTCAGCTTCTGAAGAATATAATTCCTAATTCCTTCCTTATCAATATCGTACTTCGGTTCGAGAGTGGAGAAGTTTTCGTCTGGAACAAACTGACCGGAAAGAAGCATAGCAACGAGATTTTTCTTAGACAGGCGGAAGCGGGAGTACTTACGGGCTTTCTCAATGCCGTCATTGATGGAGTATCCTTCCTTTATGATGGAGTAGATGTCATAGTAGTCCCTGAATTTCATCCTGCGGAGCATAACTTCCATCTTCATGGCCATAATGGACTCGATATCGGCAAGTCTAATGTTTCCCATATAATCCACCGGGTTGCTGATAGGAGAATAGTTGTCACTCACGTAGAACGAGAACTTTACTCCCTTGACACGGAACTCTACCTGATCAAATCCAAGCATATTGAAATTCTCGATTGGTCCAATCTTTTCTGTCAGTTCCTTTTCAATGAGATTCCAGTTGACTTCAGGCTTCTCCGTCTTTGAGATTCTCCACATCATGAAATCAAGGTCCTCGCTCTTGCGATGACCGATCTGCATGGCCAAAGCTGTTCCACCGCAGAGGATGTAAGGCTTTATGCATTCCATCTGAGCCACCTGTTCGATTATGGCATCTATATTAACCGTTAAACCCTGTCGCATGTTTGAGTAATTTATTTATGTGTTCTCTTTCTATACGGTCAAGATACTTCTCCGGGTTCTGTATCCCGAAGTAATACATTGCAATCATGATGTTCAGCATCTTCATGTAGTCTCCCTGAACGGCCATCCTCTCTCTCCATACCTGAAGGATCCTCTTTCTTGGATATATCTCGAACATCAGGTCTATGTCGTCCAAGTCCAATACGCGGAAGGTGCTTTCAATAATCTCATCATCAGGTATTTCATCTATCGCACTGATGTCATATGACCAGAATGCAGTATTGGCAATCAGTTTCCTGCACAGGTCTTCCTTGATCTCCCTCTTTCTCTTCACGACAGCCTGAAGAGCCTGCATCTTCACAAGTTCACCCTCAGGGAGGGAAAAGAATGCCTCCAGCTTGATGGCAACCTGTAAGGATAGCTCGCGCTTGTCGCGTATAACATAACTGAGCAACTGCCTGGGAACATTGATCTCCCTGGCAACTGCAGACTGAGAAACGCCGTGCTTAGCACACAAGTTTTCTATATATTTACCTGTGCTTTGATTCATAACTGAATTATATTTGTCAACAAATCTGTTCACAAATATAATGCAAATTAATTGAAATATAATACTCAGGTCATGATTTTTAACTTGCAACTTGGCTGAATGTTAACAGATATCCCTTTCTCCCGGCGGTTAAACAGGACCTTGCTAGCCGTAAGCATTACGAAAGTCAGGATGATGTGAGTATCTGTATCCCAAGGCAGCCCGAGCGTAATGCCCGAGCTGCCTTTCACTGTGTTCTTATGATTCTACTATATGAAGATAATAATATTACAGGGGATAAGAAGTGTGTATATTAAAAATTTTTAATGATTGACTCTTATAAAAGGAACTTCTTCTGCAAACTCTGGGTCAATCATGTGACATTGACTTTTAATTATACCACGTTTATGAAGCGCTGGGTTTAAACAGAAGGTACGAAATTCGTCAATGTCGACATCTTCAACTTTCTGCCAATGAGGAAAGAAAAGTTTAAGGTATGCTGATGTAAGCTTCTGAATTGCCTTTAAGTCGCGAAGGTCACTATCATTTGGAGTGTCAATCAACGAGGATACAATTAGTGAATAAGATCCGTCATTTCTGAGTGTGTGCAGAATTTCTGTGAAATATTCGACATTTAGAGTCCAGTCGTTCAAAATGAGGTCTTTTCTCATTCGTGGGAGTTTCCAACCTTCTATGAATCCATGGAAGCGATCCAAGAGAGCTGATTCCTGGAAATCACTAGGGAGAGTGGTTAGATATTTTTCGTTAACAGGAAGGTTGTCCTTTGTAAGAGGAATGTTACCCATAATCATCATTCCACTCTCTGACATGAACTCGTAATTGTCAATAGTTGTTTTACCGCTTTCTAGGTAGCTTTTAAGTGCTGCTTGAATCTCAGCGGGCTCCTGAAAGACAATTGTCTGAATCTCATCGAATGTTACGAAATCGTAATTACGGAATATACCAGGCTGTTTCTTTGTCTTGTCATAAAATAATTTTGCCCTAGTGACTTTTCCACCGCTACATAGCCATCCATACTTGCTCAGGCTACCGAATACGTAAGATTTACCTGTTCCTTTTGGAGCAAGTTCAACCATGTTAAGTCTTGGCTCTACAAAAACAAGAAGGCGAGAGAGAAACTCCACTTTTTGATCAAGTGTGTCAAATCCAGAAGGGTCGTATTCCATTGCAGACAGAAGTACATCAATCCATTCTTCTGTTGTAAACTTGCTTCGACACTCTCTGAAATAGTCGAGATCAACACGGTATGGTCTAAATGGCTTGTATCCGGCAAGCTCTACATAACCAGGTTCTTTACCCATTGGTGGTTGATATACAAGCTTAATAACGCCCCACTTTTCACCATCACGGAATTCGTCCTTATTCTGCTCAGCAACATAATCTGGAATTATACCATCATTTCCAGCAATACCAAGGTCTGGTATAGAAAAGCGAAGTTTATTCTTCTTAATATCCGTAGTTATAGTGAATCTCGTTAGGAGGTTTAAGGCAATTCTGTCGGTTCGTAACATGCTTTTTACATCGCTGCCTTTTGCAGGAATATGCTCATTCAGGAAGCGTGTAATACCAACTGTGTCCAGTTCACCTTCGGTGTTAACAAATTTTTTAATTAAATAGTCTTTTACAAATGAAGGCAGATTGCGTCCATTAAAGACACTATAATTATCTGGATTTTTTAGAACACTAAGATCAGGGAATACCTGCCTAATTTTATTACTTATCTCTTTCATACAAATTAATCAAATAAGTCTTCTTCATCAATACCAGACTTGATGGTGATATTATATTCCTCAGTAAAGCTTCCTAAAAGAAGGTCAATATGAATTGCGCCAGCAGAAACTGATTTAAGTCTAGCATTCCATGAACCCTTTGAATACTCTAAACTACTGATGATACCATTATATTTAATCTTTGGAACTATAGTGTCGTCAAGATCATCAATAATAAATGATATGGTTGGGTCAGCAATGTCAAGCTCTGATTTACAAATCTCAACTGTGTAACCCTTATTATCATCCTGCCTATTAGAAAGGATAATGAATGGAACAAACACTTCTTCAGGTGTACATCCTCCATGTACTTCTCTAGCAGGCTTATTATTGAGTGAATTATGCTTCAATGCAATGATAAAATCAGTCGCATCACTATGATAACGCAAATAATCATTATCAGCAACCTCGCAAGGTTTATCTAATAGTATATATCTTCCTTCGTGGCTTGCTTTCTTTTCATACTTCTTAGGCTGATAAAGCCTTGAGAGTGCAGTTAAACCATGGTCTGAAATGATTAATATTCTTCTATCTGCTTTTTGTCTACACAGATCATCAACAATTTCTCCAATGAGTGTTATCTGTTTGGCCAAGGTATGATATTTTTGGTAATATTCACCATGAACCATCTCATCAAGATCTGAGATTTTTGTATCGCAATCTTTAGAATTGTGTTGAGTACTTGTAGGAAGACCAGTAGCCGCTATATATGCATGCTCAATGCGCATTTTTGAAGGATTTTCCTCTACAAAATGCTGAATGAGTGACATCCACTCTATGCCTAGAGCATCTACCCAATAGACATGATCAAAGTCTCCAGCCTTAATGCGGAGATCTGAAGTCTTATCAAAGTCTTCATACCAGGAGAAGAAGGACTGCTCATCGTTATTGTACTTCTTGATATAACTTTCAAGTGTTTCATTGCGTACATCCTTCAATTTCGCTTCTTTGTAGGATTTCATATATCCGTCCACCCACGAATGAGAGAGCTTCTGATTCTCGAAAGGATATGTCGCAAAATATGCATAAGCAGCAGGGTATTTATTTCTCACCCAGTCGATTGATATCTTATCTTCAGCATACCATTGAAGGATAAGCTCTCTTTCGAACATGAATGTGCTACCACAAATATCTCTTGCCTTTGCAAAATTAGCAACCGCTTCATCCTCAAGGCGTTTCTTTAGAATATCTTCGTTCTCCTGGCCTATTTTTACAAGGTCGAGAGAACGGATATACGTATTCCTCTCCTCAAATAGTTCTTCATAGTTGTCGACATCAAAAATATCATTGAACACATGAGCAATCAAGCTAACAGAATCATAACTCTCTAAGTGCTCTACAACATATTTGAGATATGGGAACTTTAGTGATTTGTAAGTGATAAAATACTTTGCAAGTAACCACCTGTGAAAATCACTTGAAAGGCTCTTCCATGTTGGAAGGAAATTATCGCCAATGGATATCCTTTGAAGATTCAATATGTCACATGTGATTTTCCTAAAGTCCAATGTTTTGAGACCTCTCTTATGTAGTTCTTTAAGAAGAAGGTTCCAATATTCATCATCGATTGGATTATATTCTATTTCAAGAGCATCACAATAGAAGCGTTTAATAACCTTATATGCATTCTCAACCTGAGATATACT
Organism: Acetatifactor sp.; assembly: GCA_045123675.1. Classification (GTDB taxonomy): domain Bacteria; phylum Bacillota; class Clostridia; order Lachnospirales; family Lachnospiraceae; genus Acetatifactor. The sequence continues at coordinate 9,562 of JBGVKL010000069.1, read as the reverse complement.
GAATATCTTATCGGGAACGGAATATTTGTAGAAAAGGTTCAAAGGGCGGGAACAGCAAATAGCATTTCCTGCTTCCTCCTTCTGCCAAAATTGTAGCCATTCTCGTGTATTTCGTATACAGCTGATATTTTCGGGTACCGAAAACTCTGCAGGTACAAGTGTAATATCAATAGGTTGTGCTTCTTCCTCATCGAGTTCCCAAACTGGGCCAATTTCACGGGAAATACATTCCATGAATCTTGTAAATCGAACGTCTACGCCAATCAGCGGAAGATAAATTCTACAAGATAAGTTATTGGATTCATTCTCTTTTTGGACCATAATGGTGTGAAAGAAAGAGTTGAATTTCTCCTCAGGGTAGAAACGGACAATCTCAGAGAACGGTGAAATAATGGTATCCTCTTTAATTGATAGAATCTTTTCAACAAGGACATCAGATGTTATCCAGAAATCATCATCCTCAAGAAGGTCTTCTATGTTAAATGTACTTGTATTATGATTGAGAGACAGTTCCTTTACAAGTCGTCTGAAAGACTCAAAGGAATCAATCAAAATAGGCCTAATAGGGTACCTTCTTGCCGTAATATTAGTGGTTGTTTTATCCGCTTCAATTGCAGCAATCAGCTCCTCGAAAGAGCTAAAATGTGTTATTTTAGGACTATCTGCCATAATACTATAATTCACTTTCAATAACAGTAATTATATCAGGGAATTGATCTATGAGATTCATCAATACTTCCTTGAGCTTCTGTTCACCCGCATTTGAATTCTTAATACGATCCTTCGCATTCTTCTTAACTATGTCGAATGCAGACATACCTGAAGTTGACCATGTTGATTGTGAACCATAGCCTGTATTTGTGTCTTGAAGTACACCATTATAAGGCTGAGGAGTCTGTTGTTTACTTGTCAACATCCATCTCAAAACTTTTGCTTCAACTTCAGACTCCTTCCAATATCCTATTTCCGTCTGAAGAGATGATTTGAGATAATCAAATACCTCGTCCATCTTATTAAATGCTTCGTTGGTATTATCTATTTTGAGAAGATAATTCATGAAGCCTTCTTTATAATGTTCTGCTTTACCGCAGTATAATGTCAACTTCAGGATATTGTCTTTGATATGCTTAATTGTCCGAGTAATATCTTCTATTTTTGACTCGGTTGAATCAATCAATGTAATGAGCATTTTAATCTGCTCCTTGCAGTCATCAGGGACTTTTGACGCATAAAGAAGGGACCAAATTGGATATTTTGCTTTATGTTTGACAAAGTCTCCTTTAATAACAAACTTAACGTCAGTGAGACTGCTCAAAGAATGTGTACCAGGAATATCGTGGAGATTAAAAATCTCAACGACCTTATCCTTTAAATATTTTTCCTCTTTAGAGCCAAAACGCACCTTTAATTTATTCTCATTCTTAGCACCTTTCTGCCAATAATCAAACATGTCAAGAATCAAGTCCCTGATGTTGTCAACTGTAAGAGGCTGTCCTAATTCTGCATGATAGAGAACGTTCTCATATTTTCTAAGAACGAAACCCATCAATGCCATGTTAAGTATGTTGGTGTACACACCATATGGTGGTCTGGTTAAGACTTCTAGTTCATCACCAATATTGAAAACTGAAGAAACACGCTGTTGAGCTGCTTCAAGGATGGAGTCAACTTTATTTTGTAACTTAATCAAGAAGTTATTATCGTCAGCATCCTCTTTGATATGCATGTCTTCATCAACCAGATAAGAATCATTTGGGTCCTTGAGTATGTAACGAGCGTACTTATACTGTTTGTCAAGTCTCTCTTCTACATCATCTCGGCTGCGTCCGAAAAGCATTCCTTCAGTTGCTGTCTTAGAATTTTGAGTTTTCCAAGCAGGAATTGCAGAGCGTCTAATGAGTGCGGAACTGTCAATTCCGGAATGGAAAATTTTGGGTGCTACTGTATCATTTATAACTTTATAAATAAGCGCTGACGAAGTCTGGGTAGGCTCAGCACTCCTAAAGAAAACGTTTGAATAGTTTGTTTTTATTTTGAGTACCCAATCATTAACAATAACTCTTTCTGCATTCTCTGCATGAGACTGGGCCTGGTCACGAAGTTGATGCTTCTCTGCTACCGAAGCTCGTGCCCTATAATCAATAAATTTGTTGTATCGTTCAGAACCGAGGACCTCATTAAAGAGAACAAATACTGTGTCTTTGCATACAGGGTCAACAGCGAGTTTTTTAATAGTTTGCTGAGCGCTAATGAGTGCGGCCTCATCCATCGCTAAAAACATAGCGACGTGAGTGGCGTAGTTTGATGTAAATACTTTGTTGGCAATACGACTTCTCAAAACATCTTCTGATAATTCTCCGCATTCAAAAAGTGCCACCTCTGCTTCTCGTAATGTATTGCTTGATACCAAACCGACGATAGCATCTTTACCTTTCTTTGAGAATGCAAGAACATCAGTTGATTTCTTGTACTGTAGTTTCTGATCCTTGACCTGTTGTGTAATCTCATTTGATGGCAGTGCGGAGAACTCGATGAGGAAGTTTCCTAGAGGGTCTTTAGTAACAATCTCGTTTAAGTCAATGTAAGAAAGTATGTCATCTACGCTGTCCTCAAAAGATTCTCCAATAAAAAGATCCTTAATATTGTTAGCAGAAGGTACTACATTATGATTACTTGAGCTGTTTGAAAGATCTTTGGAGAGAATGTTATTCATGGCATTCAGTAAAAGAATGCCTTTAAACACCTTAGTGTAGTTCTCGCCTAACGCTTTTACTCTGTCTCCTTCATGCATGTATTTTTCAACAATAATACCATACTTTGCATTATCGCTTTCGAAAGTGTCAAGGAAGAAATCCCATAATCTATCAGGTGTTAACAGGAAACCTGATTCAAGGTCATTACTTTCTATGAAGTTCGCAAATCCTCTCTCTTGGTCATATAGGAAGTTAAAAACACTACGATTAGCAGAACCAATATTTCTTGCAACAAATGTTGATAAATAAGCCGTATAAGGATGAAGAGGGAAAAGTTTAACAATATCTGATTTTGCCTGTGATGAGTCATTGTTTACCAGCCTTGTAATAAGACTATCAAGTGACATTTTCTTATCACTACAGAATGCATCATATTTTTGGGCATCAAGCTTTTTGATGGTAGCAGCCATTATGTGATAAGTAGTCATAGTTTCCATCTTGTATGACATTAGATGGAAACGATCCTTCATCTTAGTTACATCGTCAGATGTGTCGTTATAGTTGGCAGGTGTTCTGTGGCTAATTAGGTATAAGAATATGTTTTGTTTCTCTGAGAGTTCTGCAATATTCTGGAGCTGGTTAGTAAGGCCTGATGATATAGAGTCCATAATGGAGGTAAACTCATCCCAGAATATAATGATACCATCAAGACCTTTTTTCAAAAGTTCTTTGTTGATTTCTATAAGCCACTTCGTTAGGCTCCTGTCATCATTTGCAAGAACATCAATATCCTGCTTGTTTAATGCATCTTCCAATTCACTCAAGAAGTCTACATCATATGCTTTTAGTTTATTCAGGATATCTTGTTTATTATGTACACATACAGAGAGATACTCATCATTCTTGATTACCTCATCCCAATTTATCGCACGTTTATTCTCAATGTGCTCGCAATACCTTTCAAACTGAGATCTAACAGTTATATTAATCCCAGCCTGAGCTAGAGCAGCCTTAACAGCTTTTTCTAGTTTGAGTGTAAATGTTCTTGAGTTATAGATGCCCTCAGAACCTTTCAAGACTACTGGAAAGAATTGTTTTTCGCTGCGGAGTCTCTTGATTGAGGCATGAAGCTGAGGATAGGCAGACATATTCTGCTCTAAGTATTCACTAATATCTTCTAAGTTATCACAAAGGAGGTGTTTTACAACAGCGCCGGCATGACTCTTTCCTGTACCGAATGTTCCCTGAACCCAAAAACTAAGTCTTTTTTTGGGATCTGCAGATCGAATAGCATCAATGACAGTTTGGAGAATGTCATTAAACTGTGTAGTAGGAATAAACTGTTTCCAGTATCCAGCAGCTTCATCTTGAAGGTTGAATACTGGGTGAAAATATTCCTGAAGACCTATAATCTCTGAGTATTTCATATTATTGCAAATGTTTTTCAATTAATGTTTGTGTTAGCATCTCATAAGCGATATCATCTTGTAATTGCTCAAAAAGATCATCGTCAACACAAAAATAGTCAACACATTCTCTGATGTCTTTCATTGATGGGCTATGCCTATGTGCTGGTTTTACCTCTTTGCCAGGTAGTTCAATTATATGCCAAAATTTGTCAGTCGAGAGGTGATATAATGGGTAGTTGATTGGTGTTGCCTTTGTTCCAGGATTGAACTTCTCCCAATTATTAAGATAGGATGACAATAGGGCTTCATTGAATACAATCTTGTTCGTTTTATATGTTTGATTGTGAATCAATGAAAATACACTTAGGAGTAGCACTGGTTTAGCTTTGCTACGGTAACTACATCCTAAATCCCAGATATATTCCTTGTATTTTAGAACGGTCAGCCCATCCATATCATCAACTATAATAGATTCTCGAGAACTTCAAGTGCTGTTGCGCTTTCTTTTAAATTGATATTGTCTAGCCCCATTAGAAGGTCAGCTGACACATAATCGTTATCTATGCTACTTAAGGACCTAAGTGCATTCTCAAAGTCAGAACGAGAAATACCGAACACTTTTTCAATAGTTCCTTTATTGTTTCTATCGAACAACTCAGAAACTCTAAGGCTATATCGACCATGAGCCTCTGCATACTTATATAAGAAATATGCAATAATAGCAGGTTTAATATAAGGATCAGTTGTCCTTGTTATACTCTTAACACTTTTACCTTTGGCTTCAATTAAGCCTTGTCCCATTTCATCTCCAAGGCAAGACATCTCATTAATACCAAACATACTACATAGTGCTCCGAGTGGATTATTGAGGGTAGCCTCAGCTATCCCCGGGAATGCATCTGCCATTAAGGTGAGTATTTCTTTCTTCTCGTAAGGACGTCCAAAATCTATATTGTCTATGTAGAATTGAACAGCAAGTGAATTGTAGTACATATTGATCCACATAACTTCCCAAACTGATTTGTGGTCCTGATTATATTTGTCTGCGAGTATTCGGCCTAGTGGAGATATTACCTTGTCTTTCCTGTCCATTATCTCAGCGTCGCGGTACCAGTTAATTGCAGCCGGAACCATCTTGACGCCAAGTCCATGATCTCCTTCAAAATATGTATCAGGTGATTCAAAGAATCGTTCAAGCCACCAAACTTTTAGACCGAAAGTAGAGTATTTATCTATTCCTGATGTTTTCATTTTGTTCTTATTGGTTAGATTTCCTTCAGAGATATTCATTGAGTTTGCCATTACACATCCGCGATCTTTGAATTCAATACATTTTAAGCAATGGATACATTTATTAGCATTTACGCTCGCTTTGGGTACTACTGTAAGTGCACCAGTTGGACATTCTACCTCACAAGCCTCACAATGAATGCAGTAGACGGTTTTGTATAAAACTCTTTTAATGTGCCCCTGAAATACAATTTCTTTTCCTATATTGAAGAATGTAATAGTAAGTATTTTCCCCTCATCCTTTGATTGAATAAGAAAACGGTAGTTGCTACCCTTATATTTAATATAACCTAGTGTACCTTCATCTGTTTCCTCAGTTTGATAGGGGCCAAGTACTCTTAACCATGTATAGATGTCCTCTTTTGGCTCTGTGAGTACAACCTTTAGGTCAGGATTGGTTGTGATAACATCCAATCTAGAATTTCCAGCGTCACTGGTCTTACCTCCAGCACGCAATTTCCAATTACCTTCTTTAATATAGATTGCTTTCTTTTCATCAGAATCAATACCCAATAATTCTGAACGCTGGGATATATGGTTAAGGAACGGTTCGATGCTTTCTTTATATACTTTCCCGACAATCATTTCTGACCAGTCTGAAGAATATGGGCAAAGCGAACATCCAACTCTAGCTAGACCTTGGCGGTAACCGTCATTAAATGGTAGCTTGTGATTCAGTATGTATAGATACACTTCCGTATTATTCCAAGAAAAAATAGGTCGAGCATTAACTACGTTTTGATGTTTTACGGCTACACCCACACGGTTATACTGGCTTCTGGTGTTACTTTCTTCGGCACGCACGCCCTCAAAGGCAAGTACATTGGGCTGTTTATCGAGCCCCAATATTTCTTTGAGGTTTCTGTAAAGAGGTGCTGTCTTCATTACACCGCAACACCACCTATGCATTCTGCTTGGCGCACCAATATGGTTCCAGTAGTACATGATGTCTTGGTGATTCTGGAATAGAAAGAATTTCAAACCAGGCTTGCGCTGTTCATAGTAACGCTTTGTCTCAAGATAGAGTTTGATTGATGGCGGTAACTCATATCCAGTGTCAGAGTAGGTAACAATAAAGTCATCAGGAGGCACAACTCTAGAAACAAGGTCAAGTACGACTTGGCTATCTTTTCCACCAGAGAACGAAGATATAAACTGTTGTATCTTTGAGTTGTAAACTACTCTCTTTCCCGTATCCTTCGCTTCTGCCATTGGCATGACATCAAAACTATCGCAATCCTCTTTAATAACAGTATATTCGCAGTCCTCTTTTGTACTTATCTTTTTTGCCAAAAGATCGAAATCAACTGATTTAGGATTAGCTGCTACCGCTTTGTGATTTCTATATATTTCATTAATGAACTTAAGCGCTTCGTATTCAAGGAGATATAAATTGTCCCTATTAGTTTCGAAGAGATGATTTAAGTCAATTGGTTCTAAATTTAAAGATTCTCCTAAGTCTGTTATTATAAGGGTAGGATTGTCAAAGATATTACCTCCTTTGACAGTTAAAACCAGTTCGCCTTTATAATAATACTCTCTACCGCAGGCCCACAATAGTGGCTCTTTACATTCTGGATACGTCCAATGCTTTTGTAGACCAAGATTGTTCAGTTCTTCAAAAAAGACAGGACGAGGTGATAAACTCAGGACATCGGAAGATGCCTCAAGCGTTAGCAATACACTATTAAATGGTTTATCCCAGACTATATTGTACATGAAATTTCAATTAAATTACAAATTTATGAATAAATTTTGAATAAAGCGCTTCCGAAAGAAGAATATACTCTTATAGGTTAGAGAGTTGAATTATAGTAATAGATGTTAAGGATAAATCAGTAAAGCGTAAGCTCGCAACGTCTATTCAGAGAAGAACGAAATTTCTATCAGTCGTAGAAGAGATGTCCATACTAGAACTGGAGATTCGTATCTATAAATCTCTTGAGATGTTTAACTAGGCCTGGCGAATCAATGATATTCATCTGATCCGCCAGCCCAATTACAAACCTCCCCACACCAGCTAGATCCTTCACATTCCCCTTGAACCACCAGCTTTTTCCATCATAGGAGATATACTTTGACGATAGGGGATACTCCTCAATGAGAAGGTTCTTAGCCTTGAGAGTCATCTTGAGGGTCACCGGAATATCCTCCTTTCCTGCCATTCTAAAGCAATCAGTCTCTATGATCTCATGTTTGCCTTCATGCTGCCAGTCAGTTAGAGATACTTCAACCTGACTGATCCTGGATATTTTGAATACTTTCGTGATGCCAGTGGATACCTCGTATGCGTACACGTCGGTATAGTTGGTCGAGAACTTAATTGGCTCGACAAGACGGTCTGAGATGCTCATAGTGTTCCCGGACTCATAGCCAACAAGTGTGACCTGTTTCTTCTCATCAATAGCTTGCCTGAGACGCATGATGTTTTCGCCGGCTACCTTGTTGCCGATGATTTCCGTTACGCTAGTTGCGTCGAATAGGGCGGTGAGCTTCTTTTCGAGATTGATCGCGACCTGACAATCGCTGGTGAGGGCGCCAAGAAGATTGTGAAGAAGATACGCCTCCTCGTCGGATAGGTGGATGAGTTGGGACAGCTCAATCTTGTGGCATGAGTTCGTCAGTAGCTTGTGAACGCTGGTGCCTTTCTTTTTCATTGTGAAGCCGGCGACCTTAAGTGAATCTATGTATCTGAAGACACTCCTTCTGGATGTTTCCAGCCTGTCCATAAGTTCCTGAATAGTGTAGTCTACATTGCTTGACAGCAATTCCATAAGCTTGAGAAGTCTTACGATTCTTCCGTGGTCCATCTTTTAGAAATATTAGAGTGAATAAAAAAGGGCTATCACGAATTGCTTCATGATGGCCCGTAGGTTATGTGTTTTCTAAAAAGAAGGCGTGGATTTTACCCATTAACTCTCAGGTGTGCGGCCTTTGGATATAATGAGCTACGTCCACGCCAAGGCGCAGACGTAAATGCCCATTGTCCTCTATCCATTAAATTTTGCACGTTTGAGAGTGAGTCCAACGACAGTTACGTAAGTATGTTGTTGTATTGTTTTCTACAATGCACTACAAAGATATGAATTTTTCTGGAATCAATCTCTCGCTGCTCTCAAAATTGATAATAACGTGATTAACGAAAGTTAATAATATCATTACTGCAAATAATTTTCAGAGTGCCGTTAGATGGCACTCTGCCCGTTTAAGTTTGCGGCCCATAGGTAATTAATCATCAATATGGCTTTAGAGAAACGGTTCCTGATCACATAGTGGCTCCATGACATCCCCGTATTCGCAGAGATCTCAGCACAGCTGTTCTTATGTGATTAATTTCATCATCGCTGTCAGGGTGAGATGATGAAATCCGCCAGTGCTTACATCACATCCGAAACCGATCCATGCGACGCATCGTGGTCCCTGTCATTTGAGCCCTTAGAGCTCAGGAACCTATATCAATAACCAAATAAAACCATTTATGAAAAATTCAATTGGACCAAACCGTGACAACGTGTCACGACTCACCGGTTGTGACAACCAGGAACTTCATCATGCCAGAATTCATGCCTTGGACACTACGGCATCTGCGCTTGAGAAGATCATCAGGCAACATGAACTGACAGAGGAAACAGGGGAGAACGGATTGAGGGATATCGAGGCGGCTCTTAACAGTGCTGAAGACGCGCTCTTCTATCTGGCTTCGGCTTCGACAGTGGACGAGATGGACAAGACCAGAGAACTGCTGAGGGAATATGGTAGGGGAGATCTCCTGCCGTAGCCTACTCATTTGGGGCCTTCAGTGTTCCGCGAAATTCCATCGCTGCAGTGAACTGCAAGAGACCGTTGTGTCTTCTGTATCATCTCACATGCCTTTGTCGTAAACAAAAGCGCAAGGCCCTGCGTTTTCTTTCGCACTCCCTTGCATAATCACCGACCTCGCGATAGGAATAAAGCTACACCTGAAGGCCACCCAAATTGGTAATAACGATACTAATAATAGTATGTGTTACTATTGTTAAAGTTAATATCTAATAAAGATATTGTTAAATATAACTGAATGTGTATATTTGCATATCATTAGATGGTTTCTCTGGTCATGATCTTGACCTAGCCATCGATTGCTAACATAAAATACTGTCAAACATGAGAACTATTTTCAACCTCCTCTTT
>JBGVKL010000068.1:0-4455 GCA_045123675.1 Acetatifactor sp. | reverse complement strand
CTTGCATGCTGAATGTACTTCTCCCAATGAAGTGCAACCATAGGCTTTCCCTCCTTATCAAAGAAAAGAAATCCACCATAACCATCAATAATAGGCTCACGTTTTGGCTTATTACGATTCGCTACAATTCTTTGACACAACTCCTTAACTTCCTCTGTCATAGGAATCTTTCGTGTGCCACTGGTTGTCTTTGTAGACTCAATGTAATACTTCATGCTACGAGAACGCTGAAGCTGATGGTCCACATTGATTACTTCCTCATCAAAATCCAAGTCCTTCACTGTAAGTCCACAGAATTCACTGATACGAAGCCCTGTACTAAAAAGAAATAAGAATGCATCATAATACTTTGAATAATGGTTATCATTCTTTACGAACTCTAAGAATCGCTTCTGATCCTGTGGTGATAATGCTTCACGCTTATTGCTATCATTGATAAGGACTGAACTCATCTCAAAATCGAATGGATTCTTGAGAATCATATCATCATCCACAGCCATCTGAAATGCTGGTCTGATTACACCTCTAATATTATGAATCGAGCTGTAACCCAAACCACCTCTCTGAAGCGATATTAAATACATCTTCGCATCTGATAGCTTCACTTGATCCACGTGACGAAAGGCAAACTCTGTTTTATTCAGCGTATTAATAACCGTCTTATAATTTGCCAGCGTACTTTGCTGTTATACAGCATTTTTTATTTCCCAACTACTGTAATTCTACCGCACATTATTTCCGCTTATTCTCTCATCATGGCTTATCCAATGTGCATTTTTTTGCCGCACATTATTTCCTCATCTTATTAGTCGATATATTTAATGTAACTAAAAAAAGAGAAAGAACTTCGCCCACTACAGCCAGTTCTTTCTCACACACACAAGTGCTGCAGGCAGTGCCAAAACAGGATCGCGTCCTCAACAATACGGCTATCTGCTTACAAGCAGTCACTTACATTAACTATGATAAGAAAAAACTCACTATTTATCAAGCTTTTTAACATTAAAATTTCATCAAAATCTTTTTTCCAAAAATATATGGCATTATTCAGGCCTCAGCTTGAAACCTGCCCTGTCTGCGAATCAACTGGTAATCTCCACATTCACAGCTACTATAAGAGAAACCTTATTGACTTCATAAATGGAAATGTTGTTCATCATGATATTTCCATTACCCGCGTTGTCTGTGACAGCTGTGGTACCACTCATGCAATTCTTCCTGACTTCATTATCCCATACTGTTCATACAGCCTGTTCTTTGTTCTTCAGGTTCTGGGGACTTATTTCATGCATCTTTTCTCTGTTGAAAAACTCTGTGAAAGATTTTCAATAACCCTGAAACAGCTGTATAAATGGGTTTCTTTATGGAAATCCCACAAGGAACTCTGGCTGGGTTACCTGGATAATCTTGAGACACCTTCCAGAAGTTTTATTTTTCAGCTGGGAAAAAATGATAGTTATTCATCTGTTGCTTCCTCATTTGTTTCAAGGTTTGGATTTTCTTTTCTTCAGTCTCATGCAAACCCCAAAAACGCTGTTTACTGCCAGCATGTGTTTTACCCCGATTACCGGATTCAGGTGACCACGCAACCGTGTTAGTGACATGCTTATTTCTTCCTTTTATCATTGAATCATCATGAAAAAGGAGGGTTTTACAATGTCTGATACCTGCAACGAATTAAAAAATGCTGCCGCTGTTGCCGAGTTTCGGTTCGGTCTCATTGCTCCTGTCATTCAGGGGCTTTTTCCTGACACGTCTGCAACTGCCTATTTTAAACGCATAGCCGAAAACACTTTTACCTTGCCAGATGGTTCCCACAAAAAATTCAACTATAAAACTATAGCTGAATGGGCTTACAAATATCAGAAAGGCGGTCTTGACATGCTCATGCCACAAACACGCTCTGACAAGGGAAACTCCAGGGTTCTTAATGATGAGGCAGTCTCTGAAATTTATCGTCTCAAAGAACTCTTTCCAAAAATGAACGCAACCCAGATTTATCATCATCTTGTTAAAGAAGGGTTCATTGCAGCTTCTTCCAGTGTTGACTCCGTTCAACGGTTTATCCGTAAGAACGATTTAAAATCTGCTTTAAATCCAAATCTGAGAGACCGCAAGGCCTTTGAGGAGGATTCCTTTGGTAAGATGTGGCAGGCCGACACCTGCTACATTGCCCACATTTCCGAAAACGGTGTCAGCAGACAGGTTTACTGTGTTGCCATTATTGATGACCATTCGCGACTTCTTGTTGGTGCACAGATGTTTTACAATGATAATGCTGCCAACTTTCAGAAAGTACTAAAGGATGCCATTTCCACATATGGCTGTATTCCTTCAAAGCTGCTTGTTGACAATGGCGGACCTTATGCCAATGAACAGCTTTCCATGATTTGTGTTTCCCTCGGAATAAGCCTTATCCATACCCGTGTCAGGGATGGGGCCTCTAAGGGTAAATCAGAACGGCAGTGGCGGACCATGAAATCCACATGGATTCACACTATTGATACAACTTCCATCGAGTCACTCGGGCAGTTTAATGAAATGCTTAAGGACTATGTCAGAAACTATAACACAACTTTTCACACTGGCATTGACACCACTCCCATGACTCGTTTTCAGGACACTTGTCAGAACGTCCGTCGCCCACTTTCACGCGAGTGGCTTGATGACTGTTTTTACAACCGCATTTTCAGAACTGTCAGAAATGATGCTACCGTTTCAATCAATAACACAAGCTATGATGTTCCAATGCAGTTCATTAAGATGAAAGTGGAGATTCGTTTTCTTCCCAATGACATGGATAATGCCTACATTCTTTATGAAAACACCAAATCTCCGATTCACAAAACAAACAAAATAGACAACTGTCACACCAGGCGCAACAATTCACCGGTTCTTGATTATTCAAAGATGGGAGGTAACGATTAATGTTTAATTCTTTTTATGGACTTCATTCCAATCCTTTTGACAAACAACAGTTTTCTGAAAATGACTGTTTCCGCTCAAATGATTTTGAGCAGATGACAGCCCGCCTGAATTTTCTGAAAGAAACAAGAGGTATCGGCGTTTTTACCGCAAGACCCGGCATGGGTAAATCCTACGCCCTGCGCTGTTTTGCCAAAAGCCTCAATCCGAACATGTATCACATGGAATACATCTGTCTTTCAACTGTCAGTGTTTCTGAATTCTATAAGGAATTCTGTCAGGTGCTTGGAGTCAGCGACCGTGGTGGTAAGACCGGCATGTTTCGTTCCATTCAGGACCAGATTTACTATCTTTATAAAGAAAAAAGACAGCCTCTGTTACTTGCCATTGATGAAGCCCAGTACTTAAACACAGGTATTCTCAACGACATCAAGATGCTTATGAACTATGGATACGACTCACTAAACTGCTTTACCCTGATTTTGTGTGGCGAGTCTTATTTACAGGACACTCTGAGAAAACCTGTACATGAGGCTTTGAATCAAAGAATTACCATCCGCTATAATTACGAAGGACTTACTGACTCTGAAGTTCCTGAATACATCAGACACAAACTAAAATGTGCCGGTGCTGCCCCTTCCATCATGAGTGATTCCGCGCTTTCCGCAGTCCACGGATATGTTCAGGGAAATCCCCGCATCATCGATAACATAATGACTGATGCCCTCACAATAGGTTCACAGCTTCAGAAGGAAGTGATTGATGAGGAAGTAATTCTTGCTGCTGTTTCCAATCAGAATCCTTTTGCTTAGGGGGGTGCATGTACATGATTTTTCAATGTAATTCTAACCATACCTGCGGCAAACATTCATGGACGGGCGAGATTAACATTCTCTCTCACACCCCCTATCATACCGAAGCCGTCATTAACGCAAGGGGAAGCAGTTTCCATGTCATAACAGGTTCTTATGAATATGGCAACTATCTATGTATTCCCAACATTGACTTCGGTTGTGAACTTTCATATTTGTCAGATACCTTTTGGAATACCGAAAGCATCTCACGGCACCTTGACAATCCTGTTGATGTTGAAAGTCTTGTATCAGCACTTAAGATCATTGGCTGTCTTGATGAAACTATATAAAATCTATTTTAAGGTCACGGGTATTCGTGACCTTATTTCAATGTAATCCTATACAGATTAAGCTGAAATAAGGCTACGAGTATGTGCGGTTATGACTGAAATAATTTGCTGTCATTATCATTTCCGCACTTTATGACAGGGGATTTTGACTGAAATAATTTGCAGAAATCATCTGGAATAAAGTGCGGCTTAACACTTTGCTTTACACCTGTCTTTAGTGAAATGTAACGCTCTACTAACTCAATTACGGTCAATTCACTGCCTGAAATACCTTGCATAAATAGTGACTGGACCTGCTTTTCCTTTTCTCTAAGCGGAATCTCCTTGTGCTTATGCGCTGGTACTGGATCTGCCTCAGTAAGTCTCCAACTATATATAATTTTCCT
>JBGVKL010000067.1:0-2350 GCA_045123675.1 Acetatifactor sp. | reverse complement strand
GTTCCTCTCTCCGGCTGTCCCTGTGCCTGCACTCTTTCAAATTCTTCAAGGATAGTGCTGTAAAGCTCCTCACGAAATTCTGCAGTAATAGGATTACATACATCTTTGTAGATGGTAGAACCGTCCTCACTTCTTTCGTTGGACTTATATCTTGGCATGGATACAAATAACTGTTCCCTGTCCTTATTCTCCACGATTGCGATATTGGTAATCTTAAATGAATCACCAAATACCACAGTAGCAAAGCCTTTCACATTTCCATTTTCTTTTTTCACTTCATTCACTTTAATTGCATACTTCATATACATTCCCTGACAGATAATGGTGGGGAAACCATCAGCTCTGTCTTTTCCTTTCTTTATACTGTTTTGTGTTATTCCCCATCCTCCGGTACGACAATCTCGCACTTTAAGGCTTCTATCTGGCTGATGGAAAGTCTCCCATTCAGCCAGTTGTAAAGAGTTGCTGTCATGCCGTCCTGTTCAAAGTAGATATATTCCGTTCTGTCCGCATCCGCCTCATATACTACCGTTACTGCCACATCCGGCATGAACATCTGCTCCTCTTCATCCCAGTTACATAAAATTCCTTCGTGAAGCTGTAGATTAAGCTGTGGCAGAAATACCCACCAGCCACTGACAATCAGCTGTGTATCTTCCTCTGTCTCCGCTATATCATCAGCCACATCTATGAGTCTTTCTTCCATTTCGCTTATTATCTGCTCTACTTCAACTAATCTGCACTTAATCTTCATCTGCCTTACCCTCTTTCACTGCCGGCACACAGCGGCAGACAAAACGCTTTGTTCCCTTATTGGCACAGGTAAGAAGGGTTAAGATTTCCTCATCCGACTGGTTTTTGACCGTATTGTCATACGGACCGATAATACAGGTTTCTGCCACCTCATACATATGGACTTTTCCCTTCTTATCCGTAATCTTTACCCTGTCTCCGGCTGACAGCTGGTTCAGGTTGGTAAAAAATGTTCCGTTTCTGCTGCCGTTATGCCCGCATAATACACAGTTTCCCTTTTCACCAAGTCCCGCAGTTTCCGTCATATGACCAATGGCATACCTTATCTGCGAATCGCCTGCACCCTCCAATACCGGGTATCTGATATCTATGGCTTCAATCTCAATAATGCCAATGACATCTTCCACTGAAAGTAAGGCTGCATCTTCTTCACTAAGGGAGGTCTGCTTTTTGCCCTCTTCTTTCGATTTTTCTGTCTCATCTTCATTGTCCTCCAGTGTCTTTTCAAACTGTTCGATCAGCTTGTCTGTCTCATTCTGACCATGAAAATGGTAGTAAAAAGGGACTGCCAGTAAAGCAATCCCAGTAACGATACATATACTCACAAATATTCTTTTTATTTTCTTTCCCATATACTGACCACCTCCATGGTCGAAACATTGTTAATAGTTACCTTTTATATCCGTCCATTCCTATGCGGTATGGACTTTTCTCCTCTGCCACATTGGCGGCAACATCCTTATCCTCTGAGGCAGCAAGATCCACATCCTCCACCTTGCCATTTTCAAGATCAAGCTGGGCATTCAGTTCATACTGTCTTGCAATCTTACTTTTTAGCTCTTCCTCATAGGCAAATGGCTTTTCATACTCTGCTTTGGATGCTTTCATGTCAAGCTTGTAGGATTCGATTTTTTTCTCAAGAAAATCAATATTCTCATCAATACCGTTGAACAGATTCTCAAGCTTTACCATATTTCCAACAGGACTTGTGGAAAGCTCTGCCTTATACTCTGTCCTGCCACGAAGCACCAGATAATTGACACCCATAAAGTTTTTCTCTACCAAAAGCTCGAATCCCTTGAAACTGCCTATTGGAGAAGTCTCGCCTGTCTTACATTTTGATACTGCCTCAAGCATACTTGCACCGCCATCGGTTCGCTCTGTGAAGGTCACATTTCCTACCGTAATGGCAAATTCTGCACTGGTAAGAAGTGCCGCATCCCTTGCCTTCAAATCCTCCCTGACACAGACAAGCTTTTCCTCCGCCGCTTTGATAAGCTTTGGAAAACGAATCATGAAATTGTCCTGAAGCGAGTATCTCTGGCTGTCATAAGATGCCTTTAACAGCTTTAATCTCTGCACATCATTGTCAATCTCCATCTTTTCCCGGATCATAGGGTTACCGGTGGCAACAGCCTTAATCTCTGCATAGGAAAGTGTTGCCTCATCAATATCCTCACAGGTTCTTGATACCGACTTGCTTGTCATGACCTGACTGATAAAACGCTGCTTATTCTCCACAAGACTCCAGCTGTATGCATCAAAGGTCTGTTTCGTGACATATCTGTAAACTGCCACCTCATCATTTTCATTTCCC
>JBGVKL010000066.1:0-4886 GCA_045123675.1 Acetatifactor sp. | reverse complement strand
CAAGAGATTATGCAATGGATTTCAAATATGATAGAGGCAGTTGTTGAAGAAGATAATCCTCTTATCATAATTCATAAAACAGTAGACCATATGGATGTATTGAAACAATTGATTAATCTATTTTTGAATAACAAAATAATGGATAAAGGATTATTAAAAAAAGTTACAGAAAAATCAGATGATGAAATGTCAAAATGGTTATTGGATTTAGATGGGTTTGATTATGAGAAATTTAAATGTTCATGGCTTATAATGTGCCATCAAGGGCTGTTAAAAACAATAGTCAAAAATGAGTTTGTTCGTACAAGCATACTTAAAGTCTACAAAGAGCAATATGAAGCATTAGTTGATAGTTCAAAGATAAATGATGTAATCATAAAATATTTTTTGTAATTATCTAGATGTATCGACATAGCGGTGTAACCCGAGTGATTGTAAAGCGGGAGTCATAACCCGCCACCGCATTCGATTTCATCCGGAATCCCAAAACTGAATAAAGTACCTATCCATAAAAGTTTTTTTAAAGAATCAAAATTTCCTAAAAAAGTTTCATTCACACCCTTGACACGAGCGGGAACCGGAAAAACCTACGCCTCCGCATTTGCCATGCGAGAATTAGGCTTTAAAAGAGTCTTATTTCTTGTTCACAGAGGGCAGCTTGCAAGGCAAACGAAAAAGTCATATGAAAAAGTACTTGATAAGTATGTTTCTATGGGACTCCTTGGGGCAGGCTATCGTGAATATGATGCCGATTATGTGTTTGCCACGGTACAAACTTTAAACCGTGAAGAACATTTATTAAAATATAATCCGGAGGAATTTGAATGTATTATTTTGGATGATGAGCGCGTTATAATAAGGACAAAGTTAGAGAAACCCAGTAAAATCAAGGGGTTAGCACTAATTTAGTCCTTATTTTTATACCATTTTATCGGTAGATAAGGCAGCGCTGACAAATCGTAAGCGATGAATAACACAGCGTATTGTATAATTCATCGCTTATGTTTTAATTAATGTGGTAAGTCCTCAAGCTTATCCGATGCTATATTTTCAACGTCAATCAATCCAGTGCATCGTTCCTTGATAAAATCACTCCATGGCATCAGTTGTTCAATACCTTCGGACCCACCTTTTAAACAGCCCGGCATGTACAACAATAATGTATAGAGATATTGATACACATTTAGATCATTGGCTTTTGCAGTCTCTACCAGACTGTATATGATACTGCTTGCTACAGCTCCATCTACAGATGTATGGAATAGCGAATTCTTTCTACCAATTGCATAGCTCTTAGCACATCGCTCGGCTGCATTGTTCGAAAGCTCACATCGTCCATCCTGCAGATAGGTGCGTAGACTTTCCCTATGATTTTGGGCGTACTTCACCGCCTTCTCGAACTTGCTGCCTTTTGTAGGTACTAGCGAGTCGATCCATGCAAAAAAGTTCTCCCAAATAGGAACTTCTTGTTCTAATCTTTTCTTTTTTCGTTCTTCGAAGGACAATTCTTTGAATTCTCGCTCCAAATAGAACAGTTTGTTGCAATAAGCAACTCCAATCTCCGCAGGAATGTACTTTTCAAGATCATTCTGTGGAATTTCGGGCTCATTGATTGCTTCTGGCGAATTGATATCTAACAGCTTAATAGATTTTTTTCGCTCTGCTGGCAATGCCTCAAAAAACTTTCTTCTACAATGAGCCATGCAACATGCCAAAAGGACATCCTCTACCTTGTTATAGCCTTGATAGCCATCACACTGTAGCATTCCTTGAAATCCTTTTAGGAACTGCTGAGGATAAACACCACCTCTTCCTGGTTGGTATTCATACAATACAATCTTAGGAAGTCCATCGCTTCCAGACGTATAAATCCACATGTAAGAGGTTGATTGTGGTGTCTTTCCATCTTCTCGTAATACCTGGCAGGTTGTCTCATCTGCATGAATCACTTCTCTTGATAAGAGTGCTTCATGCAAACATTCGTAGATTGCCTTCAGATATTTATCAGTAGACAAAATACACCAATTTGCCATGGTTTCTCTTGGGATTTTTACACCCAACTGTTTCATGGCTGCTTCTAAACGATAGTATGGTAATCCCATAAAACATTTTTGAAACATAATATAAGCAACTGCAGACGCAGATGCTGGACTATGCGGGATTAAAGCTGCCGGTGCAACTCCTTTTTTGAATGAACCATCATGATCCTTCTTACACTCGGGACAGATCAACACTTCCTGCATGAAATGAATACGCTCCACCTTAGCTGGCGTAATACGGATCTCTTCTCGTATAAATGTAGAAGCCATTGGAACCATTTCCGAATTACACCATTCACAGAAACGCTCATCATCTGGAACCTTACACAAAATCTCTCTGATCGGTAAATCTTTATACAGATCATCTCTTGTAGCTTTTGGCTTTCGTTCTTTTGTATGCGCTTTCACATGGATCTTTTTGGTCTCTTCCTTTTTTGGTTCCTCTGTTGCTCTTGATGCAGAAGTTTTTTCACTACGAACGCCAAATATCTGACGTTTGAATTCTTCCAGAGTCTCCTCCAGGTTTGCTTTTATAGAACGCAACTCATCTATCACTATTCGCAGGTCTTCTATCGTCTTTTCTTGCTCCTCGATGCGAGATGCTTGCATTTCATTTATCTGTTTTAATAGTTTTATTTCATCTTGTAGCGACATCTCGCACCTCCTGACATTTTTCTTATAATCATTATAAAAAATGTTAGAAGGATTGACAAATATGCGCCCGAACCTCTATCGTCATTTTGACGGTGTATAACATTTCAAAAAAACTTGATAATCCTATGATTTTCAGTTTTTTTTAGGTATGTTATCCACATCAATGCCCTGAAAGCAATCATTCCAACAGCAGGGAAGAACTTTCAGAGCATTGATGTGGATAACCATTCTTGTTTTTACAAAAAACGGTTATTCACGAAATTTTATTTTCTACATATTGCACATATTAGTAACAGTTCAACCAAGCCCATTCATAAAGTGCCAGAATATACATTTTGGCTAACATCTTTTATGATTGGCTGGACACTTTATTCATGTTGGGCGTCCGCCCGATAGAAATGATTGTGTAAAATTCACTTAGCCTGCGAGCAGTCACGTAAATTTTGCACAATCATTTCTGCCTGGCTGAACTGTTACACATATTAAAATGACCTTTTTACTTTTTTATCAATCGGTCGAATTGCTTTCGGCTGGTCAATGGACAAGCCTTCAAGCAACCAACGAAACTCTTGTCTGGTAAGTGGTCTGACCTCAGAAGCATTTCGGGGCCATTGAAAACGACCGTTACTATCCAATCTCTTATATAACAAGCAGAATCCGTCCTTATCGAAATACAGAGCTTTCAGCGTATTTCGTCGTCTTCCACAAAAGAGATAAAGAGCATTGGCGTATGGATCCATTTGATACGTATCCCGGATGATTGCCATCAAGCCATCAATACTGCGTCTCATGTCGGTCGCACCCGTCACACAGTACAGCTTGGAAATCCCGGAAATATCGCCTAACATATCGTTTGCAACGCTGACAGGGTATTCTGAATAATATCCTGCGTTGCAGAGGATGAGATTTCTAATAAGATACCATGAAAATCTATTCTTACAGCTATGATGTCTGGTTCGTGTACTCGATGAGCTGGTTGTACTAATTCGGGTTTATCATCAACAAACATTGGAACTACTTCTTGAATTTCAGCTTCTCTAGTGGCGCGTTTAGAAGGAATTTTACATGCTTTCTCGCGCAGCTTCCTCACATGATAATAAAAAGTTGGTGCAGCGATGTTGTTTTCCTCTAACCACTGATAATCTGTCTTACCGCTTGCTCTACATTCCTGGATTAGATCAAACCAGTATTTATCTTTTTCAGATAAATTGCTTGGATATTCCATTTTGATAATTCAACTCCATTCTAAATAAAATATGAAGTAAAATACTCTAACTCTAAATGCTGTATTAATAGTAAAATGCTATCAACTCTAACATTTAATCTTAAGTATTGTTCTTCTTGTAAGTTGATTATCTCACAGATCTTCGGTTTTGTGGAACGGTAGGTTATTCATCGGTTACAAATCAAATCCCCGTCCTCATCCGTAAAGAATAAAGTGTGTGTCACCTTGGAAGGATAAGTTGTAATCATGGATACATATTTTCCAGTATCAAGATTAAAAATCTTAAACTCTGTGTTTGGAATAAGAACTGTCTGCTTTGTATCAGCATCTTTCTTAACAACACGAAGCTTTGCCGTAAACTCACGGTCAATGAAAACTCTCCAAATCTGAGGCTCTGTTGGATTGTTCTCCACAATCTTTACCTCAAAAGGTTTGATTGTTTCCATGTTGTGAGGTGTTTCTGTTTCAAGTACCACATAAGTTCCATAAGGAATTGCAATGGAAACTGCATGCCCCTTTTCATCTGTGTAAATGGACTTTGCTCCATTCTCACCGATAACAACAGGTGTTGCACTTTCATAATCATAAGTGCCGTCAGCCTTAACCTTCAATGATGATTTCAGGTAAGCAGTAAAGCCTGCTCCTGCAAGAAGAGGAGCTTCTGTATCATCCCCATTGTCTGATACTTTGATCTGCTGGAATGGCTGCTTAATTACCTGTTCCTTGGAAGTTGTGCTTCTAAGAACCTGTGGAATCAAATCTCCTTCATAATCGCATACCACATCATGCTCTTCCTCATCCAGAAGATATCCTTCGGATGGTGTGATTTCCTTCACATAGTATTTTCCAAGATAAAGGTTATCAATGGAGCAGGCACCCTTTGCATCTGTTGTAAGAGTTGCGACAAGGTCTCCAGCCTTGAAGATTACTCCTGTTTTCCCGTCCGGATGAACAATGTTCTCACGGGC
>JBGVKL010000065.1:0-3443 GCA_045123675.1 Acetatifactor sp. | reverse complement strand
GTGCTGCGTCATCCAGAAATTCAGCCCATTCTTCAAACCCTTTGTTGGTAGTAATGATAATGGATGTCTGCTCCTGTAACTCGGATATCAGCTGAAAGAACAGATTACCTTCTGTAGAAGTAATCGGGAGATACCCTACTTCATCCACCACCAGCAGGTTTGCTTTCTGTATCCGGTTCATTTTCGCTTTACTCCGACGGTCTATTTCATGACTCCGAAGTGTCTGCATCAGTGACTGCATGGTGGTATAACTGACCTTATAACCTTCTTCGCACGCTTTATAGGCGAGTGCAATGGCAAGATGTGTCTTTCCCACACCGGGCGGGCCGGAGAGTATAAGGTTATAAATACCATCAATCCAGTTTAGTTCCGATAACTGATTCAGCTGTTTTTTCGTTATTGACTGACAAAACGTCAAATCGAAATCCTTTAAATATTTTGGATAAGGGAAACCGGCCTCCTTAATTCTTCTTTCTTTTGCCTTATTCTGACGATGGCGGATTTCACTGCCAAGAACATCTTTCAAAAACTCTGTGTAGCTTACTTCTTTTCTTTCTGCTTCATGAATCAGTTTCTCCAATTCATTCTTTGTATGTACCAGGCTAAGTGTAGTTGCATATGCCCTGATTTCCTGTAGATTATCCATTTGCGGCACTCCTTTCCATTGCATTCTCATAAACGCTTAAATCTCTGACTTCCACGTGATTCCCACGATATTTTTCCGGGAGTACCGGTCCTGTATTCTTTTTTATTTTCTGCTTATCAGAAAGCACCTTCTCCAGATAGATTATGCTTGATTTTAAATCGCTGGCAGAGTAAAGTTCCTTCTCTGTGCAGTATCTAAGACCGCGCTTTACAGCATCAGCATTCCATTCCTCAAATAATCTGCGGATTACACCCAACTGGTCACGATAGTAGCGTGGCTTTGCCTGATGGATATGTTCCAGAAAAGGCTGTACCAGTTCATCATTTTCAAACAATTCCTGAATGAGACGTTCCTGCTCCAGAAGCGTTTTACTTTTATCCCGTTCCACACGTTTCTGTCCAATCAGTTTTCCTTTATCGTGACATAATGGGTGGGTAGCATATATTTCGCCAGTCAGACTATCCGTAATGGAGATGGTTTCATTTTCTACCACCATATAAACCTTTTTGCCGGGACAGTAAGTCCCTTTGGGTACACGATAACGGTTCCCTTTATATAAAACGATGTTGTCTTTTCTAACCTGATAGGTTATACTTTCTGTAGCAGCACAGAAACTGTGATTAGATACTGGTGTAAGGTATTCCTTTTCGAGGGTGAATACTTCCGCCGGTATCTTTTTTGTTGTGCCGTGTTCTTCGGCATTTCCGGTTCTTTCTAACCAGGCAATGCAGTCTGCATTAAAACTGTCTATGTCACTGAATATCCGGTGTTTGGCGAAACCATGCTTTGCATACTTTACTACATTTTCAATTTTTCCCTTGGATTCCGGATCCGCACCGTGACACAGAAATACTTCAAATTTCACTTCATCTACATAACTTTGAAAACCTTCCGTATAAATGATATCTCCATGATTTTCACTGACCGCAAGTATCTTGTCCTGATCATAAACGATTTCCCTTGGTCTTCCCCCATAGAATTCAAAGGCCTTCCTGTGGGCTGTTTTGAAAGTGTCTGTTGTAAATGGACGTTCCTGCCACAGAATAAACTTATATCTGGAATGGGCAAGTACCATTGCAAAGCAATAGACCTTTCGCTTTCTTCCGTTGGTCGTTTCCAGACTTATTTCGCCCATATCCACCTGTGCCTGTTGTCCCATCGGCAGTTCTTCCACAGCTTCATACTGCCTTGATGATACAGGCTTTTTGATATCGTATTCCTCACGAATTGCCTGTACATAGCTACGAAAAGCACGTTTCTGGAAATCTAATGTTTCCAAGCATGTCCGTTCCTTAATCCAGTCATAAATCTGCGCTGCAGACATATCCGGATATTTCGTGAGACATTCAAGTACAAACTCTTTGTACTCGTCAGCCTTTTTCTTACGCTTCTTCGATGCTGCCTCTTTGGCTGCGTATTCACCGGGGGACATATCCCAGTAGGTGCTGACTGTTTCTCTGTTAATATTCAGTCTTCGTGCAACCTGTGTTTTTCTGAGCCCATTATTTTTAAGCTCATGGATTTTGGTATAAATCATCCAATCAATCATCCTTTCTTCACCTCCGGATGACAGTATATCATCATCTCAGTGAGGTTTGATAATTGCTGGAAATTAATTGCCAAAATCTGCTGGATTTAGTTTACCACTTACATTAAATATTGTACGAATAGAATAACCACCAAATATCATCCATAATAGAATCAACATCTCGTAGTCTTTTGCTACGAGTAAAAACTCAAGTGACGTAAAAGTTAGATACTTTTACTACGATTTAAGGAGGATTTCTATTATGGCAAGATACCAAAGCCCAAGCCGTTCTGATGAAGAATGGTTCCAAATCATTAACGAGTGTCGCCGCAGCGGACTCTCTGATTCCCAGTGGTGCAAACAGCACGATATTCGGGAATCAACCTTCTTTTGCGCAGTCGGACGGCTTCGTAAAAAAGCATATGCGATCCCTGTTCGCAACCAATCCATTGATGTCCTTTCGAACTCCCTTCCAAAACAGGATGTGGTTCGAATTGATATAGAACCGGAAATACTGTCTTCTGGCAGACCGGAACCAATGCAGGTGTTACCTGCACCGTACCTTGACAATTCACATACAATCGAAATAGATGTTCACGGTATCAACATCAAGGTTTTCAACAGTGTTGACACAACACTCCTAAAAACAGTTCTTTCTGCTTTAGGAGGTGGAGGATGTTAGGTGATATTTCCGGAGCAAGACAAATCTATATCGTAACAGGGTACACCGACATGAGAAAATCGATAGATGGACTCTGTGCCATTATAGAGGAACAGTTTTCCATGAATGTTACTTCCAGCTGTCTGTATCTGTTCTGTGGTAAAAAGTGTGACCGTATCAAAGCGCTTATCCGTGAACCGGATGGAATAACGCTTCTTTATAAAAGACTTACGGTTTCCCATGGAAGATACCGCTGGCCCAGAGATAAATCCGAAGTCAGAAATCTTACCTGGCAGGAGTTTGACTGGCTAATGTCCGGTCTGGATATTGAACAGCCAAAGGCCATAAAAGTAGATTACAGTGCTGCATCATAACCTTTGAAAAACGTGATATTTTCAGCGTTTTCAGGCATTTTTTGATACAAAAAACAAGCAAAAAATGGTATAATAGAGGCAGTAAAAAACACAGTTTTGAGGTAACAAAAGTGGCAAGAAATTCTATGGAATCTCGTCTTATCGAGCAGTCAGATATGATTATTCAACTGAATAAAACCATTCTTTCCCTGCAGCAGACCATAGAGAATTTCAATGCAAAAGAAGCTGCTCTTT
>JBGVKL010000064.1:0-6341 GCA_045123675.1 Acetatifactor sp. | reverse complement strand
TGGCAGATAAAGAGCACTTTAATCATTATAAAACTCCTCCTAGATTGCCGCGAATTGCCGCATTTTGCGCACTTTTTCGGGCTTTCAAAAATATAACACTTTTTTCGATAGTGTGTCACACAATGCAAAATAAGGCAAAATGAGGCAAAGTGTAACTTTCAAACGTTAACGAACCGTATACGAATTTAGGCCATTCGTATACGCTTTATATTCCAGGGCTATCGTTAAAAAGTGAACACAACCTTTTAACGATGAACCCTCTGGGTTCACTTTTAACGATTAGGGTTCAAACGCCTAAAACCCACAATCGTTACAGGTGTACGTAAATTACAATTTGACGCTGCAACTACATATTGTTTTTCATAAATAATCTTTGCTTGAACGCTCTAACCTTTGCGCCATAGCGACTTGACATTATTAGACCAACAAACAACATTCCTAGCATACACTGCAAAGTAACCGATATAGAAATTTTACATAGAGATTTTGTAAAATTTGTCATAACAATTTCCTCCACATAACATATCTACGAGTAATCAGAGTCCTAAACCGCTTATCAGTCTAGACCTCATTGTCTTATCCTTTATAATTGTTATATCTCAACTCTCTTAAGTGTTGCACTCACATCCGGATTAATTCCATCATCCATATACATTTCATACTTTGCGCCCTCATAGCCTAATCTGCCAAGCGTATTCAAGTCAAGCTCAGAGGTACTCTTTGCAGGTTTAGCAAACGGAACCGCCTTATCCTTACGGACAAAGAATACTAATTCATCAAGTGCGACCTTTATGTAGTGATGTCCCTTTGTCATTTGTTCCGTGTCATAATTATCAAATTTTCGCATTCTGATAAGCATCATATCTTCAGGAATATATACATATCTGCCAGAAGCATTTTGCTTATAAATCGGAGCAATCATGAGCTCGTTACCGATAAGTAGCTGATCCTCAACACACTTACTTTCTTCATCATCAAATTCGAATGACAGTGGCTTGAACATCATATCATTATTAATTACAGCCTTTAAATATTCACTGTACAGATATGGAATAAGTGCATAGCGAATCTTAACCATTTCTGTCATTGCTTTGCAGCTGTCAAACTGATACAATTCCTGCTCTCTTGTACCGAGTGCAGAATGATTTCTAAAGAGCGGAGTAAACAATGCAAACTGAATCCAGCGAAGCATAAGGTCCTCTGTTGTATCCGCTCCAAATCCGCCTGTATCTGAGCCAATATATATAAAGCCTGCCATATTAAGTGCAGGAAGCTGCTGCATTCCCTGAAGTATATGACTCCACCATGAAAGATTATCTCCTTGCCAGATACCACCATATCTGTGGGCTCCTATAAAAGACGCCCGTGAAAAGAAAAGAGTCCTCTTCTCTGGTTCGAGCTTACAAAGAGCTTCATTCGCTGCCCTTGTCATATTCATACCAAACAGGTTGTGAATATCACTATGCCTTACCATCTGACCATTTACATTGTGATAAAATCGGTCATAATCCTTAGGATTAGAGCTAAGCCCCTGAATGGTTCCCATAGTAGAAAAATACTCTGAAAGTCCGATATTCTTCCCCTTAAGTGAAGCAACTGCATCAATTGCTTCTGAAAGACTCTCCTCTGAATAGAAAATAGCAGGCTCATTCATATCATTCCAAAAACCGTCTATTCCAAGCTTTGTGAGCTCACCATACTTTTCACCAAACCAGCTTCTTGCCTCAGGCTGTAAAAAGTCTGGAAAATGTACTTTTCCTGGCCATACAGCACCTACAAAATCTTTTCCTTCTTCGTTTTTACAGAAATAATTGTTAGCTACACCTTCTTCGTACACATCATAGCCATCTTCAATCTTTACACCCGCATCAATGATTGGAACAAGGTGTATGCCCTGCTCTTTCATGCTTTCTGCAAGCTTCTTAAGATCAGAAAAGCGTTCTGGATTTACTGTAAAATCCTTGAAATCCTGCATATAATCGATATCAAGATAAATGCTGTCAAGTGGCGTACCAAGCTTTGCATACTCCTCTGCTACTCTTCTTACATCGTCTTCTGTAATATAACCCCATCTGCTCTGACCATATCCGAATGCCCAGAATGGAGCAAGATAGCTCTGACCGATAGCCACTCTAAACTGATTAACGATATCCTTCTTGTTATCTCCAGTTATGATATACACATTCATGTCATTTCTGTCGGCATACACATGCATCTCATTTCTCTTGGTATAGCCAATGTCAAATGTGATTTTTCCTGGGAAATCAAAGAAAACACCAAACAGTTCCTTACCATCTACAAGAAGGAAATTGTGTGCCCCATATAAGGAATGTGTATCCTCATGATGATGTGGGTTATCAAGATTCCAGCTGGTATATGTCCAGCCTCTTTTATTGATTCCCCTTATCTGCTCACCAAGTCCATATACAATATCCTTGTCATCAAGATCATAGTAATAATTTCCTTCTCCATCAGTTCTGAAGAAAGGAAGCTTATCCTCTGTAGCCTCAATTCTTACTACAAGTGCCTCTGTCTCAAAAGGCTTACCAAAAGAATATTTGCTAATCATAAAACTTACCTCCCGTGTAATCTAATAATCATTGATTTGCTTACTCTTATGTATTATATTGTTATTATACATCGCTTTTATACGAAAATCTTGCATATATATTTCATTCTATGACACAATTCTGCTCTTACGTTATAAGATATTCACAAAGAGCAATGCTAAACTATTATCAGGAGGCGAACAATGAAAAAGCTATATTCTCTTGCATTAGAACAAAAAGAAGACTCCAAGCATGGCGATTCCTTCTTTCCAATACAACGTTATATCACTACACTCGATAACAATTATCCAGTTGTTACAGCTCACTGGCATGAAGAGGCAGAACTCACAATGATAACTTCCGGTTTCTGCAAATACCAGATTGATTTGGTTGATTTCGATGTTAAAGAAGGGGACATCCTGTTCATTCCACCTCTATTCCTTCATTCAATAACCGATGAATGCACTGAAAAGATGGTGAGCGATACATATGTTTTTCATCTGAATTTTCTCGGGGGAAATTCTACGGATATCTGTTCAACACGATATCTCACACCGATGATGAACCAGGAATTTTCCATGCCACACCTGATTACGCCTAAGCACCCGGCATATGCTTCTCTCAAAACTATTTTCACTCAGATTAATCATCTATATGATGAAGCAATTCCTGGATATGAGCTTGCTATAAAGGCCATGCTGTTACAGGTTTGTTTTTTGCTGATCCAATACAGCAATAGATTAGAGACTCCTGATTCAGGCACTCCATCCGACATGTTAAAAAAAGTACTTGATTACATTGAGTTAAATTATTCAGATGTCATTACGGTGTCTGAGCTTGCGGATATCTGCAATTTTAGCGATTATCACTTTATGCGATTCTTCAAGAAATATATGAATATGACTTGCATCGAGTACATCAATAATATGCGTTTAGAAAAAGCAGTAGAATTATTTGAAAAAGGGAACACTTCTATTCTGGATGTTTCCTTATCTGTGGGTTTCCACAATCTATCCTATTTTCACAGAGCTTTTAAGAAAAAATATCATATGACTCCGCTTTCCTTTATAAATGAAATAAAGCATCAGACATAAATGGTCTGATGCTTCTTTTTATTTCTATATTTATAAATCAATAATAGTCTCCGCCAATTAACCATATTCCCTTATCAATATATTTATATAAAATTGGAAAATACAGATGCAAATACTACTGTAAAAATACCCGAAACTGCAATTGCAAGGCCGCTCATGGCTCCTTCTACTTCACCAATTTCGATTGCCCTGGCAGTTCCGATTGCGTGAGAACTGGCCCCAAAGGCAAGTCCCTTTGAAATAGGTTCTTTGATATGAAATATTTTGCATATTATATCGCCAAAAACATTTCCAAGAACTCCTGTAATGATGATGACAGCTACCGTAATTTCTACATATCCGCCAAGTTCTTCTGATACCCCCATTCCAATTGCTGTGGTAATGGACTTTGGAAGAAGGGTTACATACTCCCTGTGAGACAAATGAAAAAGAACTGCAAGTCCAAATACCGTAGCAAGGCTGGTAATGACCCCTGCAATAAGACCACATACAACCGCCAAGTAGTTCTTCTTCAGAAGTTCCCACTGCTCATATAAGGGAATTGCAAGGCAGACTGTTGCCGGTGTCAAAAGATAACTTAGATACTTGGCACTTTCCTGATATACTTCATATTCCACGTTTCCTATTGCAAGCACAGCAATGGAAATGATGATGGAGATCAGCAATGGGTGGAAAATCCCTATTTTCAATTTTTTCTTAAGTGCCATGCCGATTACATATGCAACAAGACTAAGTGCCAGTCCTGCAAACAATGATTCCTGAAAAAAACTATTCATCTTTCTTTTTTCCTGACTTTCTGATAATGATTTGAGACACCCATCCCGTGGCAACCATAACTGTAATAATCGTCACTGCAGTAATGATGCTGACAGGTAATAAGATTGGCTGTAAAACCCCCCAGGTTGTCATCAGTCCAACTCCCGCTGGAATAAACATGATTGGCATGATCTCAATCAAAAATTTGCCGGTTTCCTTCACTGACTCTAATTTAATTACCTTAGTCATGAGTCCCAAAAACAAAATGATCATTCCATAAATACTTGCAGGAATCGGTAACGGCAAAAGGCATTTCAATATTTCCCCCAAAAAGGAAATTAACAAAATAATTAAAAATTGGTTGATGTATTTCATAATTCTAAACCGTCCTCCACAAAACCATAATGTTTCTCAAAATAGGCTTTACATTTCTCACGATCATGATCTACAAGCCCACTGATTAGCAGGGCATGTATGTCAACCAATGCTTTTCTTGAGTCAGCATCTGTATGACCAATCACTTCTGGTATCAGTTCCAGATAAGCTTCACCAATAGGCTCCATTAAGGTTCTGAATAAAGTATTATCCGTCAAAAGCATCAATTTTCGATGAAAGATCCTGTCATACTCAGCAAATTCTTCTTTTGACGCAGTTATCATGCCATCTAAAATACTCTGAAAATCTGCGACTTCCTCCTTTGTAAGGCCTCTGTCCATGATCAATTCACATACCGAATAGGAAATCACTTTTCGTACTTGGATAATTTCAGCCTTAGAAGTGGATTTTAAGGCAAGCATAGCTTTGATCATCATTGAAATGGATGAACCTGGATCTTTTGAAACATAATTGCCAGAACCATGCCTGCTTTCAACGATACCTATGCCTCGAAGAATACTGATTGCTTCTCTGGTGGAATTTCTGCTGATTCCTGTTTTCTGAGCCAACTCACGCTCTGACGGAATCTTGCTCCCCACAATCAGTTGACCGTCTGAAGCCATCTGGTATAAATAGTCTATAGCCTTCTGGTATTCACTATTTGTTTGATTACTCATGTTTGATCTTATACCTCACATAGAAAAATGACTGGTAGTACCACTTGGTACTACCAATTATATCACACACTTTGTATTCAGTCAATGGCAATCTCCCAGCCAAGTTGAAGTACCCCCACTTCTATAAGTGGGGGTACTTCAACTTGTAGACAAACTAATTAAAGAAAATGCCTTATGAATATTAACGTATAAATATTCATAAGGCATGTCTTCACTCACATAATCCTAAATTTTCACGTCAGCTACAAGCCGTGCGAGGATGCATCGAATTGGCTGACGGGAGCTTGCTCACAGGAAGACAATTTCGAGTGCAGACTCATAGGGCGACAGCCCGTGACCGAAAGACCGTCAGGTCTTGAGGTTAAGGCTTGTAGCGTTGCTCGGTTAAATCGGAATTTACCAATCCGACAAATTCAAAGTTTCAGTATACCTTCAGTCAAATAAATTATATCGCTCAGATGCGAAAAAATAAAGATAGCAATAGCAAAATACGCAATACCGTCAATGGTCTCGATGAACAGTGTAAGCACTGCCATTGACGGTATTTCTTTATTTTGCTTATGAGCAGACACGGGTGGTAAGCCAAGAACTGACTTACCGCCCCAATCACTCATTCTGTTATGCGTAGATAATCTCGCTGTAAATGATTTCCCTAACTCTGGACTGAATTTCATTCATTTTCTGCACCCACAGCATAGCATTATCTGCTTTCAGTTGCTTGGTCACATTTTCCTGCTCTGCAATTTGCTTTGTCAGCAGGAGCAAACGCTCCTGTGCCTGTCTGTCACTATCTACAAGGTAGGAGTTTAGTGTACCCTCAATCAGCATTGTGGTATAGAGGAACTGCTTATGCTCCTTTAGATACTGCTTGTGGCGCTGTCCCCACAAAC
>JBGVKL010000063.1:0-32351 GCA_045123675.1 Acetatifactor sp. | reverse complement strand
GCCTCGTTATGACCACTTCGATACCTCTCCGAGTGCTCGCTCTTGTTCAGCGACATTGATTATAATATCAAAAAAGGTTTTCGATGTCAACACTTTTTTTTACAATTTTTTTCGTAATTTTTCTATACAAAACTTTCCGCTATTTTCATATCTTCCGGAGTAGTGATTTTTATATTTTCATAAGAAGATTTTACCAGTTTAACCTTCTTACCGGTCATGGTTTCTACCACCATGGCATCATCCGTTATTTCCACTCCCTGTGCCTTCAGCTCGTCCAATTTCTCAATAAGCTGCGCGTATGCCGAAATAATCAAAGACTGTTCAAATACCTGAGGGGTTTGTACTGCCCATACTGTTTTACGATTCGGTGTCTGTACAGCAAAGCCATCTTCATCCGCAATCTTTATAGTATCCTTTACCGGCATTCCGGCCACACAGCTGCCGTATGCTTTCGCCGCCTCATAAGTATCCCGAATAATGTCTTCTGTCACGAAAGGCCTTGCACCATCATGAATAAAAACATAATTGTCCGAAGCATTCTCTTTCTCGTCATCCGTCTGAAGATTTTCGATTTGCTTTAATCCTTCCCAAACCGACAGAAATCTTTCCGCACCGCCTTCAATAACTGCTTCTACCTTAGTAAAGCCGTATTTTTCAACTATCTCTGATTTACCGTAAGGAATTTCCCCTGCACCTACTACCAGAATTACCTTATCTATAAGTGCACTTTCCTCAAAAGCATGAAGTGCATACCAAATAATCGGCTTCTCATTTAACAGCATATATTGTTTTGCCACATGACTCTGCATGCGTTTTCCGGCGCCTGCTGCCAGAACAATTGCCGTACACTGTCCCATTCTTTACTCCATTCCGTGCCGTCTGCACTTACTTTTCTCCCAATCTCAGGTTCGGAACTGCATTTAAATCCATGCCGCTGCGCACGCCCTTTAAATATTCATAATATCCTGCTACACCAATCATTGCCGCATTGTCTGTACAGAAAATCGGGCTGGGATGGTAGAAATTAATTTTGCGTTTTGCACATTCTTCTTCAAATGCCTGACGCAGAGAAGAATTGGAAGCCACTCCGCCTGCGATGGCAAATTTATCGTAACCATATTTTTTCACTGCATGTAATGCATGCTCTACCAAAACATCAATTACCGCTTTTTGGAAGGATGCAGCCACATCTGCTTCACATATAGGTTCACCCTTCATCTGACAACCGTTCAAATAGTTTAATACTGCTGATTTCAAACCACTAAAGCTGAAATCATATTCACTATCTTCCACCTTTGCTCTGGGAAAACGAATTGCTTCCGAATTTCCTTCCTTGGACAACTTGTCAATCTTCGGTCCTCCGGGATATCCTAAACCAATAGCTCTTGCTACTTTATCAAACGCTTCTCCCGCAGCATCATCCCTGGTTCGACCTATGATTTCATATTCGCCATAATCCTTCACCACTACCAGATGGGAATGTCCACCGGATACCACCAGACACACATATGGTGGCTCCAGCTCTTTGTTCTCTATATAATTGGCGCTGATATGTCCCTCAATGTGATGAACCCCAATTAAAGGAATTCCTGTAGCAAAGCTGATTGCTTTTGCTGCAGATACGCCCACCAAAAGGGCGCCCACCAGTCCCGGACCATAGGTTACTGCTATAGCTGTAATATCCTTAAGCTCTACTCCGGCTTCCTTCAGCGCCTCTTCAATCACCTGATTAATTTTTTCAATATGTTTTCTGGATGCTATTTCCGGCACCACACCACCATATAATGTATGCAATGCAATCTGTGAGGAAATAACATTTGACAAAACCTCTCTGCCATTTTTCACTACCGAAGCTGCCGTTTCATCACAGGAGCTTTCAATAGCCAGTATTAAAACATCCTCTGTTTTGTTTTCCGCGTTCATATTCTTACTCTTCCTTCGATTCCTTTTCGCCGACATTTACATTTTCGGCCAAATCCCAACCATAAATTTTCCAATGACCATCTTCATCCTTACGCAGCAGATAAATCTGCATGGTAGAAGTATTTTCTTTCCCCTGCAGAACCGTATATCCGCAGGATAGTCTGGCGAAAGAATAGCCGTCATCTTCAAACATATCTACATCTGTACTGGCAGCCACCGAACAGTTAACCAGTCGCATATTGTTTTCCCTATAATGCATAATCTCCGCTGTCAGACTGATAATATATGGTCCCCACTCATTATGCTCCAGTAATTCCTCATCATACAATTCTCTGGCTCTCACAGCCAAATCCTCAATTTCCTCTTGAGAACATTCTTCATTATAGAAGCATTTCATGATTTCATTGTAGTACTTTACTACTTCCTTGGGTGTGGGCGGGTAACTTCTTTCCATGTCACGCAGCAATACCTCCTGCGCCGCCGTAAGCTCCGGTTCCTTTGTCGCTTCGCCAGAACGGTTCACTAAATAGCAGTAGTATCCTACTACCGCTACCATTAAAAGCACTATCACTATCATCGTTCTGTTAGCATTTGCGTTCTTCTTACGACCTGTTCCCATATATTCCTTATCCTAATCCATGAATTTCAATTCTATGCTCCGGCCATCCTTTGCCGCAACGGATGCAGGAAAAATTTTCCTCACATCATTAATATATTCTTCCGGTCGAAACAGTGACGGACTGTAATGTGTCAGCCACATTTCATGTACCTCGGCCTGCTTTGCCATCTGTGCCGCCTCGTACATGGTCATATGTTTCTTCTCTTTTGCTTTTGCCTGGTTCTCCGGTTCTCCGTACATACCTTCACAAATAAATAAATCTGCTCCGGTAGCCGCTTCGGCAATTCCTTCCGTAGGACGGCTGTCCGTACAATAGGTCACCTTCAATCCTTTTCTGGTCTCTCCCAGCACCATATCCGGTGTATAAATGCAACCCTCTGCCTCAATAGTTTCACCCTTTTGCAGACGATTCCAGTAGCATAAAGGAATATTTAACTCCTTTGCCTTCTCTACCTGGAATTTGCCCACACGTTCCACTACCAGATTATAACCATAGCATAACACATTATGGTTCACCTTAAAAGCATCAATATAAAAACCATCAAACTGAAATCTCTGCCGTGCCCCTTCAATCTCCATAAATTTGATTTCGAAAGGAAGCTCCGGTGCAATAATACGTAATGAATTTACAATTTTTTGCAATCCTTTAGGACCAATCATCAGAAGCGGTTCTGTCCGTTCCGCATTTCCCATAGTTAACAGCATACCGGGCAAACCGCTGATGTGGTCTGCATGATAGTGGGTAAAACACATAATGTCAATGGGTTTCGGACTCCAGCCCTTTTCCTTCATTGCCACCTGGGTTCCTTCTCCGCAATCTATCAATATACTGCTTCCGTTATAACGCATCATCAGGGCCGTCAGCCATCTATAGGGCAAGGGCATCATACCTCCCGTACCCAGCAAACAAACATCTAACATCCGGTATCCTCTCTTCCTGCTACAGAAGTTCGTTCTTCTCTGTTTCCTCCATAGGAATCAGGAACTCCTGTATCATTTTATCATAACATTCCTCGCACATATCCCATGTGTGATTCATTCCATCTTTCGTACTAAAATATCCAAAACTAAAATCCACATGAAAACAGCCTTCCTTTAAAAAACCATTTTCTACTTTCAGGCTTCTGCCGCATTTATTACAGCATACCTGTTCCAAATCATTTTCCTGTACATTTGCATATTTTCGCATTGTTATCCTCCCTTATCTGTCGAAATTTACAGCTACCTATGCAAAGTGTATCATAAAATCCATTTTATTCTGCTGGTAATTCTTGTCGAAATTACGCACAAAAAGCCATCCGGCATTATTCATCCGTCCTTACGCTTCCACATAATCACGGCATCCTCTACCGGCTTTTCATAAAAGCGCGGGCGGATTCCTTCCGACACAAAGCCCAGCTTTTCATACACATGAATGGCCGGAGCATTACTTACTCTGACTTCCAAAGTAAAATTCTCTATCCCCATGGCCGGACCCTGTTTCAGCAGTTCCAATAGCATAGCATATGCGATTCCCTGTCCCCGCATACTTTCCTGCACCATGACAATATCAATATCACCATCTCCCCAGGAATTTACCACACCGCAGCATCCTACTACCCGTCCTTCGGCTTCTGCCACAAGATACAGACTTTTTTCGTCTTCTACCAGTGCCGCAAATGCCTTAGCAGACCATGGTACACTAAAACAATCTTTTGCCAGCTCACTTAGGCTTTCTACATCTTCTTCGCGCAATTTACGAATTTGAACCATTGGCTTCTTCTCTTTCTCTCTCTGCCTGACTTTTACGCAAGTATTCCGGTGCATGTTCTGCTGCCGAAACCACCTTGCCCTCCGCCGCATACTGTTTTCCCAGCGTGGCAACACTGGCTGCACGTTGCCTGTTCATATTGGCCGGTGCAAAAGTATATGGCACTTTACAAAGATCTGCAATACGCTCTTTGTAAACAGGCACACCATCCCCCAGGAAAGTCACCGCTTCTCCCAGACGATTACACTCTTCTATAATATCTGCAATATCCGTAGCACACTGCTCTACTACCGATTCCAATTTCCACTCCGTCCCCTGCTGTACAAAACGGTAAATCCCCGTATATACCTGATTTCTTCTGGCATCCATAAGTGGACACACAAATCCTCCCACGCCGCATAAATTATAAGCAAGTCCTTCCAAGGTAGGCACCTCTATAACAGGCTTGTTCAGTGCCAGCCCCAGCCCCTTTACGGTAGCGGAACCGATTCGAAGTCCGGTAAAGGAACCCGGACCTGCAGCTACTGCAATATAATCCAGACTCTCCAAGTCCAAATCAATCATCTTTTTCACTTCCTCCAACATAGGTAACAATGTCTGAGAATGTGTTTTCTTATAATTCATTGTATATTCTGCCAGAAGCTCATTGTCCTCTACCACTGCCACACTGGCAACAAGTCCCGAGCTGTCTACTGCCAATATTTTCATAAACTTCCTTCCATGCCGTTACTGCGGCATCTCCTTCATTTCTATTTTACGGTAATCAAAGCCCTTTTCCAAGTCTTTTTCAATGGTAATCTGCACATATTTTCCCGGTAAAATCTCTTCAATCAGATTCGCCCATTCAATCAGACAGATTCCGTCCCCATAAAA
The DNA here is from genome assembly GCA_045123675.1 of Acetatifactor sp. Classification (GTDB taxonomy): domain Bacteria; phylum Bacillota; class Clostridia; order Lachnospirales; family Lachnospiraceae; genus Acetatifactor. Next base: position 27,186 of record JBGVKL010000063.1, on the reverse strand, counting down.
GTAATCCTGATAACCGATTTCTTCCATTTCCTCCACGTCACCGATGCGATATACATCAAAATGATAAAAAGGCAGTCTTCCCTCCTCATACACCTGCACAATGGTAAAGGTAGGACTGTTCACCGGTTCACGAATCTCCAAACCTGCTGCAACACCCTGGGTAAAAACCGTCTTGCCTACTCCCAAATCTCCGATAAGTGTATACACCTGTCCCGGTTCTGCAGCTTCACCTATTCTTTTTCCTATTTCAAAGGTGTCCTCCGGGCAAAAGGACTCCCACGTCTGCTTGTTCATAAACTCCTCACATTCCGGTTCCTTTGAGATGCTTTCTTCAAGCCTCCTGCAAACCAGTCACATTAATAACGAATCTTCACCTTATTCGGCGGCATGTGTGTAGAAATAATTTCAATACACTGACTCAAGTTTTCTCCCAAAGCACGTCTGGGAATAATCGTCGCATTTACCGGTGAAGTATATACAATAATACTCTTCGCCGTTGATATAGCCTTATACATATCCGCCCATGCCTGACTCTGAGTGGTTTCTCCCTGTGAAACCGTAAGCCCCTCTTCATTCAATACATAATGAAGTGCCTCTTTAAATACAGGGTTATTCAAAACCTGCTGCTTACTTTTTAAATTCAGTGTCCATGGCAAATATACTAACAGCACAATTCCTAAAATCAAAAAAATCCACTGCTTTGTCATAAAACCAAACACAACACCTAAGCCACCCACACAGCTTCCCAAAATACCGGCGGGACTGTTGTAGGTATGCGCCATCATATAGTCATATAAATCTTTCGCTTCAATTTTAACATCCAGTTCTAACATATATACAAAAACCTCCTGCTGTGCTTCCTCCCTCATGAAAACAGCATACAAAAGCTTTATCAAGAAAAAAGCTGTCCCGGCAAAGATACGCTTTGCCTTGACAGCCCTTAGCTTCTTACTCTTCCAGTGCAGATGTACAGTGCGGGCACTTGGTTGCTTCCAAAGGAATGTCTGTCTTACAGAACGGACATTTCTTGGTGGTAGGTGCTGCTGCCGGCTCATCTTTCTTTAACTTATTAATTGCCTTTACTAACATAAATACTACAAAGGCCATAATGATAAAGTTGATAATTCCTGAAATAAAATTACCATAGTTAAGAGTCGCTGCGCCGGCTTCCTTTGCAGCCTCGATGGTTGCATATGTCTCGCCATCCAATGCTACAAACCAGTTTTCGAAATCCATCTTTCCTGTAAACAGGCTAAGTACCGGCATGATAATATCATTAACAAGTGAAGTAACTAATCCGTTGAATGCTCCACCAATGATAACACCCACTGCCAAATCAATCATGTTGCCCTTTAATGCAAACTTTTTAAATTCTGCCATAAACTTCTTCATACAAAAAACCTCCAACTTTATCCAACTACATTAATTATATTACATGTAAGACAAAATGCAAGTTTTTTATTTTCATCAGACAAAACTTTTAAATAATACCATTTAACGAAAGAATAAATAACACGCATGTGATAATAATCATAACTGCAACAAAAATAAGTCCCCAAGGCATCTTCTTGGACTTGGAACCTGCAGAAGCCTCAACCAACCCTGCCTTACGAAGACCTGTAACGACCGGTCTGTAAAGAAGGAAGGTAAATGCTGCATTTAACCCTGCCTTTAACAGATTGAACGGAAGGAATACAGTAGGGAGCATAGATACTATCTGCTCTCTGGTAGCTTCCATATAAAGCGGTGTAATCAGATAATTCCAAAGAAGCATAACCGCAGTCATTGTAATCGCGCCCACAACCAAACCGGTTACCGCTCCCGCTAAGGTACGCTTCTTTTTATAAATAAAAGCTGCCGTACACGCAAAAGAGCATGTAGAAATAAAGTTCATAATGCATCCGATAATACCGGTATCACTTACCGTAAACATCTCAATCAGAGAAACTACCGCCGACACAATACATGCCATTCCCGGTCCCCATATTAAGCCTCCTAAGGTAATAATAACATCCTTCGGATCATACTTCAAAAACAGAATGACCGGCACACGACCGATAACCATTACCACATACGCAATGGCACAGAGCATAGCTCCTGATGTTAATTTTTTTGTGTTGTTACTCATTTTCTTTTCCTCTCTTTCTGCCGCGCTTTGCGGCGCCGAAACTTTTCCTGCTTCCGGCATTATAAATCAGATAATAAGGAAAATTCTTCTTTTGTGCGTTTGTAAGTTTGTGCCTGCCTTTGGGGGACTACACAAAGAAACCCCGAAATCTCTGCGGGCGCAGAAATTCCGGGGTACATAAACACACACCAATTTCTTCTTTCATCCAGACTATACTGTTGGTAACGGATTCGCACCGTTTCAGCCACACCTCTTTTATAAATCAAAGGTGCAGGTCGCGGACTTGTCACTTACCTTGCTCCCTGTCATGCATGCCTTGCGCACTTCAACACAGGTCCCAAAGCTCATGCATCACTGCCAGTAGGGAATAGAAGTTTTACCTTCGCACCCAACCCCGAAGAACTTTGCCTCATGGGGTATATTACTACAGCGCATCTGCATTGTCAACTATTTAACAAGGATTTTTGATAGAATCTTACCAAAAAAATCCTATTACTTCTTAATCTTCATGGTCAGAGAAATTCTCTTCTTTGCCACATCACAATCCAGTACCTGTACGTCTACGATATCGCCTACGCTTACCGCTTCCAAAGGATGCTTAATAAAGCGCTCGGTAATCTGGCTGATATGAACCAAACCATCCTGATGCACACCGATGTCTACGAATACACCAAAGTCGATAACGTTACGAACGGTACCCTTAAGAATCATGCCAGGCTTCAAGTCCTTCATATCCAATACATCGCTACGAAGGATAGGCTTAGGCATATCGTCACGAGGGTCACGGGCAGGCTTCTCTAATTCCTTTAAAATATCCGTCAGAGTAATTTCACCGATACCCAATTCCTCTGCCAAAAGCTTTTTATTCTTAATGCGCTTCTCTAAACTGCTGATGCTTGCTTCATTGGTCTGAGCTGCCTCAACCGCCTTATTATCCTTAGCCTTCTTATCCGCCGGTGCCTCAAAGGTCACGCCACCCATAGCAGCTGCCAAAGCCTTGCCCATAGCCGTATTAGTATTGCTGACGCGAACTTGTCTTTGTACAGGCTTCTTAGGCTCCTGCTTCTTCGGTGCGGGTGCTTTCTTGCCTGCTGCCTTTTCTGCTGCCGCCTTCTTCTGGGCTTCCTTTACATCTTCCATGGTAAGTCCCAGCTTGTCCAAAAGCTTCATGGCAGCTTCATAAGACTCCGGATGTACACTGGTAGCGTCCAAAGGATTGTCACCGTCGGTAATACGCATAAAGCCTGCACACTGCTCGTATGCCTTAGGGCCAAGCTTAGCTACCTTCAAAAGCTGCTTACGATTGGTGAAACGGCCGTTTGCTTCACGGTAATCCACAATATTCTTTGCAATGGTCTTATTAATACCGGAAATATACTCAAGCAGGGATGCAGAAGCGGTATTCAAATCCACACCTACTTTATTTACACTGTCCTCTACCACACCATTCAACGCTTCGGAAAGCTTCTTCTGGTTCATATCATGCTGATACTGTCCTACACCGATGGATTTCGGGTCAATCTTTACAAGCTCTGCCAAAGGATCCTGCAATCTTCTGGCGATAGACGCTGCACTTCTCTGACCTACGTCAAAGTTCGGGAACTCTTCCGTTGCTAACTTACTTGCAGAATAAACAGACGCACCTGCTTCGTTTACAATCACATACTGCACCGGTCTGTCGATTTCCTTTAAGAACTCTACAATCACCTGCTCTGACTCACGGGAAGCCGTACCGTTACCTACGGAAATCAAATCTACTTTATATTTATCAATTAACTTCTTTAATTCAATCTTTGCTTCTTTTACCTTATTCTGAGGCTCAGTAGGGTAGATTACCTTAGTATCCAACACCTTACCGGTAGCATCTACTACTGCCAGCTTACAGCCGGTTCTGAAAGCAGGGTCCCAGCCAAGCACTACCTTGCCGGCGATAGGCGGCTGTAAAAGCAGCTGCTCTAAGTTCTTACCGAATACATTAATTGCGCCGTCCTCTGCCTTTTCGGTCAGGTCATTACGAATTTCACGCTCAATAGCCGGAGCAATCAAACGCTCATAGCTATCCTGAGCCACCTCCTGCAAAATCGGCTTAGTAAACTCATTATCTTTGGTAATTAACTTAGTTTCCAGATAGCGGATAATTCTCTCCACCGGCGCATTTACCTTTACTGTCAGCACCTTCTCCGCTTCCCCACGGTTCAAAGCCAATACTCTGTGTCCTGCGATTTTCTTCACAGGCTCCTCAAAATTATAATACATCTCATACACGCTCTGTGCCTTCTCATCCTTGGCGGTACTGGTAATAATACCTTCCTCGGTAGTCGCGTTACGGATATACAAACGATGCTCTGCTTCGTCGGAAATCATTTCCGCAATAATATCCTTAGCTCCCTGTAAAGCTTCTGCTACGGATGCCACTTCTTTTTCCTCTGAAACATATTTAGCAGCTTCCTCTTCTACCGGTGCCGCAGTTTCCTGTGCCAGAATAAACTGTGCCAAACCATCCAGTCCCTTTTCCTTTGCCACGCTGGCACGGGTTTTTCTCTTAGGTCTGTAAGGGCGATACAAATCTTCTACTACCACCAGTGTCTGTGCCGCCAGAATTTTTTCCTTTAATTCATCGGTCAGCTGACCCTGTTCTTCAATACTCTTTAATACCTGCTCCTTTTTATCCTCTAAATTACGCAAGTAGGTCAATCTCTCGTGCAAATCACGAAGCTGTTCATCGTTTAAGGAACCGGTCACTTCCTTACGATATCTGGAGATAAAAGGAATGGTATTCCCCTCATCAATCAGCTTTACTGCTGCTTCTACCTGCCACTTCTCAACTTTTAACTCTTCTTTAATCTGTAAAATAATGTCCATACTTTCAGTCCTTTCCTGTACAGCCGCTTCAACCGGACTTATGCCAAGTCCTCCTGAACTGTTCACAAATTCTTTATAATTATAATAGATACCTTTCATTGATTTCAAGTAAAAATAATGCTATATTACAAATATCGGTATTTTACCCTTTGAAAGGAGTTTTCCATGGATTACCAACAACCTACCGTAAATACGAATAAAACAAATTCTTTTGCTACCGCTTCATTGATTTTTGGAGTTTTGGCTTTTGTCACAATTCTGACCGCTTTTTTACCTTTGTTTTTCGGTGGCTTAAGCATTTTATTTGCCGTTCTTTCCCATCGCAAAGGAAAGCGTATGGAAACACCTGCTTTTGCAGGCGTTATTTCATCTACCATTTCCATAGCCTTTGCTACATTAATTCTAACCCTTGTACTTAGCATGATGCCTACCATGCTGAAAGACCCGGCTTATCGTGAGCAGTTAAACACTATGTCAGAAACCATATATGGTATCACTTTTGATGAAATGTTAGAAGAGGGATACGGCGTGGACTTAGACGAGCTTCTTGGTGACGAGTAATCTGTGCGAATGCATTTGAAAATATATGTTTATAGAAAGGTCTTATACTATGAATCGTTATAAATCTTGTGCAGAACTGAAAAATCTGGCAAAAATCAAACTGGAAGGTCACTACTGGCTTGCTATCTCAGCCATCCTGACCGTCTATATTGTGGATTATCTGGCGACCACCCTCATTACCGGACTGGTTCCCGGGGTGGATATTGCTTCCATGATACTGTCCTTTTTACTTTCTGCAGTAGTTTCCATCCTTTTAGGTGTACTCAATACCGGCCTGGCCTACTTCTTTTTAAGTCTTGCCTGCGGCAAACCATGCATCAGCTCCACTGTTTTCTATGGTTTCTTTACGCAGCCGGAAAAATCCGTAAAAGTATCCTTGGTACATTCCCTGCTAAATTTAGTATGTCTGACACCTTTTCAGGTTTTCAGCATGCTTCTGATACAAACCAAAGATACCACTTATTTAGTACTTATGCTGATAGCTATGGTCGTAGGACTTCTTATTTATGTCCCGGTCAGCTTACTTATTTCTCAGACCTATTTTATTATTGTGGATTTCCCCAACTACACTGCTAAGGAAGTTTTACGAAATAGCTGCAAAATTATGAAACCACACTTGTGGAAACTGTTTTATCTGGAGTTAAGTTTCCTGCCGCTGATGCTTTTATGCATTTTAACCTGTGGCATCGGACTTATCTGGCTGTTGCCTTATATGCAGATGACCTATGCCTGTTTCTATTTGGATATTATGAATCCGGAGAAGACAAGCTTGTAAAGATTTCACAATGAGTAAAGCACCCTGGGGCTAATGTATATTAACCACAGGGTGTTTTGGTTATTGAGAAATATGATATTTTTATTCGACTTCATCGGTTTTCGCGCATGTACCGCTGCACCCACTGCAATTTCCGCTACAGTTACCGGAGCATGTAGCGCCGGCAGGGCATCCGATACACTTCACACCTTTTTTCTTAGCTCTGATTATGTAGAGTCCTGCGCCTCCCAAAATAAGCAAGAGCACAATTATTAAAATAATATTTTCCATATTCTCTCCTCTGCACAAAACATCACATCAGGTTACTTTTACTTTTTGCAATTGCCTTTTTCAAAGCAAACGCTACCAACAATTCCACTGCCAGAACAATCAGGGTAACTGCGCCCACCAAAATAAACATAATCACTACTGCCAGTCCTTCGCCGGATTTATTATCCTTTTCATATCCTACATAATCACTTAAATCATATAACGTAACTTCTGAAAAATTAGCAATCACCACATCTGAGTCAGGCGCACCATTGGTAAATGTTATTCTTTCCATTTTACTCAAATATTGTTTAAAATCAAAGGTATTGGAGAAGTTGAAGCTTGTTCCCTCGCCTTCCCAATAGGAAGTAGCCTCATTACCTGTATCGCACTCTGTGACTTCCTTCTGGATTGTTTCAATGTCCGGTCCCTGAAATGCAATCAGGCGGGCATCATCATACTTGTAAGCATTATCTACACTATATATCACGTAAGCGTATTCGCCCTCTATAACCGCCAGAACCTTCCATAATTCTCCGGACTCCGTTTGCGGGGTCACATCATCATAATCCAGTGTCGGTGAAAAAAGGCTTCCGCCAACTAATATACAAAATGTTATACTGACCAAAACGATTGCCACAGGTATGATAACAAACGCTACCAAATTATATTTTTTACTTGCAAAATTTTTCATAGGCATCCTCCGTTGATAAAAGCAATTCGCACAACTTCATTGCTTCATTAATTCCTTCTACCATTAACACTACACAGGATGCCTAAAGGTTGCAAGTTTTTAAGCAGTTTTCTTTAATTCATACTCTTTTTTCAGGCTATTATTGGTCACCTGAATTCTCCAAATCACAATCAATGCCATAACTACTACAGCCACAAGTCCGGGCAGGAAACCTGCACCAACACTTCCGGTAGTAATCAAGGTACCAATCTGGAACACCAGGTAACCAACAGTGAAGCCTACACCAAGCTGAAGTGCAATACCGCCCCAAAGCCACTTGGCACTCTTCATTTCTGCATTCATAGCACCAATTGCCGCGAAGCAAGGCGGAGAATACAAATTAAACATCAAGTACGCAAGTGCCGCTACAGCTGTTAAGCCCTGCATTTCTGCACTGATTGCACCACCTGCCACACCTTCTGCGATAGAAAGTTCATCCATATTGATTAAGTTCTCAAGACCTACATAGCATACTGCCAAAGTACCTACTACGTTCTCTTTTGCAATAAAACCGGTCACTGCGGCCGCAGCCAACTGCCAAGCATGATATCCAACAATCGGAATCAGTACATAAGCAAACGGTCTTGCAATAGACGCCAAAATAGAAGAATCTGCACTCGCCGCCACTCCAAAGCTCCAATCGAAGGTCTGCATAATCTGTACTACCGTATTACACAACAAAATAATCGTTGCCGCTTTTACAATATATGCCCAGCCTCTGCTGCACATAGAAAGGAATGCTTTCCAAAGAGAAGGCACCTTATACTCCGGCATTTCAATAATAAAGTAGGATTTTCTTGCTCTATAGCCCGTTATCTGATTAATCAGCAGCGCACAAAGGAAAATCAGGACAATTCCGGAAAAATACATAATTGCACTAATTAATCCCTGATGCTCTTCAAAGAAAGCACCTGCAAAAAGGGCAATTACAGGAATCTTTGCACCACAAGGCATGAAGGGAGCAAGCATGGCTGTTGCTCTGCGTTCTCTCTCATTACGGATAGTACGCGTAGCCATAACACCGGGAACCGCACAACCGATGGTAATTACAAAAGGAATAACTGACTTTCCGGAAAGCCCAACCTTTTTGAAGATAGGGTCAAGCACTACAGAAACACGTGCCATGTATCCACAGTCTTCCAAAAGAGCGATCAGGAAATACATGACCATAACCAGCGGAAGGAAGCCGATAACCGCAATCACACCACCAATGACACCATCTATCAAAAGTGCGGAAAGTAAAGGATTTGCATTTTCAAAGAAACCGGCCACCCAACCTTGAAAACTCTCTAACCAAGCTACCAGAGTATCTGCCACAAAAGGTCCTACCCATGCTTGGGAAATCTGGAATACCAGCCACATTACTACTGCAAAAATACCAATACCCAAAATCGGATGGGTAATCACTGCATCAATCTTATCATTTATATTTATATCCTTGGTAAGCACCTTTCGCGTTTCCACTGCTTTCACAATTTTATTCACAAAGGCAAATCGCTTCTTGTCCGCCTCCATGACTGCCTGCTTATTAGTCATATCGATGATTCCCTGACTATAAGGGGCTTTCTGTCCTTTACCAATCTGTGAAACTGCTACTTTTATCAGCTCTTCTAACCCTTCCGAAGATGTGGATATTGTTTTCACCACCGGACATCCCAGCTTTTCTGCTAAAAGCTTTTCATCAATCTCTGTTTCCCGCTTCTCATTAATATCGCTTTTATTAAGCGCAATTACCATGGGTATACCTAATTCCAAAAGCTGTGTGGTAAAAAACAAACTACGACTTAAATTAGTAGCATCCACAATATTAATAATCACTTCCGGGTTTTCATTTTTTACATATGTACTGGTAATACTTTCTTCCGAAGTAAAGGGGGACATGGAATACGCACCCGGCAAATCTACCGCTATCATTTCTCCATCCCCATCAAAAAAACTTCTCTTAATCTCACATTCCTTTTTATCCACAGTAACGCCGGCCCAGTTTCCCACCGTTTCATTACTTCCGGTCAACGCATTATACATGGTGGTTTTGCCACTGTTGGGATTACCTGCTAATGCAATTCTCATCGTAAGCTCCTCCGCTTCTGTCATAAATACAACTTTCTCTAAGTTAGTCTTTCCTAACTTGCGTGCAAAATATATAGTGGCATATTAGCCACTTTCATAATCTATACAGTAATAGCCTTTGCCAATTGCTTATCTATGTTATATCTGCCATCCTTAATAGAAACCACACAACCATTCCATTTTCTGGAAATAACGGTTATCGCCTCTCCGCTATAGCAACCCAAAGAAAATAAAAATGCATTCAATTCCTCATCATCTGTTTCAATTTCTTTTACCAAATACTCTTTTCCAATCTCAGCATCTAACAAAGTCATAAAATCGACCTCCTATGCATATAACAACAATTAGTCTCGACTAACCACAAATAAAATAGCACTGTTTTTAATTACTGTCAAGCACCTATCCCATATTTTTTTCAATTTTTTCCAAATTTATTTTCCAAGTGTTCAAAGCTTTCCATAAATATCTCTTCCAGCGCATTCAAATTCAAATCAGAATGTTCGATTTCTCTGGCATAGCGGTACGCAAGCTCTACATAGTCTTCTTGCATAAGTCTTCCTGTTTTCGCCCATCTTGCCAAATACAGCTCACGAATAAACCGGACAGATTCTACCGCCAGCATCATTTTACTATAAATCCAATCATCATAAACTGCACCGCAAAAATAAGTATAAAGAAAGAATACAAACAACTGTAGTCCTACATTTTCCCAAGCATTATAAGCTCCCCTGTTTTCCTGCAGATACTTTGCAAACAGCTCCCTCTTTGCTTCGTATGCATCCTTCCCTTCTGCATAAAGAATATCACTCACTTCTTCCAATACCTGTGTCCATTCCTCACGCAGTCTCTCTAATCCAAGCATATGCTGTAGTAGGTCGCTTCTATGACAAAAAATCTCCTCAGCTGATTTTTCCGCCTTCAAATACTTATCAAAGCCTTCCATTTCACATAAGCGGACCACATCATCAATTTCGAAGTAAGCCTCCCGCTCAATACATTCCTGCATTGCTTCCGCAAAGCCCAGATAACTGTCCATCTTCTCTTCCAACATCCACTTCTCTTCTCGCAGATGCTTCATCACCATTCCTCTGGCATCTTCTAACTGGGTAAACATCATATAATCAAACTCTTCGAACTCATCCGCCAGTTCTTCCTCTTTTTCGTCCTCCCATTCCACATAGGAAGGAAAGCTCTTCTGAGCCAAAATCATTTCTGCAGCAACCGGACATGACAAAGAAAGGGAAAGTTCCCTTAATCCTTCATACTCTTCCGTGTGTCTGGGATAGTTCTTGCAGGTATTGCACAGCGCATCACTTCCAAGCGCTGTATACAAATCACACAGATTCTTCTCATTTAAAAAAGCACATCGCCTGTCTGACTGATAAAAACACCCTTCCTGCCAGTCAATACTATTTATCAGGCGTTTGCCGAAGTCCCCTTTCACCGCTCCATAGCGTTCCAAAGACTCCTCATCTATCATAATCTGCCAGCCTGCACAACAGGTGTCCGGGCACTTATCTGCCACACATTGAAATTTATCATAATAATCCGGCTTTATGTACCTCATACTGCTCCTCCGACCTATTTCGGGATATTTTTCCGAGAGTTTGACTTTTTACACATCAAAAGGCAGACCCGCCACATTCGGCAGGTCTGCAATGAATACTATCACATTATAATACGAAGTTTCCGTTTCTGAATACAGGTATCACTGTTCCATCCTTACAAATACCATCCACCTGCATATCTCTGGAACCAAACATAAAGTCCACATGGGTCATGGAATGATTTGCACCGATTTCCTTCAACTGCTCCTCATCCATCTCCGTACCACCCTTTACGTTCATGGGATATGCTCTTCCCAGCGCCAAATGACAGGATGCATTTTCATCAAACAAGGTATTGTAGAATAAAATACCGGTATCATTAATCGGGGAGTCATAAGAAATCAAAGCCACTTCTCCCAAATAGCTGCTACCCTCATCATACTCAACTAAGCTCTTTAAAGCTTCCTTTTCCTTGCCTGCATCATAATCCACTACTTTACCGTTTTCGAAGGTCAGCCAGAAATCATCAATCAGCTTTCCCTGATAACTCAAAGGCTTTGTAGCCACCACCTTACCGCTTACACCATACTTGTAAGGCATGCAGAAATTTTCCTCCGTAGGCATATTAGGATTGAAAATCGCACCGTTGGATGCCTCTTCGCAACCGCCGGCCCAAATATGATTCTCAATTAAGCCAACCGTCAAATCAGTACCCAGACTGTTTTTAAAGTGTAATTCCTTGAAATTATAATCATTCAACTGCTTACTGTGTCGCAGAATCTCTTCGTTGTGCTTCTCCCACTCTGCTACAGGATCATTGTCCTCACTGATACGCACACTGCAAAGAATTGCCTTCCACAAAGCTTCCACAGCTGCAGACTCTTCCATATCCGGGAATACCTTTTTGGCCCAGCCTGCCGAAGGAAGTGCCACAATACTCCACTGTCCTTTATTGGCCATAGTGTAGCCCTGCAAAGGCTGGAACTTCTTGCTGGCAGCCATCTGATGAGCCAGAATCTTCTCAGAATCAATATCCTTCAAAAGTCCCGGAGTATCACTTACTACATGCAAAAAGCAACATCCCTTGTCCTGTACATACGCACGTCTGTCGTAGGTCCACTGGGGAATCTCACTCAACGCTTCCTTGGTCATATATTCATAAGACCACTTGGTATTGTGCTCACTGCTCCAGTTTACAGTCACCTCACCGGCACCTGCCTTGTATCCTTCTTCCACACAAAGATGTACAAACTCAAAGTCTCTTACATCCGCATTGATTACCAACATCTGGCCCTTCTGCACATTAGTTCCCATCTTTACTGCAAGTTCTGCATATTTACGTAAAATCTTTTCACTAACCATTTCTTTCTCGCTCTCTGTTCCGTTAATTCTGCTTATTTTCTGTGTTGGACACACTCAACCATTTTAAATATCCATTAATAAAAGTATCTAAAGAACCATCCAGCACAGCATCCACGTTACCGCTTTCCACATCGGTTCTGTGGTCCTTCACCATGGTATAAGGCTGCAATACATAGGAACGAATCTGGTTGCCCCAGCCAATATCCTTTACTTCTCCACGGATATCGGAAAGCTTTTCTACATTTGCTTCCTGCTTAAGCAGATACAGCTTGGCCTTCAACATCTGCATGGCCTTATCTTTATTCTGGAACTGGCTTCGCTCATTCTGACACTGCACCACCGTTCCCGTAGGAATGTGGGTAATTCGAATCGCCGAAGAAGTCTTATTAATGTGCTGACCACCGGCACCACTGCTTCGGTAAGTGTCAATACGCAAATCCTTCTCGTCGATTTCTACATCCAAATCCTCTTCAATATCCGGCATTACGTCCAACGACACGAAAGATGTCTGACGCTTGCCCTGAGCATTAAAAGGGGAAATACGTACCAGACGATGTACACCCTTCTCAGACTTCAGATAACCATAAGCATTCAATCCGTTAATCTGGAAAGTAATGGATTTAATACCGGCTTCGTCACCATCCAAAAAGTCCAGCACATCTATTTCAAAGCCCTTACGTTCTGCCCAACGGGTATACATACGATACAACATACTGCACCAGTCGCAGCTTTCCGTACCGCCCGCTCCTGCATTCAGCTTAAGGATTGCATTGTTCTTATCATACTCTCCCGCCAACAGTGTACCGATACGCAGCTCATCGAACTCACTTTTAAACTCGTCCAGCTCTCCCTGTATCTCCGGAATCAACGATTCATCATTTTCCTCATAACCCATCTGAATCAGTGTTAAAATATCCTCGTACTGAGTTTCCAGCTTACGATATTCCCCCACTGTATCCTTCAGATTCTTCAGTTCCTTCATTTTCTTATTAGAGATGTCCGGATTGTCCCAAAATCCAGGGGCCTCCATATCTCTTTCCAACTCCTCAATTCGCTTCGACTTACTGTCTAAGTCAAAGTGAATCCCTCACTTCCGCTAAAGGAGTTTCGTAAGTCAGTATTTCCGTTTTCATCTGATCTAATTCAACCACTTAACGTCACCTTCTTTCTATCTTTATACTTTATTTGCCGGGTGTAAAATATGCTTCACACCCGGCAAGTCATTTATAAATATTCTTTCTTACTTACGACCGCAGCACTGCTTGTATTTCTTACCTGAGCCACAAGGACATGGGTCGTTCGGATAAACCTTATCATCCGTTTTCTTTACGGGTGCCTTCACCGATTCATCCTTATTGGTACCGGTAATCTTCACTACCTGTTCACGTTCTACCTTCTGTTCTACCTTAATATGGAACAGCATACGAACGGTTTCTTCCTTAATATTCTGGGTCATTTCATCAAACATGTCATAACCCGCCATCTTATACTCTACGATAGGATTCTTCTGTCCATAAGCCTGTAAACCGATACCCTGACGCAACTGATCCATATCGTCAATGTGCGCCATCCACTTACGGTCAATTACCTTAAGCAGAATCACACGCTCAATTTCACGAATGGTTTCCGCTTCAGGGAACTCTGTTTCCTTTGCCTCATAAAGCTTCACAGCTTCTTCCTTCAACTGTTGCTTTAAGCTGCTCTTCTTCGGCTTCTTCACGCGTTCTGCAGTTACCGGCTCCAAAGGAACGGTAGGCAGAAGCAATGCATTCAGCTCTCCAAAATCCCACTCATCAATATCTACATCATCGTTAATACTGATATCTACACAATTCTCGGTAATATCCGTTACCATCTTGTAGATTACGTCACGCATGCTTTCTCCGTTAAGTACGCGACATCTTTCTTCATAAATAATCTCACGCTGTTCACTCATAACGCGGTCATATTCCAACAAATTCTTACGAATACCAAAGTTGTTATTTTCAATCTTCTTCTGCGCAGATTCAATAGCATTGGTAAGTGCCTTATGCTCGATTTCCTGATTCTCCGGAATACCCAATGCATTAAACATATTAATCAGACGTTCGGAACCGAAGAGTCTCATTAAGTCATCCTGCAAAGAAATGTAGAACTTGGATTCACCCGGGTCACCCTGACGTCCGGAACGACCACGCAGCTGGTTGTCAATACGTCTGGATTCGTGACGCTCGGTACCGATAATCTTAAGACCACCTGCTGCCTTCGCCTCATCATCCAGCTTAATATCCGTACCACGGCCCGCCATATTGGTTGCAATGGTAACTGCTCCGTGAATACCTGCATCTGCTACAATTTCCGCTTCCATTTCATGGAACTTAGCGTTCAATACTTTATGTCTGATACCGCGCTTGGTAAGCAATCGGCTCAACTCTTCACTGGCTTCAATGGTAATAGTACCAACCAGTACCGGCTGTCCCTTCGCATGTGCCTCTTCAATAGAATTTACAATCGCACGAAGCTTCTCTTCTCTGGTCTTGTAAACCGCATCCTGATGGTCAATACGTGCAATCGGCTTATTGGTAGGCACTTCCACTACGTCCATACCGTAAATTTCACGGAATTCATTTTCCTCAGTCAAAGCAGTACCGGTCATACCTGCCTTCTTCTCAAATAAGTTGAAGAAGTTCTGGAAGGTAATAGATGCCAAAGTCTTGCTTTCTCTCTTTACCTTTACCTTTTCCTTTGCTTCGATTGCCTGATGCAAACCGTCGGAATAACGACGACCCGGCATAATACGTCCGGTAAATTCATCGACAATCACTACCTGATTATCCTTTACTACATAATCCTGGTCACGGAACATTAAGTTATGTGCACGTAACGCCAGAATAATAATATGCTGAATCTCTAAGTTCTCCGGATCTGCAAAGTTATCAATGTGGAAGAAACGCTCTACCTTTTCCACACCCTGTGCGGTCAAATTGATAACCTTATCCTTTTCGTTTACCAAAAAGTCTCCGCTTTCCTGCTGCTGTACACCCATAATCATATCCAGCTTGGACAAATCCTGTACGTCCTCGCCACGCTTCATCTGACGTGCCAGCAAGTCACACATTTCGTACAAAGCAGTAGACTTACCACTCTGTCCGGAAATAATAAGCGGTGTTCTCGCCTCATCAATAAGTACTGAGTCCACTTCGTCGATGATTGCAAAGTGAAGTCCCCGAAGTACCAGCTGTTCTTTATAAATTACCATATTATCTCTCAGATAATCGAAACCAAGCTCATTGTTGGTAACGTAGGTAATATCACAAGCATAAGCTGCCTTTCTCTGCTCGGAAGGCATACTATTTAAAATCACACCTACAGTCAGTCCCAGGAATTCGTGCACCTGACCCATCCATTCAGCATCTCGCTTTGCCAGATAGTCGTTAACGGTAACAACATGTACACCCTTACCGGTAAGTGCATTCAAATAAGCGGGGAGCAAACAGGTCTGAGTCTTACCTTCACCGGTTTTCATTTCGGCGATACGGCCCTGGTGCATGATGACACCACCCATTAACTGCACTCTGTAATGCTCTGTATGAAGAACTCTTCGTGCCGCCTCACGCACAACTGCATAAGCCTCCGGCAACAAATCATCCAATGTTTCACCTTCGCCCAGACGCTTCTTAAACTCAGCAGTCTTTGCCTTCAATCCCTCATCACTCAGTTCCATCATCTGGGGACGAAGTGATTCAATTTTATCCACAATCGGAGTAATACGCTTTAATTCTCTGGCACTATAGGTACCAAAAACTTTTTCAAACAAACCCATTTCTAATCCATCCTTTTTTGGTTTTTTTACAAAGCCTAACATACATTGTAACAGATTTTCTTCCAGTATTCAACCTTTGAAAACAAGCTAACAATTAACATTTTGTGAACAATATGTTAAGTTTGACTTATTTTACGAAATCTATTATAATGGTTTTAACTGTAAACAATTCATTTTTTAGGAAAAGGCTTCGTTTATGACACGTATATCATCCTTACAATTGGTTCCCGGAATGGTTCTTGCCAAGGACGCATATGACGCGAATAACAAATCAATTCTGGCAAAAGGAACTGTACTGACTGACATTTTCATTATTAAGTTGGATTTGTACGACATTCATTTTGTCTATATTGAGGACGCATCTTACGAAAGTACGCTTTCCGCACGCCCCCATTACCCACATTCTTATAATGACCGTATCCGTAACAGTGCTGAATTTCAGGAATTTAAGAAAAACTACAATATTGAAGTAGAATCACTGAAAGCCTCCTTAAACAATGTCATTACCAAGAATGCTACACTGGATGTGGAAGAGCTTTTGAATCACTCCCTGAAAATTGCATCTGACGTCAATGGACGCATCAGTCTTTTGGACATGCTTCACAATATGCGGGATTATGATGATTCTACCTTCTCCCACTGCCTGAATGTAAGCTTAATTTGCTATATTTTTGCAGGCTGGCTGAAGCTGAGTCAGCAGGAAATCGAATTGGCTACTGCCTGCGGTTTACTTCATGATGTGGGCAAGCTTCTGGTTTCTAAGGACATTATCCTGAAGCCCGGTAAGCTTACCGAGCCGGAATTTACGGAAATGAAAAAGCATCCTGCAGCCGGCTATAAGCTTTTGGTTTCCCAGCATGTGGACGAGAATATCTATTCTTCCGCTTTAATGCACCATGAACGATGCGACGGCAGCGGCTACCCCTTCGGTATCGGAGAAGCACAGATTAACAAATACGCCAAAATCGTGGCGATTGCCGATGTTTACGACGCCATGACTTCTTCCCGTGTGTATCGTGATGCACTCTGTCCGTTTACGGTTATCGAGATTTTTGAAGAAGAAGGCTTCCGCAAATACGATGTAAACTACATACTTACCTTCCTTGAAAATGTAGTAAACAGCTATATCCGCAACCGTTGCCTCTTAAGTGACGGACGCGAGGGCGAAATCATCTTTATCAACAAGTCCAAGCTCTCCCGCCCCATGGTACAATGCGGCAACGATTACGTAGATTTATCACAGACCCCGGGTCTTCATATCGAATGTTTATTATAAACCCTGTAACCACAGCCTCCGTTTCTTTAACGGGGGCTTTCCTATTCCTAAAAAACTTTCCCGAAACTTCTGAAAATACATCTTGAAAACCTTGTCAGCTTTCGCTATAATCAATTTATGAAACTGCTTACATTTTTGTAATGCCGGTTTTCACAATACAAAAATAAAGAGGAGACGGCCTATGACAATTTACGATATTTCAGAAAAAGCAGGCGTATCCATTGCTACCGTATCCCGTGTATTGAACGGCAGCTCAAGCGTCAGTGAAAAAACCAAGCAGAAGGTAATGGATGTTATCAACCAATATGGCTACACCCCTAATGCCTTTGCAAGAGGCTTAGGTTTAAATACCATGAAGACCATCGGTATTCTTTGTGCAGATTCTTCCGATTTGTACACTGCCAAGGCAGTATACTATCTGGAGCAGCTGTTACGTGCTAATGGTTACAACAGCATCTTATGTTGCAGCGGTTACGATTTGGAAAATCGTGAAAAGAGCATGAATCTGTTATTGAAGCAGAAGGTGGATGCTACTATTTTAGTAGGTTCCTCCTACATATATGAAAGCGACGCAGAGAATAAATATATTACAGATGCTGCCGCCCAAATTCCGGTAATGCTTTTGAATGCCGCATTGGAGGTGCCCAACATCTATTGTATTTTGTCCGATGACCATACTTCCATGTATAAGGCCACCATGCATATGTTAAATTCCGGTGTGGAGGATATCTTATTCTTTTATAACTCCACCTCTTACAGCAGCAAGCGTAAGTTAAGCGGACATTTAAGTGCCATGAAAGCCTTCGGACTTCCCGAACGTCCTGAATTACTGCAGTTCTTCAAGGGTTCCCATGAAGATATTCCTGCCATGGCTGAGCATCTGAAGCAGGCAGCCGACCAGGGAGTTACCTTCCACGGTGTAATTGCAGCAGATGATATTCTGGCACTGGGTGCAATAAAATATGCCAGAGAACAGGGACTTCGCATCCCCGAAGATTTGGCTGTCATCGGTTATAACAACTCCATGCTGACCAATGCCTGCGAACCGGGACTCACTTCCGTGGATAACAAGCTGGAAACACAATGTCAGCATTTGATTACTACACTGATGAATGTATTAAACGGTGAAGAAACCCAAACCCAGACCATGTTCTCCGGACAACTGATTAAGAGGGGAACCACCCACTAAACAAACAATGATTTTAAAGCCGCCCTGCGGCAGAAAGTGAGGATATTATGAAACCATTTATGGACAAGGATTTTCTCCTTGAAACCGAAACCGCAAAGGAACTCTTCCACAATTATGCGGAAACTACTCCTGTTTTAGACTACCACTGCCACATTAATCCTAAGGAAATCGCTGAGGACAGAAAGTTCGAAAACATTACTCAGGTATGGCTTGGCGGTGACCACTACAAATGGCGCTTCATGCGTTCCTGCGGTGTGGACGAGAAGTACATTACCGGTGATGCTTCCGACTACGAGAAGTTCTGCAAATGGGCAGAATGTCTGGGCAAAGCTATCGGCAACCCTCTGTTCCACTGGAGCCATTTGGAACTGCAGAGATATTTCGGTTATAATGGTGTTTTAAATAAAAAGACTGCTGACGAAGTTTGGAACATCTGCAACGCTAAGCTGCAGGAGGATTCCATGAGCGTACGCAACATTATCCGTCAGAGCAATGTTACCCTGATTTGTACCACTGACGACCCTATCGACAGTCTGGAGTGGCATGCAAAGATTGCAGCAGACGAAACCTTCGACGTAAAGGTTCTGCCTGCATGGAGACCGGATAAGGCCATGAATATTGAAAAGCCGGACTACCTGGATTACTTAGAGAAATTAGCTGCAGCTGCAGGTATGGATGCCATCAGCACCTTCGAAGAGTTAAAGAGTGCATTACGCAACCGTATGGAATTCTTTGCTTCCATGGGCTGTAACGTATCCGACCACGCTTTGGAATATGTAATGTACTATCCTGCTACCGATGATGAATTGGAAGCCATCTTCTTAAAGAGACTGAATCATATGATTCTCACCAAGGAAGAAGAATTAAAGTTTAAGACTGCATTCATGCTCTTCGTTGGACGCGAATACAAGAAATTAGACTGGGCTATGCAGCTTCACTACGGTTGCAAGCGTGACAATAATACTTTAATGTTTGAGAAGTTAGGTCCCGATACCGGTTTCGACTGTATCAACAACTACGCGCCTTCTTCTCAGATGGCAGACTTCTTAAATGCATTGATTACTACCGACGAATTGCCCAGAACTGTTATTTACAGCTTGAATCCTAATGACAACCAGGCTATCGGCACCATCCTCGGATGCTTCCAGGATTCTACTGCTGTTGCCAAGATTCAGCAGGGCAGCGCATGGTGGTTCAACGACCACAAGACCGGCATGCAGGATCAGATGATTTCCCTTGCCAACTTAGGCAACCTGTCCGGATTTGTAGGTATGTTAACCGACTCCAGAAGCTTCCTGTCCTATACCAGACATGAATACTTCCGTCGTATCCTGTGTAACTTAATCGGTAACTGGGTAGAAAACGGCGAGTTCCCGGCAGAAATGGATACTTTAAGCGAAATTGTTACTGATATTTCTTATCACAACGCTAAGCGCTACTTCCACTTTCCTTTAGCATAAGATGATTTAACAAGCTCTCCTCTTTTAAAGAGGAAGGGCTTGTTTTTTTTGCATTTTTTTGTATAATGGTGTAGAATTATAAAAAAACTATAAACTTTTTATGGTGGAACTATGAAGTGCAGTTACCTTTGCTTCGATAGTTTCATCAGGAAACGAGGAAAGAATGTTTGGAAAACGACCGGATGGCCGCGTTATTCGCGACCTGGACCCCATGCAGAAAATCATGCCCTACATTATGAAGACACGTTGTGACTCCATGAACATGTACGAGGACACCTTTGCCTGCGCGCCCATGGATAAATACATCAAGGAAAAAGCCGTGGACGGCATTAAGCTAAGCTACATGCACGTTTTTATAGCCGCAATGGTACGCGTGATTGCACTCCGCCCCCAGTTGAATCGTTTTTGTATGAACGGCCGCATTTATGCCCGTCCCAAAATCTGGGTCAGCTTCGTGGTACACCCCACCCTTAAGGACGGCAGCACCGGCACTACCGTGAAGCTTTGCTTCGAAGGTACTGAAACCATTTTGGAAGTGGCTGACAAAATAAACGACGCCATTGAGAAAGAAACCACCAAGCGAGTAGGCGAAAACGGTACGGACAAGCTCATGCGTGTACTGATGAACAAGATTCCCGGTCCTCTGATTAAGTTCGTAATAAACACTTTGATGTGGATGGACAAGCACAGTATACTGCCCAAGGCCATCGTGGAGCTAAGCCCCTTCCACACCAGCCTTTTCATTACCAATTTAAAATCCTTAGGAATTAACCACATTTACCACCATACCTACAACTTCGGTACCACCGGACTTTTTCTTGCCATGGGTAAGGAAAAGAGTATCCCTGTAGCCTCCGGCAATGAAATCATTACGCAGAAGCATATGGGTTACGGACTGGTATCTGACGAACGCTTCTGCGACGGTCTCTACTTTGCCCTGTCCTTGCGACAGCTTCGCAAATTCATGAACAATCCGGCCATGCTGGAGCAGCCCTTAGAAAAGAAAGTAGAAGATATAAAATAACCATATACAGAGAGAACGCCTGTGAGAACACACCGGCTTCTCTCTTTTTTCGCGCTCTATTTTCATTTATCTAAAAATTCCTATCTTATTTTCCATATTTTACCAAATACTATCCATTATATCTAAAATAGATAGTGCCACTATTCAGTTGTTTTTCGATTACCAAGTATAATATTAGTATTAGCAATATTTAGTAATACACGGAGAAAAGCGCATATGGAAGATTTAAAGAAAGTAATTCAAAACAATATTTTGGAATTGATGTCGGAATCCAATATTTCTATGCGTCAGCTAAGTGCAGATATCAATTGTTCCGAAAGCTATGTTCAGAAGATTTTAAGCGGAAACATAACACCGAAGCTGGAAAAGCTACAGATTATCGCGGAATATTTCGATGTACCAGTCTGGGCCCTGTTTCTGTCTACTGAGAACACACCAAGCAAGCTGTCGGAAATTGAAGCCTACCTACTGTCCTTTGATGAGGACACCTTAGATGCTACATTGAATCTGATAAAGTGCATACGCACCAGTGCGGAGAAATAGTGTAAAGGGGGAACGCCGGACACAGCGCACCTGCGCCTAGAGTTCGCACGCCGGACGGGGTGCTAAGCCCTGACAGGGCGCACCAAGCCCACAACCGGGCACGCCCTCTTAACACTAACCCCAAAAACAAACAAAGAAAAAACGCATGTCTTCCGTTTCCCCGGAAGGCATGCGTTCGTCGTTTTACTATTCATTATGAAATTATCGGATAAGGTAGCTCCCGTTCACTGCAACATCGGTGCTGCTATCGTTCTGTACATAGATACGATATTCTCCGGAAGAGGTGATGTCATAGCCATGTGCAATTGTATCGGAACCAACTACATAATATCGGTATCCCATAGAATCTTCCAGACCGACACGGATACTTACATTAGTAGGATCAACTAATACAGTTACAACAAGGTCATCTCCTGCTTCACAGTCGAACCATGGTGTATACACTCTATGTCCTGCCGGAACGTCCCAGGCAAAGGCATGTGCGCCTCTGATCTGTTCCAATACTTCCCCTTCCACAATCGTAAGTCTGTGTGATTCACCATATTCTACTGTAACACCATCTGTCACTGCTACACTCTGAGGCCCAGCCGCCTCAACTGAAGTTGCCTGCTCTATGGCAAGATACGCGTCCGCACATTCCACAGTCGCAGCGTATACGGATGTTGAACTCAACATAAATGCTGTACAAAGTACTAAAACCATGCTAAACACGGATTTTCTCTTCATTTCGTTGTTCCTCCTTAGTTTCCTCGCACGTTCCTTCAACTCGCGCGAACTTTTCGCCAAGTGAGAGACCATGCCTGACTTCGAAGGTTTCTCCATCGCAATCCGTAGGATAACATCAAAATACGAGTTGATTTTATCGAAATGCTTCGACGCTCTGAAGTCACATACAAACTCGCTCCACTTTTGAATTTTGAAAAATACCATCCAAGCGAAAGGGTTAAAGTAATGAATCATCAACATTAAATATGAGAAGAATTTCAATACTACATCCCTTTGCTTATAATGTGTCATTTCGTGTAATATTATGACGCGCAATTCGTCATCCGAGTACTCCTCAACAGGTATAACTATTCGCGGTGTGAGGATGCCGTATGTACAGGGTATTTCTGCGCGATAACTCTGTACCAGCTGTAACGGGCTACTCTCCAAATGCATTTCGCGTTTGAAGCTATCGAACTTCGCCTGTACCCCAGAAGGGCAGCTAAACGCTTCGCGAAAACGATACTTCACCAGAAACACACTCAAAATGATATATGTAAGTACTATTACAACACCGATGCCCCACAGAGGGACAAACCATTTGCAAAAACTTACAATCGCAGGCGTGGGACCGAATAGTCGACCCGTGCCCACTTCATCGTCATAGGCTTTCAAAATGACAAACGCTATCGGAAGTAAAAAGAATAGTACTACCATCTTCAACAGTTCGAATACGATATTGGCAAAACCAATGCGTTCTAGCAATAAACCAATGGCATACCATATAATAACCATAATCGCACCGGTGATGGACGATAGCAATATCAGAAAGGCAACATTAATTAATAGTGTTGTCATCTAATATTTTCCTAATCTCATCTGCTTCGGCTTGCGTCAACTTTCGTTCGCGGCAAAGAGCTGACATTAAACCTGACAGTTTTCCTCCAAACCAAAAGTCGCGGTCTTCTGCTACCAGCTTCGTCTTGTAATCCTCTTCACTCTTAATTGCATGTACATAGGCATTTTTTCCATTACGGTAGGTTTGCACGAAACCTTTCGCGGCTAGTTTGAGTAGAAAAGTAACTACAGTCGTTCTGGCATAATCTTTTCCCCATTTCGTCTTAAGAACTTCGATCAAATTCTGTATCGATATGTCCCCATCTTCATCCCAAATGGCTTTCATAATAATAGTTTCGCAGGCGCTTAACCCCTGCGCATCTTCGAAGATTTGTTCGTTCATGAGAACCTCCATTCTGTTGCCTGCGCGCAACCATATGAATATTCCCCTCTCAACGACAAAATTATCTTACTACATTTTTAGACATTTGTCTATAGCAAAATGGATATTGTCAGTATGTAAATCATTTTCCGTGCACCCTGACAATATCCATTTGATTTTTTCTTTGTATTTTTCTGTACCTTCTTAGTACTTCATAGCCTCTTCTTCACCGTTCAAAACACGAAGTGCTCCCTGTGTCAGAGCAAGCAATTCATCCTCACCCGGATATACAGTGAAAGGAGCAATAAAGCCAGCTCTTTCCTTCAATGCATCAATTACACATGCATTGTATGCGATACCGCCGGTTACGATAATCTGGTCTACCTTGCCCTTCAATACACAAGCCATGGAACCCATATCCTTCGCTACCTGGAAGGTAAAGGCATCTACCATCTCTGCCGCCTTCTCATCTCCTTCGTTCACACGCTTCATTACTTCACGCATATCGTTGGTACCAAGGTATGCATTGAAACCACCCTTACCTACGATTTTGCTGTAAACTTCCTTCTTGGTATATTCACCGGAGAAGCACATATCAATCAAAGCACCGCTGGGCACGCCGCCTGCACGCTCCGGAGAGAATGCACCGTCACCGTCCAGTGCGTTAAATACGTCTACAATCATACCCTTTTCATGAGCACCTACAGATACACCGCCACCCATATGTACAACGATTAAGTTCAGTGACTCGTAAGGAACGCCCTGCTCCTTCGCATATCTCTTTGCTACTGCCTTCTGGTTCAAAGCATGGAATACAGACTTACGGGGAAGCTCCGGCACACCTGAATATCTTGCGATAGGCATCAGCTCGTCTACTACTACAGGGTCTACGATAAAGGAAGGAACACCGATGGAATCACCAATTTCTCTTGCCAGAATACCGCCTAAGTTAGAAGCATGCTGTCCCTGCTTACCTACTACCAAATCAGCCAAAAGCTCATCGGTAACTGCGTAGGTACCACCCGGGATGGGCTTTAACATACCGCCACGGCCTACTACTACATTCAAAGACTTAATGTCAAATTCCTTCTTCTCCAATAAGTCAGTAATAATCTTCTTACGGAAATCCTTCTGGTCTGCAATACTTGCATACTGTGCGATTTCTTCGGTAGTGTGTCTTAATGTTTCTTCAAATAATAAGGTTTCGTCCTCAAATACACCAATCTTGGTAGAGGTAGAACCGGGATTAATAATCAAACTCTTAATAGACATAATTTTCCTCTTTCTGCGCCACCTAATATTTTTGCCCGCGACGCCGGGTGATTAGTTCTCAGCTTTCTTTAATTCCTCTGCTACAACTGCTGCCAGTGCCAGAGAGTTTACCTTGGTTTCAAAGCTGTCGGAACGGCTGGTAAGTACTACAGGCACCTTGGTACCGGTTAAGATACAGCCATTCTTCATATCAGTCATATGTACAATTGCCTTATATACTAAGTTACCTGCATGGATGTCCGGGAATAACAGAATATCTGCATCACCCTGAATCTTACGGTCAGTAGCACCTTTGTGCAATGCAGCTTCCGGATCGATAGCCAGGTCTAATGATAATGGACCGTCTACGATACAATCGGTAATGGTACCTTCTACATTCATCTTGGTTAATTCTGCTGCTTCTACAGTAGCAGGCATCTTAGGGTTCACTACTTCTACTGCTGCAAGAGGTGCAACCTTCGGGCACTCTACGCCACAAGCCTTTGCTACAGGTACAGTATTGTTAATAATATTTACCTTGTCCTCCAAAGTAGGATAGGTCATAAATGCAACGTCTGTTAAGAACAGAAGCTGGTCAATGCCGGGAATATCAAATACTGCTACGTGAGACAAAGGAGCGCCGGTACGTAAACCAACTTCCTTATCCAGTACGCTCTTTAAGAAATTCTTGGTATCTACCAAGCCCTTCATGTACATATCTACCTTACCGTCATGCGCAAGCTTTACTGCAGTAAGAGCAGCCTGTACCATATCCGGCTCATCAATAATTTCAAATCCGTTGATATCTAAGTTCATAGATGCTGCGATTTCCTTAATCTTCGCTTCATCACCAACCAATACTGCTTCTGCAATACCTCTCTTCTTTGCCTCTACAACAGCCTCTAATACTGCGCTATCCTGTGCTGCTGCAACTGCAACCTTCTTCATCACACCGCCGGTAGCTTTGCTTACGATGTCCTCAAAACCCATCTTCATGTTCGTATCGTCCTTTCTTTTTCCTTTTTCCGTACTTATTGTGAATTCACTTCTTCGTTAAAATAGTAACACACTGCAAACTAAAAAGCAACCTGCAGAAGCGGTTGCTTTTGTATCTTTTGGGGTACATTTTGAGATAGATTGCCCGGTTGGGAAATTCCCAATCCTAATATACTTCCCTGCTTAATCACTACAGGACCTGTACCAGCCCCTGAATATCCGTCAATGTCTCCACGCAGGCAAATAACTTGGACTTAAGCTCCTCCTCCGGCGCGGTCTGGTCCGGCACCATCACCACCTTACAGCCTGCCCGGTATGCGCTTAACACTCCGTTTGGCGAATCCTCCACTGCAATACACTCTTCGGGCTTACGTCCCAGCTGCTCACAGGCATACAAATAAATATCCGGCGAAGGCTTCCCCTCCTTCACCATGGTGGCAGAAATCAGCTTGTCAAAATACTCATGGATGCCCAGCATCTTCAGATATCGATTGGTACGCTCCATATCCGTAGCCGTGGCAATAGATGCCCGGATATGATTCTCCTTTAACCACTGAAGCAACTCTATCACACCCGGCTTTAGTTGAATACCGTTCTCCTTAATACACTCCTCCACCAGCTCCTTACGCTTCTCGCGCACCTTTGTATAATCAATGCTCTCTCCAAACATTTCCTTTAAGTGTACCGGCGCAAAGGGGCGTCCCAGACTACGCATGGAAAGTGCCTGCTCATCACTCATCTCATACCCAAAAGCTGCCAACGCCTTGGGCCAGCAGGCGCGGAAATACTTTTCCGTATCTATTAAAGTACCGTCCATATCAAAAATAATGGTATCTATCATGGTGTATCTCCTTTCACGAAAAATGACGCTCTACAATCAACTCAAGCAAGGCCTTACATCCTACTATCACGTCCTCGTAAGTCTCCTCAAAGTTACCGGTATACCAAGGATCCGCCACATCCCTGCTAATCCCCGCGATAGGCAAAAGCTTCAAAATCTTATCCTCCGGGTCACCATCCGCTATGCGGGTCATATTGCGAATATTCGCACTATCCATACCAATCAAATAATCGTAATAATGATAATCTCCACGAGTCATTTGAGTGGCGCGATGGGGAACCAGCGGAATTCTCTTTTCCCTCAG
Source organism: Acetatifactor sp. (assembly GCA_045123675.1). Lineage (GTDB taxonomy): Bacteria > Bacillota > Clostridia > Lachnospirales > Lachnospiraceae > Acetatifactor. Next base: position 289 of record JBGVKL010000063.1, on the reverse strand, counting down.
TTTATTTACAGTACCATAATGGGGCGGGTTCCCTATTTCCTCCCGGCTGGTAGCCGCAGAATTGATTTCGATACAGGCATCTAAGCCCGCTTCACGAACTAAATATGTCATGACGGATTCCGCCATGGTGGAACGGCAGATGTTGCCGTGGCAGATAAAGAGCACTTTAATCATTATAAAACTCCTCCTAGATTGCCGCGAATTGCCGCATTTTGCGCACTTTTTCGGGCTTTCAAAAATATAACACTTTTTTCGATAGTGTGTCACACAATGCAAAATAAGGCAAAAT
>JBGVKL010000062.1:0-1790 GCA_045123675.1 Acetatifactor sp. | reverse complement strand
AAAAGAATGATTGAGTGTTATACTAGAATCTAATAATTTAGTTACACTATTGAGAGGTAAAGCGTTGAAAATATAGAATTGTCCCGTATCCATATATAAACCATATTTATGCATCCGGGAGTCTTCTGGATGCTTTTCTTATTTTTAGGAGGTGCTTTGTGTGGGGCAGTGTATTTGTCCGAAATGCAAATCAAATAATATAATCTCTATCATGTATGGGTATTCTGCTCCGAGTGCGATAGAAGAGGCAGAAAGAGGCAATTTGATACTTGGAGGATGCGAGGTTTATATTGGTGGAGGTCAACCCGATCGTTTCTGCAAGGATTGTGAGCATGAGTGGTGTGTTGAAAATTTCCTTTCAGAAGACATTACAAAGGTTAGATTTCGTTATTGGACTAACTGGGGATGTTGTGGCTCGGAGTCCTTTACGGAGGAACAATGGGCATTTGAAATATTTCCAGATGGAGTTATTAAGTATTATGCTTATCCAAGAGCAGGAAGAAAGGTCCTTGATAAGGATAAAGTTCAAATCGATGCCTCGCGTGTTATTGCATTTTATGATGCAGATGGAGAAAACAAGAAAACAGCTTTTGGTGCGTCTGGACAGATTAAGCGGCGAAGAAAAGAAAGACAATGTTGTGACCTTTGAGCAGTTAGGTGTAGACAGGTTGTTCGTGGATGAATCACAGAATTATAAGAACCTTTTCCTTTATACAAAAATGCGGAATGTGGCAGGTATAGCACAGACAGAAGCACAGAAATCGTCCGATATGTTTGCAAAATGCCAGTATATGGATGAAATCACTGGCGGAAAAGGCATAACCTTTGCCACAGGAACGCCGATTTCCAACAGCATGACCGAGCTTTACACCAACATGCGGTATCTTCAGTATGACATGCTGCAGAGTCTTGGTTTAGGAAATTTTGATGCGTGGGCATCCACCTTTGGCGAAACGCAGACAGCCATTGAGCTTGCGCCGGAGGGAACAGGGTATCGTGCGAAAACACGTTTCGCCAAGTTTTACAATCTTCCAGAACTTATTTCCCTGTTTAAAGAATGTGCGGATATTCAGACTGCGGATATGTTAAAACTTCCCGTACCGGAAGCAGAATATGAAAACGTGGTGTTAAAGCCGAGCGATTTCCAGAAAGAAATGGTACGTTCCCTTGCAGATCGTGCAGAAGCGGTGCGAAACAGCCTTGTAGAGCCTTACGAGGACAATATGCTTAAAATCACGAATGACGGACGAAAACTGGCTCTTGACCAGAGGCTGATAAATTCTTCGCTTCCGGATAACGAGAATTCCAAAGCGGCAGCATGCGTGGAACGTGCATTTCAGATATGGAGGGATACAGCGGAAAATAAAAGTACACAGCTTATTTTTTCCGACCTTGCTACTCCGAAAGGTGATGGTTCTTTTAATGTGTACGGTGACATCCGTCAGAAACTTGTGTCAAAAGGTGTTCCGGAAGAAGAAATAAAATTCATACATGAAGCTAATACAGAGGTTAAAAAAGCGGAGCTGTTTGCAAAGGTAAGAAGCGGGCAGGTTCGCTTTTTGCTTGGTTCAACTGCAAAGATGGGAGCCGGAACGAATGTGCAGGACAGACTTATTGCGTTGCATCATTTGGATGTGCCGTGGAGACCTTCTGATGTAGGACGGATTTTGCGGACATTCAAAATAAAAAAGAATGTGGAGGTAACAGACAATGGCAAAATCATTATTTGAGGAACTGGGCGGCAAATACGAAAGGCAAGGGGATTATTTGATACCGTGCTTAACTGTACC
>JBGVKL010000061.1:0-3625 GCA_045123675.1 Acetatifactor sp. | reverse complement strand
AAAAGAACTTGGCAGAAAAAAATGAAACTGAATCAAAAATAATAAAAAAAGAAACATGGATGTTGAAAACGTCGCATGAAACACATGCGGCGTTTTTTATTATAGACAAGTATAGAAAAGTAAGTAGGATGTGTTATAATATTTGTTAATTCGACTGATGCGAGGTGGTGGAATCATGAAAATATTAATAATAGAAGATGATAGAGGAATTGCAGATGCTATACAAAAGCAAGCAGAAAAGTGGGGCTTACAGGCAAAGTGTGTGCAGGATTTTCGTAATGTTATGGCAGAGTATGCAGAATATGACCCGCAACTTGTATTATTAGATATTTCTTTGCCGTTTTTCAACGGATACCATTGGTGCAGTGAAATACGTAGAATTTCTAAAGTGCCGATTATCTTTATTTCGTCTGCCACTGACAATATGAATATTGTAATGGCAATGAATATGGGTGGAGATGATTTCATTGCCAAACCGTTCGATAACAGTGTGTTAATCGCCAAAATACAGGCGTTACTACGCCGCACCTACGATTTTGGCACGGGAAGAACGATACTGGAACACAGAGGCGCAATATTAAATACGGGAGACAATACGCTCAACTATAAAGAGGAGCGCATTGAACTGTCAAAAAATGAGTACCGCATTTTATTTATCTTGATGGAGAATAAAGGGAACGTGGTAAGCCGCGAGAAACTGATGGAGCAGTTGTGGGAGACCGACAGTTTCGTGGATGAAAACACTTTGACAGTGAACATAGGACGTCTCAGAAAGCGTCTGGGCACAGCAGGACTTGAGGACTTCATCACCACTAAGTTCGGTGTCGGCTACCTGATTGAGGATTGAGGTGGTTGCTATGAAATTATTATTACAATATCTCAAACAGCGCCGTCGTATATTTATTTTAGGAGTCGTGTTCTGTGTTATTTTTGCTGTGAGTTTTCTGCTGTATCATCTGCCGATAGGCGCGGTGATATATCCCACACTGCTTTGTGCTACACTTGGTATCCTGATTATGGTATTTGACTTTTTGAGGGTGAAACGTGAACACGAAGCCTTGAACAGCATTCACAGTATGACGGATGTAATTGCAGAATCCCTACCGAAGATAGATGGCATTAAGGATGAAGACTATCAGCAGATCCTACGTCTGCTCAGTGAGGAATATAATAATTATCGTACGCAGACCAACCGAAAATATGCGGATATGATTGATTACTATACCGTGTGGGCACATCAAATCAAGACGCCGATTGCTTCTATGCGACTTCACTTGCAGAATGAGGACTCTGCCCTGTCCCGTACACTGACATCCGACTTGCATCGCATAGAGCAATACGTGGAAATGGTGCTGACCTTCCTCAGACTGAACTCGGAAAGCACCGATTATGTAATCAAGGAATATGACTTGGATAAGATTATCAAGGGTGCGGTCAGAAAGTTCTCTTCCGATTTTATCGGTCGCAAGCTGAGTCTGGTGTATGAGCCAGTGAATACTACAGTAATTACCGATGAAAAGTGGTTGTCTTTTGTAATTGAACAAGTATTATCTAATGCATTGAAATACACGTCAACAGGAAGCATTATAATTACTCTGGAGAATAAAAAGACACTGCGAATCCGTGATACCGGCATTGGTATTGCACCGGAGGATCTTCCGAGGGTGTTTGAAAAAGGTTATACAGGATATAACGGTCGTGCCGATAAAAAGGCCAGCGGTATTGGTCTGTATCTCTGCAAACGGATATGTGATAATCTGGGTCATGCCATAACCGCACGGTCTACTGTGGGTTTGGGGACCATTATTGATATTGACCTTGCACAGACAAAATTGGAAGTAGAATAAAGATTTTAGTTAGTTTGAGACTATAGGCATAATTAAAGCAATAGAAAACTTGAATTTTCGTGAGGGAAATGGAGACTAAAAATGAATGGCATAATTGATAGCAAACTATTTAACATACTTTTATTAATAACAATAATTGGCGAGTTTTTACTTCCGTGGATATTGAAGCATTTTTATAAAGGATATAATAGCAAGACAATGGTAATGAGTGTTTTGGGAAGCCCTGAGAGTCCGGTAAGAAAGGTTTATAATATTTGGCTTGTGTGGTTAGGTGTTTTTTTGTTAGGTGCTTCATTTTTGTTTTATAAAGATGTAAATGCTGTTTCAAGTGTATTAGCAGTATTTACATTTATCTCGATTGCGACTTTTGCAGTAGGAGCGGGAATTTTGTCTGGTTTGTTTAGCGTTAATGAATCAAAAGATGAAGTGACTTTTGAATCAAAAATTCACGGCGTGGGTTCTGCATTTGGTTTTATGGCATTGATGTTTTCTCCATTATTACAGGGAATAAGTGCTTTTAAGGGAAGCGATGTTATAAAGGGTATTTTCTGTATTCTTGCGTTTATGTTAGCGGTAATGTTCTTTTCCTTTTTTATCATGGGTGATAAGGAGAAATTTAAAGGAACAATTTTTACTTATGAAGGTCTTTGGGAACGATTAAGTTTGTTATTTATGTATATGCCGTTTCTATATTGTGCGATTGGAAATATTATTACTTAATGTATGGCAGATTATAGAACGCTTGAAATTTCAGCTTTGTGAAGAGTTAAAAGTATGCGAGAATTTGAATTTGGCGAGGAGAATATGCGATGAAAGTCTATGATATTTCTCAAGAAGTTTTTAGTTGTGAAGTATATCCTGGTGACCCTATACCGGAGAAAAACGTGTTGAAATCAATGCAAAAAGGTGAAGTATATAATTTAACTGCATTTAGCATGTGTGCACATAACAGTACGCATATAGATGCTCCGTTTCATTTTATTAGAGATGGAAAAACAGTTGATGAGATATGCTTGGAAGCATTTGTGGGAATGGCTTATGTGGCAGAACATAACGGGATTGTTACGGGCAATGATGCTACAGAAATAATAGAAAAAGCCAAAAAACAGAGTTCTGATGCATCAAAGAGAGTTCTGATTAAAGGCAATGTCGAGGTATCATTAGAAGCAGCAAGGGTTTTTGCATCTTCAGATATTATGCTTCTGGGTAATGAATCACAAACGATAGGACCACAAGATGCTCCGATGGCAGTACACCTTACGCTTTTGGGTTCTGATGTTGTTTTACTTGAAGGAATTCGTTTGTCGGAAGTGTCTGAGGGTGTTTATTTCTTAAATGCTGCTCCGCTGAATTTATCAGGTGCGGATGGTTCACCATGCAGAGCTGTATTGATAGATATTGATGAGAGATAGATTTCAGTAAGCCAATATGTTTAACTGAGAGCTGAATTTGAATTTGCGCCTACAATGATAATAAACATATAAATCTTAACGACAAGGAGGAACAACAGTTATGGATAACAAAGAACTGGTAAGTCGCTTTTTTGTGGAAGGATATATCAATCACAATTACGACTTTATCATGGAATGTATGGCGGAGGACTACATAGACCACAGTCCTGCCGGAGCAAGAAGTAATGCTGATGCCGTGGGCATCTTGAAAATTGTGGAGGGACAATTCTCTGACCTGAAAATTGAGGTGCTTGATGTATTTGGTGAGGAGGATATGGTTGCAACCAGAATTCTCTATCAAGGTATTCATGCCGGAACTTGTATGGG
>JBGVKL010000060.1:0-1741 GCA_045123675.1 Acetatifactor sp. | reverse complement strand
TACTGTTCCTGCCTGATATTCATGTGTTTCCTGTTCATTCAAAGTCGCTGATAATGTTCCGCGAACAACTGTAATATACACATTTTTTGCATTTGAAAAATGCTCTGGCAGACATTCACCCTTATTCAAGATCATATGCATATAGTGTATATTTTCATCAATAATTACCTTTTCAACTGTTTTTTCATTTCCTTGTGTTAATTTAAAAATTTGTTCAATCATATTTTTTCCGTCTCCCTTTGTGTTTCATCAACTCTGTAGTCGAGTAGACTAATGCCTCACGACACTAGCCCCTCACAAAACCGTACGTGCAGCTTTCCCGCATACGGCTTTTCATAATAACATTCATTTCTAAAATAACTTAACATATATCTTCGGTTTGGCGAGCGGATACACTTTCAGCATATCACTGTAGCCATCCCATGTGTAACTCTTCTTATGGCTTCTTCTGTTTAGCACCTTGAACAAGTAGCGTTGCACGTAATGTAGAAATGCACTTAACTTGCTTATATTGTGTGAAACACCATAGTATCTGTAGTGACCTAGCAGTTTCTTGTTAAGCCTTGTAATCAAATCCTTTACTGGTAAATCATTATTCTGGTATAGCCATTCTTTGGTCCGCTTCAACTTCTGAGTAAACTTCTTACTGTTAGTTTTCAGTTTTACACAGAACTCTCCACTATGTCTGCTTTTGCCACAGTAGAGTGTAAATCCGAGAAAGTTGAACGTTTCGGCTTTTCTGCCATATTTCCGTTTGGAATTGATTTCTGCATATTTGCCGAACTCTATCATTCTGCTCTTGCTTTCTTCCAATTCGAGATTAAATTTCTTCAACCGTTCCTTTAGTAATGCGTAGTATCTCTCTGCATCTTCCTTGTACTGAAATCCTGCAATGAAATCATCTGCATATACTGCGAGAAAACTGTTACCTACTGTATTGCTCCTAATGACAAACTTGTACCATAAAGTCAGTACATTGTGCATATAGATATTTGCCAGTATCGGACTAATAATGTTGCCCTGTGCCGAACCCTCTTCGCTTTCTTCAAATACTCCGTCCGTCATTACTCCGGCTTTTAAATATTTGTTGATTAACCAAAGAAGATTTGGGTCTTTGATGTAAAGCTTTAGGAACTCCATCATCCATTCATGGCTTATGTGGTCAAAGAAGCCTTTTATATCGGCATCTACTACATGATTTATATGCTCATTACTTATCTGTCGATGGACTTCCTTTATGGCGTCATGGCATCCTCTGTTTGGTCGGAAACCATACATACAATTTAGAAACCTTGGCTCATAAATAGCTTCCAGGATTTTCTTCACTGCCAGTTGCACTATCTTGTCCTCATAGGAAGCAATTCCCAAAGGACGTTTCTTACCATTTGCTTTTGGTATGAAAACCCTAAGTGATGGCAAGGGTTTGTAAGCCTTATTCTTTAGTTTGCTTACAAGATTTGTTAAGTTTTCTTCCAGATGTTCCTCATACTCTGCTTTTGTCACTTTATCAATGCCCACTGCTTTATTGCCATCTAATTCCTTATGGCAATGTTTCAGCATTTCAATATTTATCAAGTGATACAAAGATGTGAACTCTGGTTTCGGCGTAGTTGCCGAGATTTCCATTATTCTTTCCAATTTCGTTCCCATTATTTCTCCCGTCCCTGAGTACGGATAATGTGTCCTCAGAAAGACCGTTATTATGTAGCTCCCTTTCCTCCACTGGCATTACCCAGTTTCC
>JBGVKL010000059.1:0-3574 GCA_045123675.1 Acetatifactor sp. | reverse complement strand
GCTCCGGTAAACCTGGAGCTGGTGGTTGAAATTATCAATATTAACTCCGGCAACAACGAAGAGTTAATGCGAAACTGTAAATTACTGAGAGAATATGTACTTTACATTGAAAAGGTCAGGTATTTTGCATGCAACATGCCCGTTGAACAGGCTGTTCAGCGAGCGGTGGACGAATGTATTGCTACAAACATTCTGGCCGACTTTCTCTTACAAAACAAAGCGGAGGCTATTGCTATGAGTATATTTGAATATGATCAGGAAGCCCATATGAAACATGTACGTAAGGAAGGCTATGAGGATGGACTGGCAGAGGGTATTTCTCAGGGCATCTCTCAGGGCATCTCTCAAGCTCGTCTTACCAACCTGCAAAGTCTGATGAAAAATCTGCACTTAACTGCTACTGAGGCTATGGAAGCGTTGGAAATTTCCCCCGAAGAACGCGCCAGGTATATGGAACTGTTATAATTATCCATACTTTTCCGATTCACATAGGTATTAAAGTGCTTGTTTTATACTACTTCTTTTCCATCATATTTCAGACGGTATGCGACAGGACTCATATATCCCAACACCGAATGCAGACGTTTTCTGTTATAAAACAGTTCGATATACCGGAATAAATCCCGTTCCACATCCTTTATTGTTTTATACTCTCGACGATATATCCGCTCCTTTTTTAATGTCGCAAAAAAGCTTTCCATGCAAGCATTATCGTATGGGCATCCTGGTCTGCTCATGCTTCCTTTAATTCCTTGCTCCTGCATCATTTTTTGATAACTTTTACTCGCATACTGGCACCCGCGGTCACGATGGAATATCCGATAATTTCCCTGTTATACAAATCCATCACCGCCGCCAGATATATCCATCCCATATTGGTCTTAATATAGGTGATATCTCCCACCCATACTTGATTTTTCTTTTCCGTCTTGAAGTTTTGTTGCAACAGATTCCTGTAATAACAGCCATTGACTTTTCCATTATGCTTTAACTTATTTTTTGTGCGTGTTTCCGGATACATCCCATTTTCTCGCATAAATCTTCTGATTTTATATTCACTCAATTCAATACCCGCTTCTTCGAGTGCTTTCTTCATCGCACGATAGCCGTATGTTTTATCACTCTCCTTAAAAATCTGTTCCACTCGCCTGACAAGAGTCCGTTCTTCTTCCATGCGGATTTTTCTCATTTCTTCATTCTTGATCCATCGATAATAATTCGAAGGGTTCAGCCCCAAAACTCTGCACATCTTTCTCACTGAATATAGGGAGCTGCTATGACTTATTGCTTCATATTTCATTCGTGAGGTCGCATAAAGATGTGCAGGGATTTTTTTAGGATTTCCACGGTTTCTATTTCATCCGCAAGCTGTTTCTCCAACCGTTTTAATTCCTTCTCTTTTTCTTTCAGCTTCGTTTCCATCTCCTTACTGCGGGTATGTTCATCCTTAGATTCCCTCGGCGTCGGTATCCGAATACCGTTTTCTTCAGCATATGTTGGAAGATGATGAGCTCTTCGGTAATCTCTTACCCATTTACAGACTGTATTTTTGTCGATTCCCATTTCTTCCGCGACACGGGTTGCTGATTTTCCACTCTCCAATATGTAGACTGCGGTTTGCGTTCTCATTTCTTCTGAATACTTTGTGTTATTACTTGGCATATTTTTCTCCTTCTTCTACTCATATGATAACACAAGTGGTCTCACTTTACCGCCGCAGTCCATTTTGGTTAATGTCCTTAAAAAGAGATATAGTTAACTTTACACTTTGCACGATTTAAATGATCTCAAAGCATAACCTTTAATTTTTACTCTTTTTATTATTGGTTTAACAAAAACCTTCCAATAATTTTTAATTCGTTTTTTTTCATTTGCTATGATAACATGTGGAAACACATGCAGTGCATCAACCATATCATAAGCCAAACTATAATCTTTCTCTTCTAGTGCATTACCAATAATTTGCAATGCACATAAAACATAATCCTCGGCATCCACATTCAATCTATACATCTCATCATTTTGAATAATCAGTTGCTGTTTTAAAAACGGATATATATCAATTATTCTTCTTACCATTTCATCATTTTGCATATTCTCACTAATACATAAACTAAGAATCCTAACCAATTCCCTGTTTTTGTTATTGTATATGTCTGAGCGTACATAAACTAATATTCTATGCATATTTTCAAAAAAATTATTACACATATTTATATCCTCCTAATATCCTATAGATACATCTACAGCGCTATTATTCTCTATTGCATATCTTAATCTATGATGTCCATCTAATACCCTTCCATTTACATCTACAATAATTGGTTTATCCCCTCCGTATTTTATTGCATCTTTCATTCGTTGTATATCTAATGTGCTCAAATCTTTTGTAGGAATTAGAGAATTGGGATTTATACCCATTTGTACATTTGAACCATGTGGTACAAAATCAGGCCCAATAGGTATATCATTAGTTTTGTTTAATTTATTCTTAATTTTGGTCCATATAGATATTCCATTATTTTTTTCAGCAAAGAACTGTAAGTTCATCCTTAAAGACTCTGAACCACTAGCACTCCTAAAATACCCTTGATTAATGTTCTTAGCACCACTACCAGCAAACTCCGCAAACGATGTCTTGATACCGTTTCCAAACTGTCCCAGTTCGCTCTTTAAGCCCTTCATGAAGTCCGCGTCGCTTCGCATCTGCCGTATCTGGCCCACATCATGAAGAATGCCTCCTCCGGAGATGGCACAGCCGAATACCGACATGCCCAGGGCCAAGAAATCCGTTCCTGAGGCGCTGACGCCGCTGTCCCACTTCTCAAGGATGGTTCCCACGTTCTGGTTCAGGGCGATGGCGTTCTGCCCGAAGCTGGAGACATTGGACATAAGCTTCGCCGAGCGGTACAGGGCCACACCCGTGTTGGTCAGCTTCTGACCCTTTATCAGGTTGGTGGCAAACTTGCCCAGTCCCATGGATACCACATCCAGGGCGCACAGTCCTGCCATGGCATAGTCCTTGTCCACCAGCGCATAGACCAGTCCGTCTGCAAAGCTTGCACAGGCTCCCACGATGCCCGGTACACAGCTGAGCAGGCCGAAAAAGCTGTGGGCGAAGTTGGTATTGGAAAACAGTCCGCCGCTTGGGGATAAACCAAAGGGGTCGGTATAGCTGACCGGATTGCCCTGCACATAGCTGTACCGGTTCAGGCTCTGGCTGTTGCCCAGACTACCTGCCAGAATGTCCTGATTTACGAAACGTTTAATCTCAGGATTATAGTAGCGCTGGCGCATGTAGTACAGGCCGTTATCGTCCGTGCTGACACCACAGCGTCCGTTGTACAGGAATCTTGTGAGACTTTCATCTCCGCTTAACAGCTCACCATATACACCATAGGTATAGGTCTCCACCACATTGCCTTCCCCGTCTGTCAGTAACATGGTACTGCCCAGGTGGTTGTAGTGGTGGTAGAGATACAGGTCTCCTGTCTGCTCGCTGATGAGTCCCTGTCCGTACAGGTAAGTGGTTGTAGTGCCTGCAGTCTCTGCTTTGCCAGCTGTCTTCTCATAT
>JBGVKL010000058.1:0-49791 GCA_045123675.1 Acetatifactor sp. | reverse complement strand
AGCATCATCAATCAAATGCATCTGCCATCTTCCGCTTTCCGTCTTTGTAAAAGTATATTTTCCATCTTCCGAATACAATGTATTTGACCATGAGTTTTTTGGAGCCGCCTGGTCTCTGACAAGCACCTCAAATGCATCCATTGCAACTCTGTCCGGGATACACTTTTTTTCATCTGTTGGTAATTCCATTTTCCCCAATGCTACTGCTGTTTGCACCAGTTCATAATCCGATATGTTTTCTCCATGATAAAAATAAGATTTTTGTTCTTTCAATTTTTCAAATGAAGCCGGTAGTTTTACTTTTGCCAACTGTTCTTTGGATACCTCAGTCCAATCTTCTTTTTTCTTTCTACCTGCTGTCTGCATCTGTACTCTCGGACCATTTGTAATCTTTGTACCATATTTTGCATTTACCATATGTTCCGTTATTGTCACATGTGCAAACTGAAATAAACTCCTTTGGTTTCTTGTCTTTCCGTAGCCTTCTACTTTCACAGCGTACGGAAATGATGACTTCGTATTCAAAACAGAGTAAGTACCTGTATAAAATGTATTTGCAGCTTGTATTCTCATAATATAACCTCCAATCCAAACGAAAAACAGCGTCTATTTTCACATTCAATCCCTTGAAAACAGACGCCCTCCTTAGCTATTTAGTATATCGGCAAATATTCAATTATCTTTATATAATGTAACTAACGCTATCAGACTAGGAACGAAAACTGAAAATTTTATGATACGAAATATAGAAAAGACACTTTCTTTAATTGGAAGCGCCTTAAGTTTATAGGCAAACTATATTAAAGCAAAACATTTTATACTGATGAAGTAAGCGGTTTGACCATAAGCTAATAAACTAATTTGGTGTTATAAATGTTAAGAATATTTCAAAACCATTTGATAAGGCACTTTAGTATGCTAAAATAAATAGATCACCTACGAAACACTAAATCTATATAAATTGGTTTCGCAACTGCTAAGTTGCGTTAAGTTGGTGGTTTGCAACTGCTGTTGCGGATATAATAAGGCCATAATCGATTATAAAATATCACATGGAGGAAATATATCATGACTTTAGGAGAACAAATTAAAAACTCAAGAGAAAAGAAAAATCTATCTCAAGAGGAACTAGCCTTTCAACTAGGGGTAAGCCGTCAAGCAGTTTCGAAATGGGAAAATGGAAGTTCACTTCCCAAAGGTATTAATAAAGAAATGGTTGCTAAAATTCTCGATATTGAATTAGAAGAAAATATGATTGCAACAAATAATACAATTGGATTAAAGGAACTGTTAGGATGGATTATTGCTGTTATTTTGGCAATCATATTTCTTAGTGTATGGATACATAATAAAAAAACAGATACAATAAATGTTCCTAACATTAAAAAAATTACTTTTTACGATTGTAATAAAGATGTGGTTGTGGATGAAGCACTATGGTACAATTCAGCAAAGATTGAAAGTATTCTAATCCAGTGGGAAGGCGGGACTCCTGATAATATAAAGATGTTTGCAACACCAAGCGGTACCGAAACAATGAGCGAGACAGAACTGTTACTTACAAAAGTTGTTTTAGACGGCGACACCATTGAATTATTGGATGCAGATACACTAAAAGATAAGTTTATGACACATGTCTATTTTCAATTAGATTTCGGAGAAAATATTGTAACCTCTGATATGTACAATATTTTTTATGATGAAAACTATACCCAATAAATCCCGGAAAAACTCAGAGAAATATGGCACTCATATAAAATTCCTCACCCATTTTATAAATGGATGGGGATTTTTTTCTAAAACTCTAACTAAACGACATTGATTCAAACTCTTACATTTTTCTTAATATTCAAATTTTCATTTCTTAACACAAATTGCATCATGCTACTTTTTCTGCTAAATAGAAACCGACTGAATTCTCTAATCGGCTACATTTTTCTATCTATACACTTCGTAAAATTCAAATTTCGCATCGCTTTACATTGTAACATAACTATTTCTTATGAGGTAGATATTTAACCAAAGGCCCTCTTCTATCCACTTATCACCTCATCGGCTCTAGTAATGGTTAATCGACCGCCTTCGCATTTAACCTCAATGGGTGTATTGATATCAAACCCCAACTCTTCCAACCATTTCCCTTTGAGTGTGATGGTCGGTGTTGGCTCGTGACGATAACCGCCTTGTTCGTAAACCTTTAAATTTCTGTATTCTTTATATGCCATACGCATACTCCTTTCTTTTGCCGATTTGTATAGTTACGCTAAAAAGTATTACTTTTGCCAAATAATACCTATACTTTTGCAAAAAGGTATTCCTTTTGCCATTTTGTTAATTTGGAAAAACACCCTCTGAACAAGGGCAAAACGACAAGTGGGCAAAATCCACTCAAAATTTGCTGATAAAATAATGTATATTCCCGCAAAAGGACTTGCGGAAAAGCCCGTAAATTGGGCATTTGTGACTTTGAAAGGGACACCAAGTTTAGAGTGTTGACACCCGAAATACTCAGAATATGCACAATACCGTTACTCTGATATAAATCACGAATCTCCTTATCCAAACCACTGCCATCTCCCAGTAACATTTTTGCTAAAATAGCTGCATCCTCCTGTTCAAAAGCATGATATAAATTAGCCAACAATTTTTGCCGTACCTGAAAAATCATTTCACGTAGAGTCCACTCTTTTCCATCAGAAGACAAAAATCTATCCGGTCTGATTTTGCCGATAATACCTTCCATAGCATAGTAATTTGCCATGTCAAATTCTCCGGGATTTGTGGCATGTGAAAACTCCTGCCAACTTCCCGTAAGCACAATAGTTTCCCCAAGCTTTGGCATATAAACAGACTCATCACCCAGTGTCGGCAAATCATTTACACTGACTTCACATATTATCTTTGTTTTGTACTGGAATTCTTTTTGATCAATTTGTTGATAAAACTTTTGATTAGAAGCATTTGCTTCCTTAGAATAATCGAATAATTTTAAGTAGAATAAAATAATTTCTTCCCCGGCTTTTGCCCGGTACTCTTTTTCATAAACCTGTCCGACCACCAATATCTTCTCCCCCGTGGCAACAGCAAGCTCACTGTCCCACGGCGGAGCATTGGTTATTTGCATACCAAGTGCACTCAATACGAACAGGCAGACACATAATAACAATAAGGGTCTGCGCATTGTTCTCCTTTCTTTTTAATCAAGCGTCGCTAAAATATCCAAATTGCGTTCAAAATAAGCAGACAATTCAAATTTCTCACGATAAATAACATCAGTCTCACCATTCACCAATATCTGTACCTTATTTACATTAGGTAACTCAATTAGTGAATTTACCAAAGAATAAATTGTTACCTCCGGCGTTACTGCATATATCTGATTTAGGAAATTTTCATCAAGGTTTACATAACAAATATTATCCTTCAACATTACATTTGCCACTTTTGTTTCCGGATTAATCGTAGGATATACACCTTCTGCATTAGGTCCTTTAATCAGTTCTTCCACCACCAGCTTTTCCAAAGAAATATTCGTATTATATTCCTTCGTTCTATGGGTTACAATCAATCCATCGCCTGCTTCATTGGCAAAATAAAGCTTCAGCGTTACTTCTTCGTAAGTATTGATTTCATTTCCCTCATTTTCTATAAACTGGTCCGCATTCATCCAACCTACCACTTTACCAAGGGAATCGTACAATTGCTCATTGTTCACACGAAACGCCACAAAGCTTACTTCAGGTAGCTGTGTCAGCGTCCGCACAATCGCCGCCCGAACCAACACTTCCTGAGTTACTGTCATATTTTTGTAGTTTTCATCCATATTCAAAAGTAATTTTCCATCCACCAGGCGATACTCCAATACCTGAAAACCAAAGGTAAGGGGTGGTTTATATTCTTTCTTGATAGGAGCCGTTCCCAACACAGTTAAGAGTTCTTCTACCTGCGCAGCAATCTCTGTCGCCTGCAAAGAATAGTCATGTGCCTCTATTTTCGTCTCCGCATTGCTTACATAATAGACCGACATCTTGTTGGAATCCGTATCCTCTGCCTCAGAACATCCTGTCAACAGTAACAGCACTGTCATAAGAATTCCCAGCAGCCAATATCTTTTTTTCATATACTTTACCTCAAACCCAATTAAAACTTAAGCCTGCGCAATGTAGCCTAGCGGCATTTTTACCGTAAAGCAGGTTCCTTCTCCCTCCTTACTGGTAAGGGTAATAAAACCTCTGTGTGCCAAAACCGCATCCTTTGTAATGGCAAGTCCCAATCCCGTACCACCAATTTCTCTGGAATGTGACTTGTCCACACGATAAAAACGTTCATAAATTCGCGTCAGGGAATCTTCCGGTATTCCAATTCCGGAATCTCTTACTTCAAAAGTAAAATACTGGTGATCTGCATCCACAATTACCTTTACCCAGCCGTGCTCCTTATTATACTTAATCGCATTTTCCACCAGATTAGACATGATTAGAGTCATCTTTACCTCATCTACCTCTGCGATTACTGTTCTTTCACTTTCAAAAATAAGTTCAATATCCTGCTTTCGTGCAATTGGACGCAAACGTTTTAAAATCAGCTCTGTTAATTCATTAATATTAATCTGCGTAATATTCAATTCTGCAGCTTTTTTATCCAGCTTTACCAAAGCCAGCAAATCGGTAATAATCTGATTCTCTCTGTCGATTTCGGAAACAATGTCCTCCATAAACTCTTTATATAACTCCACCGGTACATTATCCTGCATTAATAAGGAATCTGCCAATACTTTCATGGATGTCAGAGGGGTCTTTAATTCATGAGACACGTTGGAAACAAACTCTTGTCTGGAATCATCCAGTACCTTCATCTTCTGCAACAGTTGGTTAAACGCATCCACAATATGCACTGTTTCTGCCAAATCCGGTACCGAAATCGGCTCATTACTATACTCTGCCTTTACTTCATTAATGGCCTTTGTAACTCGTCCGAAAGGACGTGTCAACACAACTGATAACACAAATGCCAAACCTACGACTATGATAATGATAATGGCCTCCATAATAAGCGCCTTTCTCTCTAACACTTCCATGGTTGCCTTAATATAATCTGTAGAAATACTGGTTAACATAACACCTTTGATGTTGCTGTAATCTGTCTTTTTGTTTTCTCCCGTGCCGGCACTTACCCCTACCGCATTATCAGAATTAATGTTATCAATAATCGGTGTTGTAATTTCTATATAGCCGTTTTCCGCATCATAATTTGTGATACTTTCTCCCCGGAAACTCTTCACAATTTCTTCTGAAATAATAGTCTTACGCTCACTGAGGCCATAGGTATCCTTTAGGACATTAAAGTTGCCGGTAATAATAAGTACTCGTCCGTCATACAGATTGGATAACATTTCCAACTCTGCGTTAATAACCTTCGATGAGGGAGTATTCAAATAGTCTTCAATAATCAGATGATTTGCCAGAATCTTCAACTGATTCTGAATTATCTGGGTCCGGTATTCTACTGCACGGTCTTCGTAGCTCTGCACAATGCCATGTCGAATCAGAACACTGGGTACAATACCTACCACTAAAAGCATAAGAAAAATTCTGGCTCTCAGACTGCGCAAACTAATAAACTGACCTATAAAGTCACTGATTTTTTTCCACATGCCGGTTCTTCCTTATTCGTTGCAAAAATAATATCCTACACCCCACTTGGTATGAACGTATTTCGGTTCTCCCGGATGTTCTTCTATTTTTTCACGAAGTCTACGAATATGCACATCTACCGTACGCACATCTCCGGGATAGTCCGCACCCCAAACTGTCTTTAGCAGTTCATCCCTGCTGTATACCTTATTTTCATTCAACATAAGAAACTCCAGAACTTCAAACTCTTTGGCCGTCAGTCCGATTTCCTTGTTATGAATAAAACATCTTCTGCCTGCACAGTCCAAACGTACTTCTCCGTTTACAATTTCTTTCTTTGTATCGCCGGACGGTTTCTTAGGCTCTGTACGGCGCATGATAGCTTTGATTCTTGCTTTTACTTCTAAAATATTGAAAGGCTTTGTAATATAATCATCCGCCCCATACTCCAAGCCAAGAATTTTATCCATGTCATCTCCTTTGGCTGTCAACATAATAATAGGCACAGAAGAGAACTCACGAATCTGTTGGCACACTTCATATCCGGTCAGCTTCGGCAGCATGATATCCAGAAGAATGATATCGTATTTATTGTTTTTAGCAAGCTCAACTGCTTCCTCCCCGTCATAGGCACAATCCACTTCCATATCATCCTGTTCCAGACTGAAACGAATTCCCTTTACAATCAATTTTTCATCATCTACTACCAAAACTCTTTTTCCTGCCATAATATAAGCCTCTCTTTACTCAACAATTATCAATTCTTCTATTCCGGCAAACAGACTTTCCTTTATTCCGCCCACCTTCATAATATCCTCTTTACAGGTAAAATTGCCATGCTTCTCCCGATACGCAATAATATCTGCCGCCTTGCTTTCACCTATGCCCGGCAAGGTACACAGCTGGTCCGATGTGGCCGTATTAATATTTACAAAGCCGGCATTTTGCTCTGCCTCTTGCCAAAGAAGCGTTTCCTCTCTGGTAGGTACATAAAGCTTCTCACCATCCTGAAGTATGGCTGCCAAATTAATATAATTTGCATCTGCCTGCTCCGTCATTCCACCGGCCAAAGCAATGGCGTCTATTGCCCGTGCATCTGACTCCAGCGCAAATACACCCGGTTCACAGACTGCGCCACACACATGCACCATAATCTGTGCCGATTCTTCTCCGGAAATTACCTCTTGCTGTTCATATGTAGCCTCCACAGTCTGTGATGCGAAGAAAATCTGTTCCTCTTTTATCCCACAACTGCATAGGCAAAAAATACATACATTCACTACGAAAAGCGTTCTATAAAATTTATTCCACATAGTTCCTTTCCCTTTCGGTAATCGGAATGCCTCTCTATGTTGATGTTTCTATTGTAAAATAGATAACACTAAACCGCAAGCAGCTTTTTTCTATTTCCACTTAAATATTATGATTCCGGCCACTGCTATTGCCATACCCAATGCCTTTCGCCACTCCCATGGTTGTTTCTCCACACCAAACCATCCAAACAACTCGATAACATAAGCTACCAACAGCTGGGCAACTACAATTAATAACACCGCCTTGGCGGGCCCCAGACTCTCCATACTTTTAATTACCGTATACGTGATAAACGCGCCGATTACGCCTCCCAAGAGCATATATTTAGGTTCTACCTTAAGCGGTGCTAGTAAAGAACTTCTGTCTGTAATCAACCATGCTGCCAGACAAACACATAGTGCCGTAAACTGAACAAACGTATTCGCCACCCATATACTGGATTCCTTTGTTACCTGAGTATTAAACACTCCCTGAATACTCATCAGGGCACCGGATAGTAATGCAATTAAAAAACCAATCATAGGATTCTCCTTTTCGAAATTTCATGAATATTTCTCTTAGGATACCCCATTGATTGGTTTATTATGTGTTCTATTCATTCATTGTCTGCAACATCAGCTGTTGTTCCAGCTGCTCTACCAGAGAATTTACGTCTCCGCCGTTCCAAACCTTGGAAAATAAAATTTCTAACTGAATCCAGAAATTACTGGTTTCAATCATTTTATTCAGCGGAATGCTCTCCGCATATTCCATACTGAAAATTTCTAATGCACCGTTTGCCGGTTCCACTTTATTGTATGTAGCACATTTACCACTTCTCATATATAAATCCGGCGCGTATTCACCTGCCAGAAATGCAGCAAATTTGTTTGCCATATCTCTATTTTGTGAATAACCGTTTACTGCCACCGTACCGGTTACTGACAAAGAACGTCCTTTCAACTCACTACTGGGGTCCGGCATCAGTGCCACTCCGTAGTTATACGTAAAAGTGCCTTCCTTAATTGCTTTTTCTACCTTTTCTACCGCATCCGTAGTTGCGATGGTATACACCAGCTTTCCTTCCAGAAAATCCTGGACCACAGATTCATAGGATACTAAATCCGATTCAATATAAAAGAACTGATTTAATGCTTTATACACTTCCAGACAGGCAATCGCTTCCGGATTGTTGATATTGATATTGGTTTTATCATCTCCGCAGTCTCCGCCAACCACCATGTAATTTCCTATGAAGTGATAATTGTAAAAAATATCAGACACATCCCACTTTAAAATACCTTCTACAGTTTCCGGCGGATCAAAACTATCACTCATTAAAAGCATTTCTTCTATCGTTTCCGGAATCGCTGTCAGCATTAACTCATCACGTTTGGCCAAAAGTGTCGCTTCATCGTATGTCACACCGGCCTCCTCTGCCTCTTTTGTTACCTGCTGCAATGCCCATTCCTGCAGGAAAGTTTCATTGTAAAGCAAAGCTGTTGTTTCAAAAGTTACCGGATACGCCACCGTCTTTCCCTTATAAGTCACTGCATCCAGCGCCGCCTTGGGAAAGTGATTCTCTGTAACCAGTTTATTATCATCTGATATTTCTACTGCCAGACCTGCCAAATATGCCTTTTCCAAAAAATCATTGGTAATAAAGTAAACATCCGGTGCCTGTTCTCCCTGCAAGGTTGCTCGGTTGATTGCCTCCAGATATTCACTGGCAGAAACAAGTTTCGGCATAATACGCACATCATATTTCCCGCCAAAAACCACTGCCGCACTATTAATATAGTCTGACATGGATTCATCGCAGTACCAGAAATAAAGTGTATCCTTATCGTACGTTATTTCCTCTACGATTTCCTGTTTTTCTTCCATCGTATCACAGAAGGGATTCTTTATACTAAACACAAATATGCCGGTCACTGCCAGAAGTAATAACAAAACTGTAATTAACTTTGTTCTAAAATGCATATCGTACCTTTCTTCATTTACTACATAATACAGGTATCAAGAATAGCTATCATGTCGTCCACGTCCTGTTTGGTAATGATAAGTGCAGGAACAAAACGGATAATACTGGTTCCGGCATTGATTAAAATCAATCCCTTCTCCATAGCATGGGCAATAATCTCTCCAACCGGTTTGTTAAATACCAGTCCCTGCATCAAACCTACACCACGTCTGGTTTCAATGCACTCATACTTAGCAGCCAATTCCTCCAATTTTTCTTCCAGATAAGGTGCTACTGTATTTACATTTTCAAGCACCTTCAATTCATCATACAAATCAAATACCTTGGATGCCGCTATGGTTGCCAACGGATTTCCACCATAGGTAGTTCCGTGGTCGCCGGCTACCAAAGACTTCTGTGCCACCTTTTCTGTCATTAAGAATGCACCGCCCGGCACACCGCAGGTAAGTGCCTTGGCACTGGTCATAATATCCGGCTTCACTCCATAACGCTGCCATGCAAACATGGTACCGGTTCTACCCATACCACACTGAATTTCGTCTAAGATAAGAAGGATATCCTTCTCATCACAAAGAGCACGTACCTTCTCCAAAAATTCCTGCTGCGCCGGATAAATACCGCCTTCGCCCTGTACCGTCTCCATAATGATTGCACAGGTCTTCTCATTTACCAGTTCTTCTACACTTGCAAAATTATTAAATTCCGCAAATTTCACGATACCTGCCAACGGTTCGAAAGCTTCTCTGTATTTTACATTACCGGTAACAGACAGTGCTCCCATGGTACGTCCGTGGAAAGAATGGTTCATAGCAATAATCTCATGGTCATGTGCACCATCCTTCAGATAAGCATACTTTATTGCAGCCTTTAATGCACCTTCCACAGCCTCTGCTCCGGAATTGGTGAAAAATACACGTTCCATATCCGCTGCCTTGGTCAATTTCTTTGCAGCTTCAATAGCCGGTACATTATAAAAATAATTGGAAGTGTGAATAATTTTGTCAATCTGTGACTTCAGTGCATCATTATACGCCTGATTATTATAACCCAGGGCAAATACTGCAATTCCTGCCATAAAATCCAGATATTTCTTACCTTCCGTATCATAAAGGTATACACCCTCACCTTTATCAAGGACCACCTGATATCTGTTATATGTATGTAATAACGCAGCTTCTGCCTGGTCAATATACTCTTTCATACTCATTGTTGTATTCATTATTTCCTCCCACTCTGCCACAAGTTCGGCAATTGTAAAAATTATTGCTGGGGTTCCTCATCATCCTTAATAATGGCTGTACCTACACCATGATTGGTGAAGATTTCCAAAAGCAGGCAATGTGGAATACGTCCATCCAAAATATGCACGCGGTTTACACCGTTCTTTACTGCTGAAGTACAGTTACCCAGCTTCGGTAACATACCACCGCCGATAATACCGCTGTTAATAAGGTCATCCGCTTCGGAAGCCGTCAGGCGTGAAATAAAGGTGGACTTATCTTCAAAGTCACGATATAAACCTTCTACATCTGTCAAAAATACCAGTTTATCCGCACCTACGGCCTTTGCAATTGCACAAGCCGCATCGTCTGCATTAATATTATAAGTTTCGAAATTATCGTCCATTCCGACCGGTGCTACGATAGGAAGGAAATCATTCTCCAATAAATCATATAAAATCTTGGCATCTACTTCCTTAATATCACCTACATAACCAATATCCTGACCACCGGAATACTTTTTATCTACCTTTAAAAGTCCGCCGTCCTTACCACTGATACCAACTGCTTTTACGCCAAGCTCCTGCACCATGGATACCAGACTTTTATTTACTCTGCCAAGTACCATTTCCGCAATTTCCATGGTTTCTGCATCTGTTACACGCAAACCATTCACAAATTCCGCCTGCTTGCCCACTTTATTTACCCAGCTACTGATAGCCTTACCGCCACCGTGTACAATAATAGGTTTGAAACCTACCAGCTTAAGAAGGGTCACGTCTTTAATAACATTCTTCTGCAGTTCTTCGTTGCTCATGGCACTTCCGCCGTACTTAACAACAATAATTTTACGGTTAAACTTCTGAATATAGGGAAGCGCTTCAATAAGCACCTCTGCTTTTTGTAAGTATTTTTCGATGTTCTTTTCCATGATTTTTCTCCTTCATATTTCCAACTCGCCTGCACGCGCTTCGCGCTCACTCGTGCTTACGAACGATAGTCCGCATTAATCTTTACATAATCATAACTCAAGTCACAGCCCCAGGCGGTTGCCTGTGCATCACCCATGTGCATATCCACGTAAATGGTTACTTCTTCGTCCGAAAGAATTTTCGTTGCTTCCTCTTCACTGTAGTCCTTAGCGATGCCTTCGCCGAAAATATGAATGCGGCCTGATTTGCTCTGGAAATACAAATCTACATTCTCCGGATCAAACTGTACACCGGAATATCCCAACGCACAAAGGAAACGCCCAAAGTTTGCATCATGTCCGAAAATAGCCGCCTTGGAAAGGGAAGAACAAATTACGGATTTTGCTAAAGTTTTGGCATTTTTCTTGGTATCTGCTCCTACTACCTGACATTCAAATAATGCAGTGGCACCTTCTCCGTCACCTGCCATTTTCTTTGCCAAATAAGTTGTAATATAATTTAAAGCCTTACAGAAAGTGTTATAATCTTCACCCTCTGCTGTAATCTCTGTATTCTCAGCCAAACCGTTTGCTAACACCAAAAGTGTGTCATTTGTAGAAGTATCTCCATCTACGGAAATCATATTAAAGGAATCTTCTACACTTGCAGAAACTGCCTTTTGCAACATTTCTTTCGAAATATTCGCATCGGTGGTTACAAAGCCAAGCATGGTACACATATTAGGATGAATCATACCGGAGCCCTTACACATACCGCCGATAGTTACGGTTTTACCGCCAATTTCTACTTCCAATGCAATCTGCTTATGTACGGTATCGGTGGTCATAATTGCCTTTGCAGCATCCAAGCCTGCCTCCAAAGTTGCCTCCTTTGCTGCTACCAGCTTATCAATACCTGCACATAATCTGTCTACCGGCATCTGCATACCGATAACACCCGTAGAAGCTACTAATACTGCCTCTGCCGGAATTCCCAAAAGCTTTCCTGCATGCTCCGCTTCTGCTTTACAACAATCCATACCCGGCTTACCGGTACAGGCATTGGCAATACCTGAATTCACGATTACCGCCTGTGCATATGCAGAATTCTCTACTACCATTTTATCCCAGATAACCGGTGCCGCCTTTACCACATTGGTAGTAAAGGTTCCTGCCACCTTACAAGGCACGGTACTGTAAACCAATGCCATATCTTTACGATTTTTATATTTTACTGCCGCTTCTGTTCCGGCTGCTTCATATCCTTTTGCGGCTGTTACGCCACCTGCGATTTCTTTCATACTTACATCCTCCTATCTTCCCGACACCTGATTATCTGCACCTTAACGGTTCATGCATCAGAACATTATTTATTAAATGCTGTAATATTTGCCTCGTTCAGCGTAAAGTCATAATAATTCAAATCTTCACGCTTGGTCCAGCCAATGGTGTTCCAAAAAGCATTTCCTATATCATTTGCGGTAAATGCAATCAGACTCACCTTGTTAATCTTCTCTTCCTTTAATGCATTCATGCAATGTACTACCATTTCTTTACCGATACCCAATCTGCGGTAATCCTCTCTTACACATACATGGTATAAGCAGCCTCGTCTGCCATCATGTCCGCAAAGAATACCACCTACAATTTCGCCACTTTCCGAAACCGCCACTACACTGGTGGTGGGATTACGTCGAAGAAACATGTCCACACCTTCTTTGGAATCATCCACGCTTCGGATACCGAAACCATGTATAGTCATCCATAATGCGTATAAGCCTTCATAGTCTTCAATTGTCATCGTTTTAATCGTATATTTTTTCACAATTATCCTCTTTCGCTTCTTACAACTGCAATCCCTTGTCTTCTGCGCAACCAAGTACAATATTCAGACACTGAATAGCTGCACCGGAAGCACCTTTACCTAAATTGTCAAACTGAGAAGAAAGAACCACTCTGTCTTCATTACCTGTAATAAAAATTTTCAAACCATCCCAGCCACTGCATCCGTTGCCGGCCAACATATTACCTTCGCCTGCCTCTGCATCTAACGGCATCACCTTTACAAACTTCTGTCCTGCATAAAAATCACTGAACATTTTATGTATTTCTTCCACACTCTTTGCTTTATTCAACATATCTGTATACACCGGCACAGACATTACCATACCGCTATAATAATCACAGATAATGGGCGAGAATAAAGGTGCCTTGGTAAGCCCCGTAATTGCCTTCATTTCTTTCAAATGCTTATGTGACTGTGTCAATGCATATTCTCTGGGTGCATCGAAATCCACCGGACGTTCCTCTGCTTCGTATGCCGCAATCACCTTCTTGCCGGCTCCGCTGTAACCTGAGAGCCCAAATGCACTGACCGGATAATCCTTCGGCATAATACCCTGTGCAATCATCGGATACACCAAAGATATAAATCCTGTTGCATAACATCCCGGTACTGCGATTCTCTTACCATTCTTAATAGCTTCTCTATGTGCATCGGAGAGCTCCGGAAAACCATATGCCCAGCCATCTTCGGTTCTGTGAGCAGTAGACGCATCGATAATTACCACGTTTTCATTTTCTACTAAGGAAACAGATTCCTTAGATGCTGCATCAGGCAAGCAAAGGAAGGTAATGTCAGATTCGTTAATCAGACGTTTTCTTTCATTTACATCCTTTCTAAGCTCAGAATCAATCTTCAAAAGTTCAATATCATCTCTGCCCTGAAAACGCTCATATATTCTAAGTCCGGTAGTTCCTTCACTACCATCAATAAAAATCTTTGTCTTCTTACTCATGTCTACACTCTCCAATTCTTTCCTAAATATTCCTATACAAATGCATACATAATCAATATACTCTTTTCGCGAAAAAAACTCAACCTTTTTTGGAAGAATATTCTTTCTCATTTTTCGCTTTGCATAATCATACATCTTTTATGCATATTATGCAAGCATTTTTTCATTTTTAATGCATATTTTAGGTTTTTTTCTATATTTACATAGTAATTTTATGCATATTTCCCCCTTGCATTCCTATAAAAAATGGTGTATAGTAGTTGCAGATTGAAAAATAAACATAAGAACAAATAAGAAAGGCAAGGGTAAAACCATGAAAGAAAAAGTTATTTTAGCTTATTCAGGTGGTCTTGATACCACCGCTATTATTCCCTGGTTAAAGGAGAATTTTGATTACGAAGTAGTTTGTGTATGTATCGACTGCGGTCAGGCAGAAGAATTAGACGGTTTGGAAGAAAGAGCTAAATTCTGTGGTGCAGAAAAATTATACATTTTAGATGTTACTGATGAATTCTGTGACGAATATGTATCTCCCTGTGTACAGGCAAATGCTATTTACGAAAACAAATACTTACTGGGTACCTCTATGGCTCGTCCGTTAATTGCAAAGAAGCTTGTGGAAATCGCTCACAAGGAAGGTGCTGTTGCAATCTGTCACGGTGCTACCGGTAAGGGTAATGACCAGATTCGTTTTGAGCTTGGTATCAAGGCTTTAGCTCCGGAATTAAAGATTATCGCAGCTTGGAGAAATGACAAGTGGACCATGGATTCCCGTGAATCTGAAATCGAGTACTGCAAGGCACATGGTATTGATTTACCGTTCTCTGCAGATTCTTCTTACAGCCGTGACCGTAACTTATGGCACATCAGCCATGAAGGTCTCGAATTGGAAGATCCTGCAAACGAGCCTAACTACGATCACTTATTAGTACTTGGTGTAACTCCTGAAAAGGCTCCGGAAGAAGGCGAATACGTTACCATGACTTTCGAGAAGGGTGTTCCTACTTCCGTAAACGGCAAGGCTATGAAGTATTCCGACATTGTACGTACTTTAAATGAACTTGGCGGCAAGCATGGTATCGGTATCATTGATATCGTTGAAAACCGTGTAGTTGGTATGAAATCCCGTGGTGTATATGAAACACCGGGCGGAACCATTTTGATGGAAGCACATCAGCAGTTAGAGGAATTAATCCTTGACCGTGATACCTATACCTTAAAGAAGGAAATGGGTAACAAATTTGCAGATTTGGTTTACGAAGGCAAGTGGTTTACTCCTAAGCGTGAAGCAATTCAGGCATTCATTGAAAAGACTCAGGAATATGTAACCGGTGAAGTTAAGTTCAAACTTTACAAGGGTAACATCATTAAGGCCGGTACTACATCTCCTTACTCCTTATATAACGAAAGCATCGCTTCTTTCACCACAGGTGACTTATATGACCATCATGATGCAGAAGGCTTTATCAACCTCTTCGGCTTATCTTGCAAGGTTCGTGCAATGAAGATGCAGGAAGTGGAGAACAATAAATAATGCCCACCGGTATTTTAATTCTGATTATTGCCTATTTCATTGTTATAAACATTGCCGGCTTTGCCTCCATGGGCATTGACAAGGCAAAGGCAAAAAAACATGCATGGCGAATTCCGGAAGCCACCCTGTTTGCTATTGCACTTTTAGGAGGAAGCTTTGGTTCACTTCTGGGGATGCAACACTTCCGTCACAAAACCAAACATTGGTATTTCGCCATTGGTATACCTGTCATCTGTTTTTTACAGTTGGCAGTGGCAGGACTTGTATATCGTAGCTTTTAAACATAACAAAAAAACCGCTGAAGTCTATGACCTCAGCGGTTTTAATTATTTATTCACTCTTCTCTTACGAAGGAATACACCACCTGTCGTTGCAGTAAGCATCATATAGGATATTAACCATAACATTACAGGAGACTCTCCTGTTTTTGGTGATGTGTACGTACCGTTTGCAACTCCACCCTGCGCAGATGTTGCTCCGCTATTACCGGGTGTCGGCGCAGGTGACTGTGTACCTGTTCCGCCGGGCATAGGCGTCGGTGTGGGTACCGCACTCTGCGGCCCCTTTATTACCACGTAAGTAGCTATTTTGCCATCAGCATCTACAATGGTTTTGAAATACATGACATTACCATCAGCATCGATTTCCTGCTCCCGTGTATCAATCGCACCTTTTTCGGGCTTTTGCAGCTCAACCTGCTCACCTAAAACCAAATCACTATATGCGAAAACACCATATTCACCGGCTTCTACAGTAATCGTACCACCTTTAATCAAAATGTCTACGGCGTCAAGTCCATCATCATCCGCCTTCAGAGTAACAATGCCGTCATGGATAGTAATATTACCTTCCATGTCCAAACAGTCATCTGTATCAGAGGTAATGTTCAGAGTACCGCCATTCATAACAAAGTCTCCTGCACTGTCAACACCATTGTCATCCGCCTTAATCGTAAGCTCCCCACCGTTCATCGTGATTGTAGACTCTTCATCCACATCAATTCCGTCATCGTCTTGCGTAATAATGGTTATCGTACCACTATTTACAACCAGATTACCATCCACATCAATACCATCGTCTTCAGCATTTACCAAAAGAGCGGCACCTTCTATGGACAAATCACCTGTAGAATAAATACCATCCCCAACAGTATTGGTCAGCTGACTTTCTCCCTGAAGCACCAGCTTCAGTTCCTCCAATTCACAATAAATAGCAGCAGAGTAAACATAGTCGTTTTCTTCATATTCATGACCCTCTCCTTTATATACAAAATCCTTCAGGGTCAAAACACCATCTTTGTAATATGCATAGTCACCTGCAGACGGCGCCACTGTACTGATTCTTCCGTTATTATCCAGATACTCTCCATTCGCCAGTCCTACATTTCCTACATAAACCATTACATTTTTCTTTGTATTATAGCCACATACAGAACAAACACCATCTGTACCATTGGTATCATGTACTCCGTACGCCGAGTCTTTCACGTCTGCATACATACTGTTGTCCTTTGCAAGAAAACAGTCATCATCTGTACAGCTGTGCCAATGTGCTTCATGATTATATACATAATCCTTTGACCAAGTATGTTCCACTGCAGATCCTATCAATACTTTGGTTGCAATATTACCCTTTGCATCAACAATACAATACTCGGATATATCCTGGTCATAACTGATACTTCCGCCAGCCGGGTATATCAATTCTACCACATCCTCAGCAATCGTAATCCCCTCCTCGGCACACATTGCCTCGGAGTCTGCATTGATATATACAGAACCGTTATTTATGGTGATTTTTCCATAACAGCAAAGTCCGTCACTATAACTGGAAACAAGCTCCATGGTTCCGTTATTAATCTTCACATCCCCCTGAACTTCAACTGCTGTATAGTATGCACTAACCACCAACTTACCATTGTCCATAGTCAGGTTACCGCCAATATTTATTGCATCATCCGCATCTATTGAAAGCGTGCCACTCTGAATTATGAGACTACCCTCTACATAATCATCTATTGCTTCATCAAAATAAGTATTACAACAAATACCATAGTAATCTGCATCCAGTTCCAAAGAGCCTGTGCCGGAAACAGTCAAACCACCTTCCATCATAATACCGTCACATTCATTTGCGGTATTCTTCAGTTTATTCTGACCGACCAGCTTCACATGTAAAGCTTTCTCACTAAATAACACACAAGAATAAGACCAATCCTGGCTTACATCATACCAATAGCCTTCGCCTTCATATTCATAATTGTCCAGTGTCAGAACGCCATCCTTATAATATGCGTAGCCACCTGTTGCCGGCTGTGTCTTCGTAGGCTCTGTTACACCACAGGCAAGATAATCTCCATCCTCCATGCCTACACTGCCCACATAGATATCATACACCTCTCCCCAAATGGCATAAAAAGTGATGTCCTCCGTCACTTCATAATACCCACTCATTGCCGTTCCATCTGTAGTAGTCGCCCAACCCAGAAAACCCATACCTTCCGGTCCGGTAAATTCACACTCCGGTAAAGAATACTCTCCTTCCGTAACACCTACCGGTGCCATGGTACCACTTCCTCCATTGGCATTAAAGGTTACTTTTAAAAGTTTTGCCAGAATCAACTGATCGTTTTGATTAATCTCATCATCCACCATATCGCCGTCAAACCATGCATAACCTTCCGGAATACTTATCTTATTCTCCTCCGGTACATTTTCAAAATAAAAGCGATGCCCCTCTTTTGTGAAATCGGAAAGATCCAATGTCCCACCTCTATAATGTGCAACAAAGCAATATTTTCCCGGATCCGTTGTAAGGAAACTACCACCGGTCAGCTTAGTCGTACCGGAATGTGCATAAATAAGATAACCTCCATCCATCTGAAAAGTACCGGCAGAAATTGACAGACTTCCTCCAAAGTTCACTGCAGCCCAATAAGCATCTTCTCCGTCAAATGTACCTCCGTTTACCGTTGCACTGCCATCCTCTTCCACAATTAAAGACGCATAACCGCCTGCATAGGTTCCTTCTTCTATAATAACAGAAGCTTCGTTCTCCACCAAAACAGCCGCGGGGGTATCCACATCTCCAACAGCAGTAACCATACCCGTTCCGTCTGCACCGGAATCCGTAAAGATTACTTCTGCACCACTGCCGGTTACAGTAAACACAGATTTATCTTCTGCGCCTGTCACTGACTGTCCATTCAAATCCACAGTCAGAGAATCTGAAATAATCACCGTATCTGTTAAAGAAATATCTGCCATCAGCTTCACACTTTTTCCGTTTTCGACAGCAGTACGCAGTTCATCTTCCGTTCTGACCTCTGTAAAGCCTGCATCTCCTCCGGATACGGTAGAATCTTCTGCATTTCCTCCGGATACACTATCCTGCGCATCTCCTGTAGACACACTCATGGATGCATCCCCACCGGATACGGTTCCTCCGGCCAGTACAGTCATATCCATACTCGTTCCCATAAGGACCAGCATCAGTACGAATGCCGTAATTCTCTTTATTTTTCCTGTCCACTTCTTCATAATCTTCCTCCTGTAAATTGGTCCAAAGCAGTCATTTTTACATCTAATTTTAATACTATTTTATTACATATACTATTTCCGTGTCAACATTATATGTTCGCGGACACTTCTCTATTTTCTGTTCACAAGCACTTCTCTATTTTCCCACTTGCAATAGAAGTCTTGCTATGCTAACATATACTCAAAGGAAATTTTTCTATAACCCATGTATAGTATAAGGATAGAATATAAAGGAGTACTTACCATGCATGTAGCTGTATGTGATGACAATATTGCGGACCGCAAGCAGACAGAACGATTATTAGGCAGAGAATCTGACAGACGTGCCAAAATTACCGAAGGACTTTATGTGGATTCCTACGGTAATGCAACCGCTTTGTTAAATACACCTATGTTGTATGACATTTTTTACATCGACATGTGCAAAACCGAAGGAGTCACAGGCACCGATATTGCTCACAAGCTGTGTTCTCTTGGTGTTCAGGTTCCCATATATATGTGTTGTTCTGACATCGATTATCGCAACTTCAGCTTTCCTGAAAATGTTCATTTTATAGAGAAACCTATCAAAAAGGATGATTTGTGTGCCTCTTTGGACCACGCCTATGATATCAAGAAAAATGCAGTTCCTTTAATCGAACTGCGCGCAGAAAAAGAAACCTTCTATGTTACGGAAGAAGAAATTCTCTATGCTACAGAAGACGGACGCAGTATGAATGTAACTTTAACGGATGGGCGTATCGTACGCATCGATTCCACCGCAGAGAATTTATATGACCAATGGTGCCACTTTGATACTTTTCTGGCACCTAATCTTAAAACCATTGTAAACGCCCGCCATATAACCAAAATCGGGCTTTTACAGATACACATGCAGGGCGGCAGCAAATTTTTGCTAAACAACGCCTTACGTGAACATGTGAAAAAGCTTTTTGAAAAATACAACACACCTTAAACGAACCGGAAAGGATTATTTATGCTGGCACTGAAACTATCTTCCATGAAATCATTTATGAATCATTTATTGGTAGCGGATACCTTCGACAATTTCTTATTGGTAGAGGCCGTAATTTCCACTGCAAATACTTATCAGATTGACGGACATATCAACAAAGAATTTTATTCTGCCGAGGAAATTGCCGACAATGCAGTATGTCCTTACGATTTTGCCTTGTGGAAAGATATGAAAAGTCTCTGCTACAATCTGATTAAAGGAAAACGTACCCCGCTTTTTTTCAAATTTGTACTTCACTTAAAACCTAATGCAGTAAACAAACTTATGGCCGCAGGAGGCAGTAATTTTTCTGTAGAACAAATAAAAGCTCTTGTACTCACAATTAAGTATGACGGTACTCAGGCTGTACTTACTACCGGAAGCGCATATCATACCTTTATTATGAGCAAAGAGCCCGATGCTATCTGGGATAAGGCATTGCAACAATTCCTGACCCGCCATGAAATTGCTTATGAACTAATGTAATACAACCTCCCCAACACATAAGTTGTGCCGGGGAGGTTGCTTTTTATTCCCTGATTCTACACTGTTCTATTATTTCATAAAAATTTTCTCTTAAAATATAAGCACTAAAATCATACCTGTCCTTGACTTCCTGCTTCATTTGTTTCAAATAAGCATCCTGTTCTTCTGCAGTCAGTTCCTTTTTCCAGGTGGTCGTACGTTTAGCGCTATCGTAAATAACCGTATCACTTACAAAGCTTCTGTTATTGAAGATAACCAGTCCTTCCGTTTCTGAAAAAATATCCCTGCCTGCATACATTCTGGAATCAAAGGAAAAGCCAAACAAATTGAGCAATGTAGGCACCAAATCCATGGAGCCGCATACTTTATCCACCACTACCGGTTCTTCCATTCCTGCGTTCCACAAAATCAAGGTATTGCGGAATTTCTCTAAATCTAACGACAAATCCCTTCCTGCCAGCTCCTGGTACTCTTCATCACTCATGGCATAGGGGTAATGATCCGCACTTAAACATATTACCGTATTTTCCAGTTTGCCGGCGGCCTCTAACTCCTGAAGCAGATATTCCAATGCCTTATCCAATTCGATATGGCAGGCAATATAAGCTCTGGCATTTTCAGACATATCCAGTCCCTTCACCGCATCCCGGTTTTTGGAGGACATACTATTGCCGGAAAAGCTATAATACATATGTCCGGAGATGGTCATGTAATATACATGAAAACGGTCCGCTCCTACGTAGTACGGCATGGTTCCCTGCATCATTTCTAAATCCGAGGAAGGCCAACGGTCCGGATTCTCCATAGGAAAAATATTATCTCCCCACTCCGCTGCAGAACACTCTCCTAACTTTGACGCCATAAAATGGTATCCCAGATTCGGATGGGTAATATGTCTGTCATAATAAGAAAGTGTATTATTATGAAATCCCCAGCTGGGTACTCCTTCCGTAGCAAAAAAC
The DNA here is from genome assembly GCA_045123675.1 of Acetatifactor sp. Lineage (GTDB taxonomy): Bacteria > Bacillota > Clostridia > Lachnospirales > Lachnospiraceae > Acetatifactor. The sequence goes on along the minus strand of JBGVKL010000058.1, from coordinate 28,438 downwards.
ATAGGCAAAGAATATGCCATATTATTGGAACCGCTTTTACGCATACTAAATTGTCCGTCCGGTATCAGACCGGTACAATTTATATACTCACCATCACTGGTACTGGTTTGCCAAAGCGGTACATAATAATTTTCAAAAACAAATCCGCTGTTCGCCAGCTTATATAAAGTAGGAGTCAGCTCAGGATGTATGGCATAAGTTGAAAATCCTTCTGCCGTCAGAAATATCAAATTATAACCTTCAAACATTCCTGTATACTGGTTTTCCTTCGTGGGCACCTGATTTATAATATACTGTGCTAACCACTCCTTCTGCTTCGTTCCCGCACAGCTTTGCGCCAAAAGATTAATATCTAAGTCGTATGCGTAATATTTTGGTTGTGGTACAGGCGCCTCTGTAGCTACCGGTACCGGTGTCGCCAAATCTCCCGATGACTCTGTCGGAACAGGCGAAGGTGTTTCTTCTGTGGGTACAGGCGTCTGCTCATTCCATGGTGGTGGAGTATTTAGAACAAACTCCTGCCCTTCTGTTCCATCCGGCAAACTGTCCTCACTCTTCCATAAAGTTTCTAACTCAAACGTAATATCTCTCTGAATCATTGTGACCATACCCAGCCGCTGCGCTACAGTCAAAGGTGCATAAAATTCCTGATACTCTGTATAAAAATCCGCCTTTACATACTTGCCGATACTTAATACTACAAACAGTACAATTACCGATACACCTGTCAAAAATCCTGCTCGTATTTTCTGCAGCCCCGTACATTCCGCCACATTCCACTTTTTATTCTTTATTCCTATCAGACATACCACACAAGGCAAAGTCATTAACAACAGCCAGGGTGACGCTTTTCCCATAGCCACCAGAATTTCCTTCCAGTAACTGTTCAAAGCATCCTCTCCGCCGAACAACATAGTGCGGATTTGAAGTGGTTGTTTAAATACCGTAAAATATATGGTCTGAACCCAGAAGACCACACAATTTCCTATGGAAAAACACCAAAATAATATCTTTTGTACTTTCCCGCGTAACAGGCTCACGGTCACGGCTTGCACAGATGCAAATACTGCAATCAGTGCAATGGGCAGAAACACCGAGCCGCCGCTCAGACCGAAGCACCCTACATGGTACACCAGTTCCATGTAAATCAATGAAACTGCAAAAAAAAGCCAAATAATCATCTGTTATCCCTGATTTCTATACTACTTCTTCATCTTTGGTTTAAACAACAGGCTGGCCAGATATCCAAAAATCAAAGCCGCCGCACAACCTACGGCACCGGCCTTAAACCCGCCTGCAAATAAGCCCAATACTCCTTGTTCATCCACCGCTTCTTTCACGCCCTTCATCAATACATGACCAAAGCCTAAAAGCGGCACGCTGGCTCCCGCTCCCGCAAATTCTGCAAACGGCTCATACCAGCCAAGGAAGCTTAATACGGCTCCTGTTACTACCAATAAAACCATAATACGCCCCGGCATCAGCTTTGTCTTTTCCAACAAAATCTGTACCAGTGCACAAATTGCTCCACCTACTAAAAAAGCAATTATATAATCCATTTCCACACTTCCTTTCCAAAAACTCTATCCATAGTTTCTGCAAAGCATGGAAATATATGTACTTAAACTTTCTTCTTTTTCTGAAACCATTCCGGTGGTAATTGCACCAATACAACCGCAAGAAAAACAATAACACAACCGACTACCTGCCTGGTTGTCATAGTCTGATCCGCCTCCAAAAAGCCCAGTCGGTAAGCAAGTACACCTGCTACCGTTGCCACTACGGATTCCAGACTTAAAAGTAATGCTGCCACCGTAGGATTTACACCATTCTGACCCACAATCTGCAAAGTATATGCCACACCACAGGACATTACACCTGCATAGAGCAAGGCTGTGGCTCCGCTTGTCAACTGGCTCCATGCAGGATTACCCCACACAAAGGCACCAAACATACAAACCACCCCACATACAAAAAACTGTATACAGGAAACGATAACTCCATCGGTTTTCGGCGAGTAATGGTCTATTACCATTATATGCACCGTAAAAAACAGTGCGCAAATAAATATCAGAACATCGCCAAAATTCACGCTAAAATCTTCCGACATGCATAAAAAATACATTCCTGCAGCTGCCATCACTGCTGCCACCCACACAACTGCAGAAGGCTTTTTACCAAACAACACCCCTGCCATAGGCACAAAAATAATATAAAGCGTTGTGATAAAACCTGCTTTCCCCACTGTGGTATATACTATACCAAACTGTTGCAGGGTACTGGCAATGGTCAGAACAATACCACAAAGAATCCCGGCACGCAGGGTAACCTTCCAATCAATGTTCTGTAGTGAAGTCTTGGTAAACTTTGTACGTAGCAAAATAAATACAAGCAAAGAACCTGCACCAATCAAAGAGCGGACGCCGTTAAAGGTAAACGGATCCATGTACTCCATACCCTTACTTTGAGAGACAAAAGCAAGTCCCCAGATGCATGCCGTCAGAAAAAGTAAAAAGCTGTTTCGCTTTGTATTCACTTTCATAATACTAACCTAAATAAGCGATTACTTCTACTTCACACAATACATTCTTCGGAAGTGTTTTGACTGCTACACAGCTTCTGGCAGGCTTTTCTGTAAAGTACTTTGCATACACTTCATTAAATGCCGCAAAATCACCCATATCTGCCAAAAAGCAGGTGGTCTTAACCACATTACCGTAATCTGCTCCCGCTTCTTTCAAAATAGCTCCCAGGTTCTTCATCACCTGTTCGGTCTGCTCTACAATATTTTCGCCTACCACATTTCCCGTCGCAGGGTCCAAAGCAATCTGTCCTGACGAATATAACATCTTCTCCACAATAATTCCCTGGGAATAAGGTCCGATAGCAGCAGGCGCCTTATCCGTTGCAATTTTCTTTAACATAAGTATTTCCTCTCTTTCTCAATTTGTATTATTATTCAGAAACTTCCGGCTCATCAAACTCAGCCGTAACATAAAAGCCTCTGGAATTTTCCACGATATCTATTACTTTTCCTTCCTTGGACTTTAACCGATTGCGAAAAGGAATATTGGCGGACATAGCCAATGACGGATCAATGGTATAATAATAGTTACTGGGCAGTACACCTTCTGTTACCGTTACAGTCTGACCTACTTCCAACAGTCCCTGCCTCTCCATTTTAAATTCCAGCTTGCGCATTTGTTCCCACACTCCTTTCGTACAGGAAATATTTTACTAAAATGCGGTGTTCATTGCAAGCCACTTTAGAAGAAATTAAGAACTTTCCAGCACCAATGCATGTGCAATTCCCGGAACTGTTTTCCCTTCGTTAAAGCTGGTTTTACTAAGCAGTGCTCCGGTGGGTACAAAAAGTACCTTCTTCCATGACTTATCCTCCAACTGACGCAAAATATACGCCGACAAAGTCACCGCACAGCAACCGCAACCACTGCCACCGGCATGGGTATCCTGAGTTTTGGAATCATAAATCAGCATACCACAGTCCAAATGATTCTTCGCAATGTCATAACCTCTCTCCCGTAATAAATCCAAAAGAACTGTCTGTCCCACACTTCCCAAATCACCGGTTATAATATAATCATAGTCCTCCGGACGGGTTCCAAAATCTTTAAAATGTCTGGTAATGGTGGATGCTGCCGCCGGTGCCATACACGCCCCCATATTCATAGAGTCCTTTAAACCATAATCTGTAATAATTCCGGTAGTTGTTCCGGTAATTTTTGCCCTGGACCCGTTATTTTTATCCGCAGATAATACAAAAGCCCCGCTTCCGGTTACGGTCCAGGATGCAGACAGAGGTCTCTGGTTTCCATACTCCAGCGGAAAACGAAACTCTTTTTCTGCACTTGCAAAATGACTGGAGGTCACACAAAGCACGTCTTTTGCATAGCCCGCTGCCACTGCCAGTGCGCCCAGAGTCAAACTTTCTCCACAGGTGGAACAGGCACCGTAAAGACCGAACAGAGGAATTTCAAAAGACTTTATTCCAAAGGAGCTGGCAATGGACTGTCCCAATAAATCACCTGCAAACATAAAATCCATATCCTCCGGCTTTTTCTTTGCTTTTTTCAGTGCCAGATAAACAGCCTCCTTCTGCAATGTACTCTCCGCCTCTTCCCATGTATTTGCTCCAAACAAATCATCCGTTCCGACCCGATCAAACAGACCTCCTAACGGTCCCTGCCCTTCCTTGGGTCCTACAATACCGGCACTGTTAACAATATATATTCCTTCTTCCAGCTTAATACTGGCTCTTCCCAGGCACTTATGCATATTCTGCTCCCTTCTGCTTTAAATTCAAGCTTTTTGCATAGTATGCCTCATTTTCATAAATTTACGCACAAAAATACCTGCCAATGAAAACATTGACAGGTATATCTTATCTTTTATTCTTCCGCTTCTTCCACAACCACAAGATATGCTGTAGAAGCATATAAAACCTGATTGTTGTAAATCAGCTTGGACCAGCCTACCTCTTCATTATAACCAATACGTACCGCATTTACACCATTCTCTAACTGGGTAACTACAGTTTCGCTCTTTTTCGCAGTACTGGGTTCACTACGTAAATTCGTTACACCGGTAGCCGTAACCACATCCCGGATTTCCGTAAATACTACTCCCTGGTCATTGGACTGCTCCGCAACCAGCTTCTTTATAGCTTCTTCCTCCGGATCCGGTGCTTCGGTCGGTGCCGGAGTCGCTGTAACTTCAGGCTGTACCACCTCATCCGGTTCCTGATTAGGTATTTCTTCCTTCTGCACCAGCATGTCGGGATTTACTGTCTGCTCTGTTTCCACATGAGCGACATTCCACACAATTACGCAGAACAACACTACCACCAGAAGGCCTATCACACTTCCCATGGCAATATACAACGGATTTTTCAAAATCTCTTCAAAAGTATCATTACTCTGCTTCATATTTTGCTGCCTGTGCTTTAATCAGCTCCTCGTCCTCGAAGTAGTTAATACGCATTGCGCTCTTTACTTCGGAGAGCGTCTGTGCCGCTTCTTCCCGAGCTGTTTCGCTACCCTTCTTCAAAATATTATAAATCTCCGGAATATCCTTTTCCCACTCTTTTCTGCGGTTACGAATCGGTTCCAGTTCTTCCTGAATTACATTATTTAAGAACTTCTTTACCTTTACATCTCCCAAACCGCCTCTGGTATAATGACCCTTTAATTCATCCAGATTTGCGTAGTCCGGAAGGTATCTTTCAAAGTGCTCCGGCTTGCAGAACGCATCCAGATAAGTGAATACGGTATTGCCTTCCAAGTGTCCCGGATCGGATACCTGCAAATGCAAAGGATCCGTATACATACTCATAATCTTCTTACGAACATCATCTGCAGAATCTGCCAGATAAATACAGTTTCCTAAGGACTTACTCATCTTGGCCTTGCCATCGATACCGGGCAAACGCATACATGCATCGTTCTGCGGCAAAAGTGCTTTAGGCTCTACCAAAACCTCAGAGTACACTGAATTGAACTTATGCACGATTTCTCTGGTCTGTTCAATCATGGGAAGCTGGTCATCACCAACCGGTACCGTAGTTGCCTTAAATGCAGTAATATCTGCCGCCTGGCTGATAGGATATGTAAAGAATCCCACCGGGATACTGGCTTCAAAATTACGCATCTGAATCTCATTCTTTACGGTAGGGTTACGCTGTAAACGTGATACGGTAACCAAATCCATATAATAAAATGTCAATTCACAAAGTTCTGAAATCTGTGACTGTATAAACAATGTTGATTTAGCAGGGTCCAAACCGCATGCCAGATAGTCAAGTGCCACTTCAATAATATTCTGACGAATCTTTTCCGGATTCTCAATATTATCTGTAAGTGCCTGCGCATCCGCAATCATAATAAATGTCTTTTTATATTCTCCGGAATTCTGAAGCTCTACTCTTCTTTTCAGGGAACCCACATAATGTCCCACATGAAGTCTTCCGGTAGGTCTGTCACCTGTTAAAATAATCTTATCCATAATAATACCCTTTCCTATTCGGCAGATAAACTCCACCTCATTAAAATATCATACCATTTTTCTCAAGATATGAGAAGAGGATTTTTGTTTTTTTAAGAATTCTTTCGTAATCCTTTCGGATAATGGTTCTTCATAATCCCGCCGGCCGCCTTCCCCCAGCCCAGACTATAGCCATCCACTGTGATAAGGTGCCATCCCTTCTCCGCCCCAACAGGGAAAGTCTGCCCTCCGATAAAAGAGGCTGCACTATTATCCTTGGAAGATAAATTGTAACTGCGTTTTACTTCCTGAGGTTTCAGTGCCAGAGCCAGAGCGTGGGACGGCTCAAAGCGATTTTTCTTTAATGTGCCCAGATGCAGCCCCGGTCTGAGTACCTTTAGATTCTTAAGCGCAGGCATATCCTGTGGTCCCAAATAAATCTGCTCTCCGAATTTAAGCAGTGTACCTGTCAATGAAATATTTACCGTATCCTGCCAAAACTCCTGTAATTCTTTACAGTCCTTCTCTTTTAAACTCTTTTCCAAACCATATAAAGGATATACTACTTCCGCCTTATTAGGCACTCCGTTCTTTTTCAGTACCGCCAGGTAATGTCCTTCTCCGTTTATTTTGTGAGGCCAGATACGGAGGGTGTTTTCCAACTGAGAAGCTTGCTCCGAGCTACCGGTAACTCCCTCTTCCGCTGCCACGCAATTTCCCCATGCAGGATTCCCCTTTTCAAACCCTTCCGGAGCATCCACCTTCACTACCTGAAAATCATTATGTCTGCTTAAGAAACGACAAATACTTCCTTCATTCTCCGCAGGGGCAAAGGTACAGGTCGAATATACCAATCTGCCACCGGGTTTTAACATCCCTGCAGCACAATCTAAAATACCATCCTGTCTGTCCGCGCAAATCTGTACATTTTCCGGACTCCACTCATCCCTTGCATCCTCATTCTTACGAAACATTCCTTCTCCGGAACAGGGAGCATCCACCAATATTTTATCAAAATATCCTTCAAAAATCGTAGCCAGCTTCTCCGGAGTTTCATTGGTTACAATAGCATTACGAATCCCCAGACGCTCTATATTTTCAGACAAAATCTTGGCACGGGCCGGGTGAATTTCATTGCAGACAAGCAGCCCCTCTCCCTGTAATGCCACAGCTATTTGTGTGCTTTTTCCTCCCGGAGCTGCACATAAATCCAGCACCTTTTCTCCGGGTTCTACCTTCAAAAAAGGTACCGGCGCCATGGCGCTGGGCTCCTGAATATAATACACACCGGCTTCATGGTAAGGATGTTTTCCCGGTGTATCCTGCGCTTCATAATAGAAACCATTCTCCTCCCAGGGGACCGGCTTTAATGCAAAGGGAGCATCTTTTACAAATTGCTCCACATCCACCTTCCCTGCGTTTACACGAAGCGCCTGAAATTTTTCTCTATCATAACTGGCAACAAACGCCGGATACTCCTCTCCCAGCATCTTCTGCATACGTTCTTCAAATTCCTTTGGTAACATAATTTTCCTCTTTCCGTTCCTACGCAGCTTACCCCTACAGGCAATTGCCACGAACTCTAAATCCATTCTACCACGAATATGTTTCATCCTCAACGAAATCTTGCATTACACTGAATTCTACCGCTATTTATCATCAATTTTTCCCTTAACATTTTACACTCAAAATAGTATGATAGCTCTAGAATGACAAAACAAATCAAAAGTACCAAAAGGAGTTCTTATGAAAGCAATCCATTGTGCATCCGTATTTTCAAATCATTGTGTATTACAGCGACGTAAACCCATTCGTATTTGGGGTACTGCGGCCGACGATACCCAAATCACCCTTACCTTAAACGGAGCATCCGCTGATACGGTTGCCTGCAATCACAGCTGGTCAGTGGAACTTCCCGCCATGGAGGCCGGAGGCCCTTATGTCCTGGAAGTACTTAGCGGTGGTAAAGTCTACCAACGTTTTGAGGATGTAATGATTGGTGAAGTCTGGCTGGCAGGCGGTCAATCCAATATGGAATATAAACTGGAACAGGATGCTGATGGTAAAGAAGCCATGCTGCAGGCACTTACCTCAAATGTACGCTTCTATCAGGTACAGCAGCTGGCTTATACAGACGATTATTTTTATAGAGTGGAGCAGGAAAATCATTGGATGCTTCCTACCGACGAAGATTTGAAAATATGGTCTGCAGTCGCTTACTATTTTGCAGAACAGATTGCCAGAGAATTAAATATCACCGTGGGTATTATCGGTTGTAACTGGGGCGGAACCTCCGCTTGTGCATGGCAGGATAAAGAAAGCATCCTTGCCTATGATGACACACGCATATATTGGGAAGAATATGAAGAATTGATTGCAAAACAGAACTTTGAAGAATATGAGAAAGAACGAACAGATTATCTTGCATGGCATGCAGATTGGCAGCCACGCATGGATGCTTATTACGCCGAGCATCCGGGCGCTGATTGGGAAGAAGCACTGTCTGTGGTAGGTCCGTGTCTTTGGCCCGGTCCTATGGGTCCGAAACACGAATTCCGTCCCTGTGGTCTGTACGAAACCATGCTAAAACGTGTGGCACCTTATACTCTGGCAGGTTTTATTTATTATCAGGGCGAAAGTGACGACCACCGACCACACAGCTACTATCATTTGTTTAAAAGTATGATTGCCACATGGAGAAGAGATTTCCGGGAGGAGACTTTACCATTTTTATGTGCCCAGCTTCCTATTCATCATTACGAAAGCGATACGGTTATGGACAAATGGTGTCCCATCCGTCAGGCCCAGATGCAGCTACATAAAGAGAGCATTGTGGATGGTATTGCTGTTCTTTTGGACTGCGGAGAATATAACAACATTCATCCTATTCACAAAAAAGAAGCCGGCAGACGCTTTGCTCTGCAGGCATTACATCATGTATATGGGTTACTTCCGGCTGGTGATGTCTATGGCCCCATTTATAAGGGACATATGATTGAAGGAAATACGGTTGTTGTCTCTTTTGATTATGCAGGGGATGGCTTGGTACAAAAATCCCCTACCACCGCAAAACATATGCAGGATAACACTCAAACGGATACCATGCCCTGTACCGAACCTCCCTACTTCGAGCTGGCGGACAGTCAGGGCGACTACTATCCTGCAAAGGCTGTACTTCGAGACAACCAAATCATTCTGACCAGCGAATGGGTGGCAAATCCTGTACACGCCCGCTATTTCTGGACTGATTACGCTGAGGTAACTTTGTTCGGTGCAAACGGATTACCTGTAGCACCGTTTTGTACGGAGTATTAATATATCCGCATAAAATAAAGCTACCATAACATACATGCACATTATTAAAAGCGCCTCAAGGGCACAGGGCCTTCATTTTAGGGCCTAAAAGGCATAAATTAGGGGTAGAAAATGCTCTCAAAAACACTTTCTACCCCTGCTTACTCATTTTCTTATTTATCAATTTTCCTGCATGCTCATTGCTATTCTTAATTATTGTTTCCTCACCTTTTTCTACATAACCTTCAACTTGACTTCTAACAACATAAGAACTTCTTCTTGCCCACTACTCCTCCACATCATATCCGCGGAAGAACTTCTCCAATCCTACCAACGCCTTGGTCAGTACAGGGATTTCCTGCTCATCCAAGGTTGCCAGCGCCCGGCGCGTCATCTTCATATGAAATGCACGATGCAGACGATAAGCACGCACGCCTCTTTCTGTCAGACGTATGGTTACGATACGGCGGTCTTCTTCACTACGCTCGCGAACCACATACTCTTTTTTTACTAATGCATTCATGGAAGTGGTTAAGGACCCTACCGTAATCCCCAACTCCTTTGCAATAGCGGACATATTTTTTCCCTCTTCCGGACCAATTTTGTCAATAATATGCATATCATTTACCGTAATATCTTTAAACTCACCGGTTATGATACCCCTTTCCTCCAAGGCTAATATTTCATTAAACAAGTTGACCAATACGTCGTTTACTACATCGAAAGTATTCAAAATTATTCACCTCCGTAGATTTCATCATCCAACAATCCGCTAATTACCTGCCCTACTGTTGTAATCTCTTTTATTTCATAAGTATTTGCACCGCAGAAAACCAACCCATTCTCTGCATCTCCCTTTGCCGCAGTAATCAACGCCTGGGTAATACAATAGGGAATTTCTGCAGGATTACACTTTTTCAAGCATCCATAGCATTTCTTTATGGGCTGTTTTTCGCCTGCTGCCACACGTTCCGTAAACAAATTGCGCACTGCCCGTCCCGGCATTCCTACCGGACTGGAAACCAATTGTATGTCCTCCTTGACGGCAGATACATACTTGTCTTTAAACCCTTGCGCCACATCGCACTCTTTTGTTGCTACAAATAAGCTGGCTGCCTGTATTACATACTCCTTATAGTGTTGCAATGCCACCATTATATTAAATCCAATCACACCTTCCGGCGCAATCTTTCTGGCTTTTTTGTATTCTGTCTCAATGGCTTTCATATTGGCTTCAAAAGGATTCTTTTCAAAATCTTCTCTTTGAAAACCTATCTGCGCTGCGGAAATCACACCTAAGCCTCCGGCCTTTGCCACTGCACCGGCCAAGCCTCCCAGACTGACTCCTACACCCATACCACCCTGCACGACGGGTTTCTTTATAATTAAATTTCCTATTTCGATAGGCTGATAATTCATTCTTCTTCTCCCCGGCAGTACCGCGTATTCTGTTTCTTTACCGTTACTCTTCCTTTAAAATTTACGAAAACGTTCATAACGCTTTTCTAACAACTCTTCCACGGAAGTCTCTGCACTTCGTCCCAGGAAATCTCTTAATACCGCCCTAAGCTGATAAATCACTGCACGCATTTTTGTCACGCTAAAGTCAGCCGGTTCACTGATGACACCTTCTATCAGTTTTAGCTCGCACAAATCCTGAGCCGTGATTTTCATGACCTGAGAAGCCTCTTTTGCTCTGCTACTGTCCTTCCACAAAATAGATGCAAAACCTTCCGGTGACAAAATAGAATAAATGGAGTTTTCCAACATCCACACCTCATCTGCCACTGCCATAGCCAAGGCTCCTCCACTTCCTCCTTCACCTATTACTACAGAGAAAATAGGCGTTTTCAAAGAGGACATTTCTAACAGATTTCTGGCAATTGCTTCCCCCTGACCACGTTCTTCTGCTTCTAATCCGCAAAATGCTCCCGGCGTGTCTACAAAGCAAATAACCGGTCTATGGAACTTCTCCGCCTGCTTCATCAAACGCAGTGCCTTACGATACCCCTCCGGCGAAGGCATACCGAAATTTCTGCGAATATTTTCCTTAGTATCCTTTCCCTTACATTGAGCAATCACTGTGACCGGCATGTCACCAAAATGTGCAATACCGCCTACAATCGCCGCATCGTCACCAAAATATCTATCACCGTGAAACTCTGTAAAATCCTTAAACAAGGAATGAATGTAATCCATGCCTACGGGACGATTTTTCTTTCTGGAAAGCTGTACCTTATCCCAGGCATCCACACCTTCCTTGGATACAAACCGATATTTTTCATCCGGTAATCTAACCTGCGGTACCGTTCCCGATTCTCTATGCATATCCAAAATACTTATCAATGTTTCTTTTAACTTATCTCTGCTGACAATTTTATCTACAAATCCGTGCTCTAATAAAAACTCTGCACGCTGAAACCCTTCCGGCAACTTCTGGCCGATTGTTTGCTCAATAACTCTTGGTCCTGCAAATCCAATCAGCGCTCCGGGCTCTGCCAGAATAATATCTCCCAACATGGCAAAGCTTGCTGTCACGCCTCCGGTAGTGGGGTCCGTCAATACAGAAATGTACAGATTCCCAGCATCACTATGACGCTTTATGGCAGCTGAAGTTTTCGCCATCTGCATCAGGGAAATCATTCCCTCCTGCATTCTGGCTCCTCCGGAACAGGCAAACAAAATTACCGGCAAGCCTTCCTCTGTAGCTCTCTCAAAGGCCCGGGTGATTTTTTCTCCCACCACATGCCCCATACTTGCCATCATAAAACGGCCGTCACAAACTGCCAGCACTACTTCATTTTCTCCAATGCTTGCTTTTCCGGTAATAACCGCCTCGTCCAGACCTGTTTTTTCCTTTAAGTCCATTACCTTATCCGCATATCCCTTAAATCCCAAAGGATTCGGAATCGTTAAATCCACATCCCACTGTTCAAAAGACTCCTCTTCCACCAGCATTTCCACTCTCTTCCATGCCGGCAGTCTGAAGTGCCCCTGACACTTAGGACACATATAATGATTTTTATACACCTCTTGTGTGTAGATGGCTGCCTTACATTTGTTGCACTTTCTTAAAAGTCCTTCCGGAACCTCCGGCTTCACTGCTTCGCCATCCTTTATCTGCAGGTAACCGTTCTTTTTAAACATACCACCCAGATTCATTTTTCTTACTCCGCTATCTTATTGGTCTATAAAACTACTAATCATATCGTAAAGATAATCCACATTGGTATGAATTCCTTCAATAATGATTTCTCCTAACGCACTACGCATTTTGCGAAGCGCCTCCGTTCTATTTTCTGCATGCACGATAAGCTTCGCCAGCATGGAATCATAGTACGGCGGTACTTCATATCCGCTATATATGGCCGTATCTACACGAATTCCTTTTCCGCCCGGCAAATACAGTTCCGTAATCTTTCCCGGAGAAGGTCTGAAATTTTTCTCCGGATTCTCCGCATTGATTCTACACTCAATGGAATGACCGCTTAGGCTAACATCCTCCTGCTTATATTTCAATTCCTGTCCTGCCGCAATGCGAATCTGCTCCTTTATTAAGTCAATACCTGTAATCCACTCCGTTACCGGATGCTCGACCTGAATACGGGTATTCATTTCCATAAAATAAAAACGTTCACCCTCTAATAAAAACTCAATAGTACCTGCATTTACATAATTTGCTGCTTTGGCTGCCTTTACTGCCTCCGCACCCATGTCGGCACGAAGCTTCTCAGAGAGTGCCACACAAGGTGCTTCCTCTATAAACTTCTGATGGTTACGTTGGATGGAACAATCACGCTCTCCCAAATGAATTACATTGCCATGGGTATCTGCCAGAATTTGAAATTCCACGTGCTTAGGATGCTCAATGAAATGCTCCATGTATACACTGTCATCTCCAAAGGCTGCTGCCGCTTCCTTTTTGGCCGAAAGAAATGCAGCCTCCAGCTCTTCCTCGGAAAAAGCGGTACGCATACCCTTGCCGCCTCCGCCTAACGCAGCTTTCACAATCACCGGATAACCGATTTCTTTCGCAATCTTTTTACACTCTTCCACTGAGGTGATTGGTTCATTCCATCCGGGAATCACACGTACCCCTGCTTCCAACATGGTATTACGGGCCCGGGTTTTATTTCCCATCCTCTGAATGACCTCTGAGGGCGGTCCGATAAAACGAATATGGCACTGCTCGCACAGCTGTGCAAACTTATAATTCTCTGACAGAAAACCAAACCCCGGATGAATGGCGTCTGCGCCGGAAATAATAGTAGCACTGATAATATTCTCCATGTTGAGGTAGCTGTCTTTGGAAGCTGCCGGTCCGATACAGACTGCTTCATCCGCCAACTGGGTATGTAAAGCCTCCCTGTCCGCCTCCGAATATACTGCCACCGTCTGAATCCCCAGCTCCCTGCAGGCTCTGATAATACGCACAGCAATTTCGCCTCTGTTGGCGATTAAAATCTTACGAATCTCCATATTCTTATCCTACTACAAAGGTAAGCTCTGCACTCGCCACTACCTTACCATTTACACTGGCAACCGCTTCTCCGATACCGATGGGTCCCTTACTCTTAATGATTCTGGTTTCCAGCTTCAAAGTATCCCCCGGCACTACCTTACCCTTAAATTTACATTTATTAATACCGCCAAAGTAGGCAATTTTACCCTTATTTGCTTCATCACTTAAGATGGATACCGCTCCTGTCTGTGCCAGAGCCTCAATAATAAGAACACCCGGCATAACAGGCTCTTTCGGAAAATGTCCTGCAAAAAAGTCTTCACGGAAGGATACGCATTTATATGCAATAGCATATTCTCCCGGCTTATAATCCTCTACATAATCAATTAATAAAAAGGGATGTCTGTGAGGGATAATTGCTTCAATTTCTTTAATACCTAACATAATTGCCTCCTATCCGATTGCAAATAACGGCTGACCGTACTCTACGCAATCACCATTCTTTACAAAAATCTGTGTTATCGTTCCTTCAAACTCTGCTTCAATATCATTCATCAGCTTCATGGCTTCTACAATTGCTAATGTCTGCCCTAGCTTTACAGAATCACCTACCTGTACAAATGGAGGGGCATCTTCTGCCGGTGATGTATAAAAGGTTCCTACCAATGGAGATTTAACAATATTCCCCACCGGCTGTTGTGCAGCCTCTTTATGAGCTTCTTCACACCCCTGCACAGGACCTGTGGCAAATTCTGCCTTGACACTGCCTGCAGACTGCACTTCTACACCTGCCAAACCACTTTCCACGGTAGAAATCACGATTTTCATATCTCCGGTTTCATAATGAAAACCGGTTATATTGGACTCTGAAACTGTTTTGATCAGTTCCAGCAACTTTTCATATTCCATGCTCTTGCCCTCTATTCATGATATTTTGCCACCAGAAGTGTGGCGTTGTGACCGCCGAATCCCAGGGAATTACTGATAGCGTACTCAATATCCGTTTCCACTGCCTGACCAAATACATAATTCAGTGTACATTCTTCATCCGCTTCCTTAGAATTTACCGTGGGATGAATGTAGCCTTCCTGAATGGACTTCACACAAACAATGAATTCCACACCGCCTGCAGCGCCTAACAAATGCCCAATCATAGATTTGGTGGAATTAATATATAGCTTTTCAGCCGCCTCACCAAAAGCTGCTTTAATGGCTCTGGTTTCAAACAAATCATTATGATGGGTACTGGTACCGTGGGCATTCACGTAAGTTACCTGAGATGGTTTTACTCCCGCTTCTTCCATTGCCAGACTCATGGCCTTTGCCGCACCACTGCCATCCTCTGCCGGAGAGGTAATATGATAAGCATCACAAGTTGCACCATACCCCTTTACCTCCGCCAAAATCTTAGCGCCTCTGTTCTTGGCATGCTCCAGTTCCTCTAAAACCACAACACCGGCACCTTCTCCGATTACGAAACCGCTGCGGTTCTTGTCAAAGGGAATGGATGCTTTATTCGGGTCTGTCTCCGTAGTTAAAGCAGTCAGACTGCTAAAACCTGCCACACCAATCGGTGTAATTCCGGCTTCCGTTCCTCCTGCCACCATCACATCCGCATCGCCATACTGAATAGCACGGAAAGCGTCGCCGATAGAATGTGAACCGGTTGCACAAGCAGTTACAACATTGGTACATTTCCCCTTAAGACCTAAATCAATTGCCACATTACCTGCTGCCATATTGGTAATCATCATAGGCACCAGCAGCGGATTCACTCTGCCCGGTCCCTTTTCCAAAAGTTTTGAATGCTCAGTTTCCATCACTGACAAGCCACCGATTCCGGAACCGATAATCACACCCACGCGGAACGGGTCTTCCTTCTCCATATCAATACCGGCCTGTTCAAATGCCTCTCTGGCTGCTACCACCGCATACTGTGAAAAAGTATCCATACGTTTCGCCGATTTAAAATCCATACGTTCCTTTGCCACAAAATCCTTCACCTGTGCAGCCACTTTTACTTTATAGTTCTCGGTATCGAATTTTGTAAGCTCTCCGATACCTACTTTTTCTTCTTTTATACCGTTCCAAAACTCATCCACCGTATTACCGATTGGTGTAATGGCACCCATACCGGTTACTACAACACGTCTCTTCATTTTCTTTCTCCTATCCCTTACATGTTAAATAGCCATACCGCCATCTACACAAAGCACCTGACCGGTAATATATCCTGCCTGCTCGGACGCCAGAAATCTTACAGCCTCTGCCACATCTTCCGGCTTTCCGACATATCCCAAAGGAATCTGTCCTGCCACACCTTCCTTCACTGCATCCGGCATAGCATCTGTCATATCTGTTTCAATAAAGCCCGGTGCCACTGCATTTACCGTAATGCCTCTAGATGCTAATTCTCTTGCCATAGTCTTGGTCAGACCGATAAGTCCTGCCTTGGAAGAAGAATAATTGGCCTGCCCTGCATTTCCCAACACACCGGATACGGAAGAAATATTAACAATTCTTCCGCTTCTTTGCTTCATCATTTGTCTGGAAGCCACCTTAATGGTATGGAAAGCTCCCTTCAGGTTCGTATCTATCACTGCATCAAAATCCGCTTCTGACATACGCATAATCAATCCGTCTCTGGTAATTCCGGCATTATTTACCAGAATGTCCAACCTACCGTGATTTGCAATCAGTTCCTGCATGGCCTTGGTCGTTTCCTCGCCATCTGCCACATTAAATTGTACTGCTTCACAAGCTCCGCCAAAGCTTTTAATCAGGTCACAGGTTTCCTCTGCCTTAGCAGCCGATCCATTATAATTCACAATTACAAAATTCCCTTCCTTCGCCAGTACAATGGCAATGGCACGACCAATTCCCTTTGAAGCACCTGTTACCAGTGCCACCTTCTTTTCTGTCATTTTTCTCTCCTCACATGCTGCCTGATTATTGTAATTGCGTAAGTAACTGCAAATCCGCGACGCAGCTGATATTTACTACCTTTACCTCAGGATTAATCTTCTTAATAAATCCTGCCAACGTTTTTCCGGGACCGATTTCCACGAAAGTATCTACGCCCTCTGCAATCATTTTTTCCACGCTTTGCTGCCACCTTACCGAAGAAGATACCTGCTTTTGCAGCAAAGACTTAATCTGCATACAATCCTCTACCAAACCTGCGGTCACATTGGTTACATAAGGCATCTGTAATGGCTGTACTTTTACATCTTCCATAAACTCTGCCAGTTTGCTTCCGGCTTCCTCCAAATAAGGAGAATGGAAGGGACCGCTGACATTTAAGGGCATACATCTTTTGGCACCCGCCTCCTTTAATCGTACACAGGCTTCTTCCACAGCTTCTTTCATGCCTGTAATAACGATTTGCCCGGGACAATTATAATTTGCCACATAAGCTCCATCGACATCCTTTAAAACTGCTTCTATTGCCTCTGCTTCCATACCCAGTACTGCTGCCATGGAGCCCTTACCTCCCGGCACGGCTTCCTCCATAAAAATACCTCTGGCTCTTACAGTACGAATAGCATCCTCATAAGACATACCACCGGCTACTGCAATGGCTGCATATTCTCCCAGACTTAATCCGGCCGTCACTTGCGGATAAATACCCATCTGATGAATTTTGGCAGTAATGGCCAGACATGTGGTTACCAATGCCGCCTGAGTATAAGCAGTCTGATGCAATTTGTCATTTTCCGTAAAGCACAGGTCAGTTACTGAAATATCCAAAAGTGCATCTGCCTTATCATAAACATCCTTGCACTCACTAAATGCCTCATAAAAATCTTTACCCATGAAACATTTCTGTGCACCCTGCCCCGGATAAATGAACGCTGTTTTTCCCATATTATTTGCCTCCCAGAAGCTTTTCAGCCTCTGTTACCACTTTCTCAATTAATTCCTTACAGGTGTATTCTTCTTTTACAAGACCTGCACTCTGTCCGGCCATCAGGCTACCGTTTACCACATCGCCCTCTACTACCGCTTTACGGAGTCCGCCCAAAGACAATAACTCCAACTCCTCTAAGGACGCTCCTTCTGCTTCCTTCTTTAAATAGACCTTTGTCATATTGTTGCGCAGACATCTGACCGGATGTCCCGTGCTTCTGCCGGTTACCTTAGTGTCGATATCTTTCGCCTTTAAAATACTATCCTTGTAGTTCTGATGTACATTAGCTTCCTTGGTTGCCACAAAATGAGTACCCATCTGTACTCCTTCCGCTCCCAGCATAAAGCTGGCTGCCATACCTCTGCCGTCTGCCACACCACCTGCTGCAATTACAGGAATATTTACAGCATCCACCACCTGGGGTACCAGTACCATAGTGGTCAATTCGCCGATATGTCCGCCTGCTTCGGTTCCTTCTGCAACAATAGCATCTGCGCCCATACGTTCCATCATCTTTGCCATGGCCACGCTTGCCACCACCGGAATCACCTTGATACCGGCTTCCTTCCACATAGCCATATATTTACCGGGATTGCCTGCACCGGTAGTTACTACCTGCACACCTTCCTCTACCATAACCTTTGCAATTTCATCTGCCTGCGGATGCATCAGCATAATATTCACACCAAAAGGCTTACTTGTCAGTTTTTTACATTCACGAATCTGCTCACGAATCCATTCCACCGGCGCGCCACCTGCTGCAATCAGTCCAAGTCCCCCTGCTTCTGACACCGCACTTGCCAGATGATACTCTGCCACCCAGGACATGCCGCCCTGAATGACCGGATATTCAATATTCAAAAGCTCTGTAACTCTGGTTTTCACTATACTCACCTCAAAATATTATTTATTTGCTTCGATGTAATCCATTACATCCTGTACTGTAGACATCTTCTCTAATTCTTCGGTAGGAATCTCTACACCGAATTCCTCTTCAAAAGCCATAACCAATTCAAACAAATCCAAAGAGTCTGCTCCCAAATCCTCTTTAAACTTTGCTTCCGGTACTACAGCACCTGCATCTACACCTAAACCATTTGATACTAATTCCTGAATCTTCTCTAACATTATTCTTTCCTCCAATTATTTCCCTATGGGTTTCTATGTAATCCGACTTCTGTCGGTACTTACCTGATAAATTATTAATTCCGCCAACTTCCGCCAGGAAATAGCCTTCTCTGTTATATGGTTATATATCCGGCTCCCCAGGAAAGTCCTGCACCGAACCCTGCCATCACCATATTCATTCCCGGCTTTAAGGTTCCATCCTTACAAAGCTCATCCAGCAAAATCGGAACACTGGCCGAAGAGGTATTTCCCATACGTTCAATATTTACCGGTACCTTTTCCATGTCTATTCCCAGACGCTTTACCACTGACTCTACAATACGCAGATTCGCCTGATGCAATATATAATAATCCACCTGCTCATCCGTAATATTCATCCGATGCATCAGTTCTCCTATGACCTCCGGCACTCTCTTTACTGCAAAGCGGAACACCTTCTGTCCATCCATGGATAACTTACCGCCCGTCTTACATTCCAGCGCTTCGCCACCGGCGCCATCCGAATGCATACACATTCCACACTTTCCTTCTGCCTCTTCTACCAACACAGCACCTGCACCGTCACCGAAAAGAATACTGCTTCCTCTGTCCGACCAATTCACAATCCCGGATAGTTGTTCCGCTCCAATAATCAACGCATTCTTCAGTACTCCCATATTCATATAAGAAACCGCCATATTGTATGCAAATACAAAACCCGAACACGCCGCATTTATATCATAGCAAAAAGCATTGACTGCTCCAATGGCTCTCTGCACCTCACACGCAACACAGGGGACTACAACATCTCCTGTCACGGTACAAAGAAAAATCGCATCAATGTCTTCCGGTCCCTTTATATTCCCCTTTGCCACTGCATCCTCAACTGCTCTTTTTGCAGCCTCAATTGCCATACCGGATGCAGGAACATCTTCCGAAATATGTCTCTGTGCGATTCCTGTCCGCTCCCTTATCCACTCATCACTGGTCTCTACCAGCTCCTCTATTTTTTTGTTATTCCAAATCTGTGGCGGCAGGTAAGAACCTGTTCCAATAATTTTTCCTGTCATGTATGCCTCCGTCAAATGCTTTGACTTTAAATTAGTTTGAATTTAAAACCTTTTGGCAATCAAAGTATAACACATCTGAATCATATGTCAACTACTATTTTAAAAAAAGAAAACCAACCGCAAGTATCGACATTCGTCGTTACTCTTGGTTGGTTATATTCCTGTACTCGTCATTCTGCCAAAGGAGTCACACCTACAGCCTCCTGCATAGCTTTTAACAGATCCGGATAAGGCCAGCTCAATTCTCTTCGATTAAACAAGCCAAAATTTTCGCCGCTTCCTTCAAACGCATTATTATCCCACCAAACGCAGGGTACACCAATTTCCTTTGCTTTTGACAGATAATAAGTTGCCCATTTTACACGCTCGGCCTCATTCTCCTTGTTCATTGCTCCGAACTCACCAATAATGACAGGTATACCCTTATCTAAAAATATTTTCTGAATATCTTCCATAAGCTTATCAATATCCTGCGCATCTGTAAACTGATCCGTACCTGCCGTATTCAGCGCAAAATTGTAAGGTGTATATGCATGCACGGAAACAATCAATCTGTCATCCTTAGGAAGTACAATGCTCTCCAATGCCTCTGTGGAGCTGGACGCGGCATATCCGCATACCATCAAATGGCGATATGTATTATTACCGCCGGTAGCTCTTACTGCGTCTACAAAAACCTGCATAAAGTGATTTACTACTTCTCTGCCTTCTTCGTCTCCGCCGTTCCACTCATAAACAGTGCCCTTTTTACGTGGCTCATTCAGTCCTTCAAAAATCAAATGCTCATCATAATCCTTAAAACGTTCCGCAATTTGTGTCCATAAAGCAGTTATCATTTCACTGGCTTCTTCCTTATTCTCTTCGGAAGGGAAATGCCAGTCTTCATGGTGCATATTTAAAATTACATAAGCACCTTTGTCATAAGCATAATCTACAACTTCCTGAATACGATTCATCCAGATTTCATGAATCGCATAATCCGGTCCGTCACCAAAATGTCCTTCCCAGGTAACCGGGATACGAATTACATTAAAACCTTGTGCCAATACTTCATCAATCATTTCCTGTGTAGTGGTCGGATTCCCCCATGCACGCTCACTCTGCAATGCAGTTCCTCCCACCGAATCCAATGTATTACCCAGATTCCAACCCATCTTCATATCTGCTACAAGCTCCTGCGAAGTAATGTCTGCTATGGTAATAACCTCCGGTGTAGGTGTTTCCGGTGCAGGTGTTTCCGGCACAGGTGTTTCCTCTACTATCTCCGTACCACCAATATCCGAAACCACTTTTGCGTCATCGCAACCACCCAAACACAGTGTCATAAATACACCGCATAAAATATATGTTATTATCTTTTTCATACTGTATACTCCATCTTATGCATATTTTATGCCATATGCTCATTATGCGCCAATCTTCGACAAAAGACAATATATTTTTTACATCTATAAGCTGTCATTATTTTACACAGCATTGTAAAATATCAAAAAATTTGATACAATAATTTTTGTTTAACGAATTATTTCATAAAAATCGAGAAAGGAGTCATTTATGTCCAGACTGGTTTATGTATGTATATTATCTCTTCCTTTTATTCTATATTATCTTTGGAAGGTTTGGTATGTGGAACGGCATAGTTGGAGATACAGCGAAGGAGACCGTTATAAGTTTGCACGCCGCATGATTCGTATTATGAAACGCAATGGTCGTATCAAAACCAGAGCCTACGGTACAGAAAATTTACCACAAGACGGTGGCTATATCATGTACGCTAACCATCAGGGTAAATATGACTCTCTTGGAATTATCAGTGTTCATCAGAAGCCTTGCACGGTACTTATGGACGAGAAACGTTCCCACTTGTTATTGGCAGACCAATTTATTACTTTGCTTAAAGGTTGCCGAATAGATAAATCCAGTATGAAAGGGCAGGTAAACGCCATCCTGCATATTATCAGCGAGGTAAAGGCCGGACGAAGATACATTATTTTTCCGGAAGGCGGTTACTATAAAAACCAAAACAATGTGAATGATTTTTTGCCCGGATCCTTTAAATGTGCCATAAAATCCCAAAGCCCTATCGTACCGGTTGCACTGGTGGATTCTTATAAACCATTTGGTGTGAACTCCTTAAAACCGGTTACTACACAGGTGCATTTTTTAGAACCTATTTATTATGAAGACTACAAGGATATGACATCTCAGGAAATAGCAGAGCTGGTACGAAATCAGATTGTTAATACTATTACGGAAGCCACTGCCTGATAAATAATTATGCACACTTAGAACATAAGCAGGTGAATTTAAAACCGACAGAAACACTATTACATGTTTCTGCCGGTTCTTTTTAATTTAGAATATTAGTTTTTCTTCTTGCGGAAAAGTAATGCTGCACTTGCTGCAATAATTGCTGCTCCTGCTCCGCCTGCCACTGCAAACGGTAATACACTTCTTTCCTTAGGCTCAGAAGAAGTATCCTCTGTCTTCTCTGTAGAAGTATCTGCCTTAGATTCTTCTGTAGAAGCTGTTCCCTCATCAGTTACATCCTCTTTAGACTCTTCCTTAGAATCCTCTTTCGAATCATCCACCGGAGTTTCTTCACCTTCCGGAGTCCAGTCGGGATCCACCATAGTATAGTCTACAAATGCCCAGAATGAAGGTTTTACTTTATATTTGGTATCGAATAATAACGGACACTGTGTCATACCGCCATTAGCGCCACCACCAAGCTCAGAAGATTCCTGTAACCATGAATGGTGGTCTACGGTTCCCCACCAGGTAATACCGCTGATATCGATGCCTTCTTCTGCATCCAGTTTCAAAAGCAACTGATAAATGTCGTGATAACGCTCTGCCTGTGCCAGATATTCTTTCTGCAACTTCTCCTCACTGGAAACATCGCCGCTTACCTTCATATCAAGCTCGGAATAATTTACCTTACCAACAACTGCCGCATATGCGCGGATTGCTTTTTCAATATCCTTTACAGAAGGATTGAACATATTGTAATGTCCCTGCATACCCATACCGTCAATTCTGGTACCTTCTGCATTCTTAACATCTGTTAAGAGCTGTACAATACCCTTCATCTTTCCGCTGTCACATTCGTTGTAATCATTGTAGTATAACTCAACGTTTGCAGGAGCATATTTGTTTGCATACTTAAATGCATTGATAATGTACTCATTGCTCTGGTATACTGCCCACCAGCTGGAGTTTGAGCTGTGAGTATCTGCATTCGGATCTTCAGAAGATGCCTTGTCAGTACGATATCCTGAGTTACCGTTACTTACAGCTTCGTTGACAACATCCCATGCATAGAACAAATCTTTGTAAGGACTGTCTTCACCCAGATAATGGTTAAATACTTCACTGATAAACCACTCCAGACGTAAATCCATTTCTTCTGCACTTACATAGTTCGGAGTACCATCCGCATTATTACCTACTACATAACCCTCACGGAAGAACCATTCCGGAGTCTGTGAATGCCATACCAGAACATGACCCTTTACAAGTATCGGGCTTTCCGGATGTGTCTTATTCCACTCCAGAATCTTATCTAACATTTCATCCGCGCGGTAGAAGTACAAGGTAGGAACCTCCAGCTTCTGTCCGTTAAAGGTTACTGTCTTCAATTCTGTATGTTTGTTGTTGCTATAGTTAAACAGACAGTCAGGCTTCAATTCATTACCCAGTGTAATTGCATTGAAGTGCTTGTTTACTAACATTTCAACACCAATGTCATCCAACTCATCCAAAGTCACTGCAGTACCGGTGTAGAAATCATCACCGAAGTCTTCTGCCATTGCATCCTTCAGATTCGGAACATCTTCATCAATTGAAGGAGGCTCCGGAACATAAATATCCATCTTTACATCAGCAATATCAAAACCGCCCAGAACACATTCGCCCTGACCATAGTTGGTACCCTGCTCCAAAATACGAATGACTACTTTTGCCACATCGTTCGGATTAGTTACTTTGTAGGTACCTTCAAAATAGGTCCAAACGCCCGGTTCACAAACCTGCAGATAATTACCATCTAACTTCGGGTTATAATCTGCATTACCGTCAGAATCTACGGTATATGGTGCAAACTGAATAATTCTCTGAGACTCCGGTGCACCTTCATATGCACTGGAAAGTCTCGCCCAGAAGGAGAAGGTATAAGTCTTTCCTTCTTCTACCGCCTCTGTAATATCCTGTGCAAAGCACTGGTACGGCGAAGTTCTCTTAGAATATGATGCATAGTTATATACACCCGGTGCAATCGGATTCTGGCTTACTTTACGTGTCATGGTAACACCTTCACCCCAGAAAGAAGCTTTCCAATCTGCCAAATCCTCATTGGAGAAATCACCATTCAGTACAATGGAAGTACGTGGCGGAATCGGATCCGGTTCTTCCGTCAAACCGAACTCAATACCCTTAAAGGTTGCCCATGCACCTGCCGGATTCGGTGTTGCCAAACTCATTACACCAATCGCATCTACCTTGCCGATATAGGAAGGCACTAAAATATACTCATCTGCAATGGTATTATAATATCCAACATCTACCTGTGAACCCTTATAATAAAGCTTAAGTGCCAAAGGTACATTACTGCTTGCCATAAGTTTCACATAGGCCATATCTGCTGCATCCAATTCTCTTGGAAGATCCATACGTGCCTCATCATAGTTATTCTTAAAAGTCATCTTCAAAGAAGAACCACTCTTAGTTGCACCTGCTGATGCCCATTCTACCAACAAATCATCCATATCGTAGGACTCAACCCAATTGGTTTCTTTGGTAATGGTAGTATTGGTTCCGCCACCGCCACTGCCACCAGTCGGCTTAGGAAGCAAAGGTGCTTCGCTCATGGTCACACCGGTTACTGCATAACCACCCATGAGACAGTCGCCCTGTCCATAGTTAGTACCCTGTTCCATAATACGTACTACACAACCGGTTGCGCTTTCCGGCAAGTTAAAACGACACCAAAGGAAGGTCCACTCGCCCGGCTCACAAACCATAACGTCGTCACCTAACAGGAACAATCCGTAATTTTCTTTACCGTTTGCATCCAGATAGTAAATACCTAAAGAAGCTGCTCTCAAGGTTGCATCTGCACCTGCATAGTCTTCTTCGTCTAACTTCACCCATGCTCCTACATAGTATCCCTTACCGGGTTCTACTCTGTCAGAAACATCCTGTGCAAAACATACATACGGGCTACTACGTCTGGTAATCTCACCATAAGTATAGATACCATCCACCAGTTCGGTTTCACTGGTCTTTGCAGTGATGGTAGTAGATTCGCCATTTTCGGTTCCGTCTACGGTTCCCCAAAGAGCATTTTTCCACATGCTCACATCTTCTCTTGCAAAGTTACCATTTAAGATAATTGATTCAAACGCCTTAGGATCTACATTAAACTTAAATCCGGTTAAATCTACGGTAATTGCTGTATCCGCAGTACTTACCAGCTTAATATAAGCAATTTCCGGATTACACTTGGTTGCAATAGTGCTTGCCGCTGTAGACATCACTACATCACCATCTTTATCCAACAGTACGATTCTGGTATTTTCTGCACCTTCCGCAATCATATCAATAGATACCAAATGGTTCAAATCAATAGCATCCGGTACAGGCAGGATAATACTGTCACCTGCTTCTGCAAAGGTAATGGTTGCAGAATAATCTGTTTCATCTACCTCTACTTCCGTTCCTTCACTTACCTGCTGGTCTATAAAGTGTGAGTATGTATAAATACCATCTGTCGGTGCATCAAGCGGTTCTGTTCCTTCCATTACGAAAGTAACACCAAGAATCTTAATCTGCGCATTTGCAGTGTTTTCCTCTCCGCCTAACTGAATACCGATAGTATCCATTTTACCTGTAAGCTTAGGGTTGAACTCAATTACATGCTCGTTTGTATCACTTGCCAGATAGTAATATTTAGAACCAATCTTTGTACTTCCTGAATAGAAGTAATAGTTCATTGGACCAACCTGTTCTGCAACACTTACAGTCATGCTGATACACTTCTCCATATTAATAATCTCAGGAAGTGTAAACTTAACTTCATCACTATTGTAAGTTGCAAATGTCAAATAATGAGCGTCGCCTACCAAGTTAGAGGTTGCACCCTCTGTAGATGACAACCATGTCAAATCATTTACACCCAGTGTAACTTCGTAGGTTTCTGCCAGTTCTTCTGCCACAGTAGTATCAAAACCGGCAATTTCAAATGTCTTTGCCGCACCTGAAGTATTCATAATTACAAAATATTTCAAGGTACCGGTAAGTGCAGTATTAATAGACATAGAGCTACTGTACTCTGCTTTTTCTTCTCCTGAGAAATCTTCAGGGAAGGTCTCATCTGCATATATTTTAAGCGATAATCCGGAAACGTCTTCACCTACCAATGCAAGGGAGGTAATTAATGAAGTATCCAAATCATCCGGGAAGGTAAATGCTACCTGTCCGTAATTTTCTGCAAATGCAAATGTTCCAACACCGGTAGTTTCATCTACCGTCAAGGTTGCCTGATGTGTCTTCACCGTTGTTACGTCGTTGAAGGTGTACTGTGCTGCCGGGATTGAACCACCCTCGCCACCTTCTTCACCACCATCGGTAGTAGTACCGGGCTGTGTCTCAGAACCGCCGGTCTGCTCTGTGGTAGTAGTAATCTTGAACCAGTCAATGGAGATATCCTCCAATGCCACCTTGTCCTGTCCGTTTACTAATGCAAAGTACTTTAACTCAGTACCCTTTACACTATCCTCTACTGCAATCGCGGTATTATCTGCAATGCCCCATTTTACTTGTGCTTTGTTGTCCCAGGAAGAATCTACTTCCTCGTCAAACAGTTTAAGTGCCAGCTTATAATTGGTTTCGCCATTGATATTAAACTCAAGACTTTCGATTGTAGAGGTATCTACTCCTGCCGGGAAATCAAAAATCACTACCGGATAAGCATAATCACCTGAATAATCAACGGATAACTTACCATTGTCATCAACGTCCATGGTGTAACCATAACCCTTGATGAAGTTTACATCCTTGAAGGTGTAGTACTTGGTATAGGTTGTGGTCTCTTCAGGATCAGTCGGTTCTTGTTCACTACCGCCTGTTTCACCTTCGTTTCCTTCGCCGCCTTCACCTGCATCCGGATCAGTGCCTTCCATTTCAAAGGTAACCCCTTCAAATACAAAACTGCCGGATGTCTCGGCATCACCGCCTGCCAACTGAATAATAACATATTCAATTTCAGTACTGCTTAATCCACTCAAATCCTTAGAAGCTACGTCAAACTCATATACTGTTTTTCCTGTCTGATATGTATAGCTTACGGAATTACCCCAATCTCCCAAATAGAAGTTTAATGGTCCATCCTGTGAAGAAATTGTAAATGTTGCAGTTACACACTTGTCCAAATCTACTGCTTCCGGAAGCTGATATTTCACCCATGCATTAGAAGCATCCAGAGTGGCTTCCGCTGCCGTTCCGTTAACAGTTGATGTTGCATTATCGGTAGAGTTCTTTGTAAGTTCTGAACCGGTATATGCTACATCATAGGTTTCTGAAGGAGTTTCACTTCCGCTATCTTCACCGGTTTCCTTCATCTTGATGGTCACACCTTCAATCACTACGCTTGCTCCATCCGTGTGAGTACTTCCGCCCTCCTGAACATACATAACGTTAGTCTTGCCGGTTAATCCACTACCAGCTACAGTTAATACAATATCCGTCTGGCCTGACTTCTCATAGAAGCCGTTGCCCCAGTTTCCATCTCCCAAGTAGAAATTTAACTTACCTACTTGCGAAGACACCGTTACTGTCACGCTTTCGCAATTGTCTAAATCTAACTCATCAGGGAAAGTATATTTTACCCATGCATTTAATTCAGGGAAATCTACCTTTGCAGTGGTACCAACTACGGTACTTGTTGCATTTTTGTCTGTTGCATTAACAGTTAATTCTGAGCCGGTATAGGTAAACTCAGTCTCTTCCGGGTCTTCTTCGCCGGATGTTGTTTTTTTCATGTCGATCATAATGCCGTCAAACACAAAAGAACCTGCTGTCGCCTGCATCATTACCGTGATGTATTTTATATCTTCTGTTCCGCTGATGTCATATGTATAGGTTCCCGCTGCTTCGTGGTTATATTGGGTATATGTATCTATTACACTTCCATATCCCACGTTGTCAACCAGCTGGAATGCCACCTGTGCACCTTCGCTTACTTCGCCCAGTGCAAAGGTTATGGAATTTACGTCTGCAAGGTTTATTACCTCCGGCAGCGCCAGCTTCAGCGAATGGTAACCCGTTCCGTCTGAAGTCAGCTTTACCCTGTCTGCTTCCACCGCCTCATAAGTACTTCCCGGATCACTGTGCCAGTTGTAGGTCAGTTCTCCTGCCTTATAGGTAAGACGCAGGTCTTCTTCTCCTGCCGCGGCAGGGGTGGTATTGGTTGCGGTGACAGGCGGCGTAACCGCTGCCTCCTTCATGTCAATCATAATTCCATCAAACACAAAAGAACCTGCAGTCGCCTGCATCATTACCGTAATATATTTTATATCTTCCGTTCCGCTGATGTCA
>JBGVKL010000057.1:0-2140 GCA_045123675.1 Acetatifactor sp. | reverse complement strand
TCCTTTAAAGATTTCTCCACTACAAACAAATAAAAAGGCAACAAAATCAGCAAACGCTTCTTGAACATGATATCTATAGTATAATTCTGCATCTTAGCAACTGGAATCTTATAGCTTACACTTCCATCAGGTGTTTTCAGCTCTATGGACATGAAATCCGGCGTATTGCGATTTGACCTCAAAAACAAAACCGCCGCATTGGGAAATTCCAGAACGATCCGATTATTTTCCTGCACAGCATCATCAAGAGCTATGCAGGCACCATATTCAAACAGCCTTACCAGCATACTGCTATCCGCTGTACTCTGGCACTCCAAATGATATTTTTTGGCAGTACCATCCCTGTCTATTATCCGAAAATAGGTATCCGTGATACGTTTCTCCACAGTACCATCCGGCATTTTCTGCTCATGAGTATCCTGCAAAAACTCCACCCTGGCAGCCTTGCTATAGCTCTCACCAAATAATTCATTCACAAAAGCTACCAACAAATTCGGAAAATCATGCACAATAGTGCGCCACACATCATCATAAATTGTAGCCTTGTATTCCCCTTTTTCCATCATACACACCCCTGTATATATTATACCAAATCGCCGATGCAAAAGCAACATTTGTTTTGTAATATTACATTCAGCTATGCATTACCATATAAAAAGGCCACTCAGACGATAACATCTAAATGACCTCATGCTCATAATACTGCTGCTTTCTTGCCGATTGCCATGACCTGCTCAGCTGTCATCTTGACAATGCGGGCAATCGTATTTATATTCATACCATCACGCAGCATATTTGTTATAATTTTATATCGTTCTTCCTCACGGCCTTCCTCACGTCCTTCAGCCTTATATTTTTCAATAATTTCACACATTCTGCTCACCCCTTCATCGGTTTCCTTGAATCTACGCTTTATTTTTGATGTTACAGGAAATCTCCTATCATCATATTCACTATCTACAGTGAAAATCTTCATCAAATCTGCTATCTCCGTACCATCATCCGCACTGGCATTGATATATATCTCCTGAAAACCATTATACACCGTCATATTTAGCTCACGCACTACCCGATCCACATGATATCTGCTACAGCCTCCACCAAAGATATCAAATTTAGAGATAAACACCATTATCACATCCGGCACATCAAAAAACTTCGTCCCAGGATCTGTAACATTGGTAGACAACAAAGAACCATCATAACGCACACGCCGCTGATGATCATCGTCATCTGCCTTCTGCACCTCAACACCTACATGCCGGCCATCGCCCAATATACACTCCAAGTCAAGAGTGCATGAACGCCCCTGCAGATTTTTCATAATTTTCTGAGGCGTATGGCATACCACGTGCAAAGCCGGATCACTCAGGAAAACACTCAAAATCTCCTGACAAAAATCCAGCTCCTCAGACATCACTATAAACAACGCATCATCTATAGGATTCAGCCTCTTGGCATCCTCCCTAATTCTTGCCCAATTACTCATCAGCATCACCACCTGATTCCATTATACTAAACAAACCTGCCTATGCTAAATCACCTATTTGACATTTCTAATGATTGCTCATCACCTAAAAAACTCCAGACAATAACATATCAAAGTACAACTGCTTGCCTGCCTATGCTGACAATCTTCTCCATCGTCAAACCAGTTATGGTCACAATCTGCTCCAGGCTAAGCTTGTTTTTTAACATACTGACAATCATAGAAATCTCTTTTTCCTCACGGCCTTCCTCACGGCCCAAGCGTATGCCATTCTGATAGATAGTCTTTGACTCGTATTCCAAAATCTTGCCACCCATGATATCTTCAGCTCCTTTCCTGACCATAGCATAATTTCTCGCTAAATGAACATTTACCATATTACTAAATTCCAAAATAGAGTTTCGTGTCAATTCATCAATATCTCCCAGCAGCAGGAGCGCATCCAGGCCTTTCACTATGGGTTGCAGGGAATTCAGCAATTCTGCCAGCTTATCGCTATCCGCCTCGCAGTCCTTTAAAGATTTCTCCACTACAAACAAATAAAAAGGCAACAAAATCAGCAAACGCTTCTTGAACATGATATCTATAGTATAATTCTGCATCTTAGCAACTGGAATCTTATAGCTTACACTTCCATCAGGTGTTTTCAGC
>JBGVKL010000056.1:0-1874 GCA_045123675.1 Acetatifactor sp. | reverse complement strand
ACAAATTCAGAGGGTAATTTAGGGTATAACAAAATAACCCACCCGAATATCGTTTTTTTGGCGCTCTAAATTATCGTGTGGGTGTGGGTGGACTCTAAACTATCGTGTGGGTGATTTTCACCCACTTTTTTTGCTCGTGTGGGTGTTCTCTAAATTATCGTGTGGGTAAAAAAAGACCCTTCATGGTATGATTTCTTATGGAAACTTCAAATCTATCACGAAGGGAGGAATCATTATTCCTAATATTGATTTTACCACATTAATGCTCAATGTCAGCAACTCTGACATTAAAAAATCCGATATCATTTCCGTAGATGATACCATTTACTATGATATCACACTTGTTAGAAAACCTATGACTTGTCCTTACTGTAACAGCAAAATGATTGGTCATGGACATAAGCTTAAATTGATTAAGCATCCTGCTGTTAGAGAAAGTAACGGTATTATCCGCTACAATGCTAACCGTTACATCTGCAAAGGATGTGGCAAAACTGCTTTGGAAAACAATCCGTTCTCTTTTGCAGGATTTAACTCCTCATTCTTTCTGCTCCGAAACGCTATGAAGTTATTGGCCAATCTGAACTATACACTTCATATGATTTCGCAGGAGCTGAATATCTCATCTACACAATTAAACATGTATATTGATTCCTACATCACGGTCCCACGCAGGCCCCTGCCAGTAAGCCTCGGAATTGATGAATTACATAGCAAAGAATTATCGAAACGCAATTCCAGCTACCTATGCATCCTTGTCGATAACGAACAGCGTTCCGTGTACGATGTACTGGATTCTCGCAGTAAAACAAATATCGCATTGTACTTTTCATCCTTTCCACGAGAGGAACGCTGCAGAGTCAAGTACGTTACTATTGATATGTGGGAACCGTACAAAGAGATTGCAAATACATACTTTCCAAACTGTATTGTTGCTGTGGATCCATTTCATGTTATTAAGCACCTGCACAGTAACTTTGAGCGTCTTAGAATCGATTTAATGAATCGCTGTGATTATGGTTCCAACGCATACTATCTGCTTAAAAAGTGGAGTTGGCTTCTGATCACAGACGATGTTTATTTAGACAATGAACGCGTATACAACAGTCGCTTTCGTATGAAATTGAATCGCAGAGATATACGAGACATGATTTTTGATGCCTTTCCAGTTCTATTTACAGCGTATCACCTCAAGGAGCGTTACCGCAAAATGAATGCAGAATGTTCCTACGATGAAGCAGTTTGCCAGTATGATGAAATTGCCTTAGCGTTCAAACGCAGTGGAATTCATCAATTTGAAGAATTTACAGGCATCCTGTTTGCCTGGAGAACAGAGATTTTGAATTCATTTTACCGTCCATTTCATGATCGAAAATTATCCAACGCATTTACCGAAAATGTAAATGGAAAGCTGAGAACCTATCTTTCAGTATCTAAAGGGATAAGTAATTTCGAACGGTTCAGAAAACGTGTAGTTTATGCACTCAATCCTGATGTCTTGTATGGGTTGTCTGCAAACCTATCAAGCTGTAAACGATCCCAGAAAAAGCGTGGTTCATACTGCAAAACAAAAGATTAGTTAATTAAAATAGCACATCAGGCAGCCATTACAGCTACTTGATGTGCTATATTCTCGTCTGTTACCCACACGATAATTTAGAGTTGTTGAAAAACCTGACCCACACGATAATTTAGAGTTCAAGTTCCTCCACCCACACGATAATTTAGACTATCGCAAAAAGAGCCGATAATCCGCAGCACAAGGCTAACGGGTTATCGGCTCTGCGTCTATGCGTCTGGCTCTGTGATAACTGTGGTATTGAATTGTTTTACGCTGATTATTATTTCCCGTTTGCACTTCGGACAGTATAGCG
>JBGVKL010000055.1:0-76445 GCA_045123675.1 Acetatifactor sp. | reverse complement strand
CTTGTTTCAATATGGGGTCAACCAGAAATACACAAAAAAGCTGGGGATATAACTGAAAAGTCGTGTACACTAGTTGGGGGTGACCATAATGTGTGGGTATAAAATGTTTTTTTGCGTGTCCACTTTATAGGGTACATTTTAATATCTGCTCGGCGGTCTATACAGGAAAACTTGCCTGTGAGACCGCGTCTTTCTCAAAAAACGGTATCCCACAGGCAAGTTTTTTTATCCGGACCTAAAACACTCAACTTTATCACTATTTTTTGCGAAAAATTGGTCAAAATGGATTCTGTAAAATATTTTTTTCTGCATAAACCTACAATGAAACGGTCAGTCCCCTCTATATGAGTCATGGTAAATTCAAATTGCTGAAATATATATTCTTTAGTATAATAAACTTATTAAGGAACCTATGCTTTGGAAAATGCCCATGTACACTGTGGAAATTTTTGATAGAAATAATTATCAAAACAAAGGATATGGAAAAGACGCTTTGAAATGAGAAGGCCAAACATCTATACCGTTCTATTGGCTTTAAACATAATTAACTTTTGATGAGAGCATTCATTAATCATTCCTCTACAAATATCCATGCTGATTGAGAATCCCTCTTTGCATAAATACTTTCCAGTTGACGCAAAACCACTTCTTTTTTACAAGCAAATCGCTCTCTATGGCTAAGCAAAAAGTACTTGGCTTGCAGCGCACGTAATACCTTAATCTGCTCACCTAACAAATTGGCATTATACACCGGTTTGCCATCTTTTATGGCGCAATAAATGGCATCTCCCAGAAAGGCATAATCCCCCACTTCCATACCAATACACCCTTTGGCATGACCGGATGGAATTTCAAATAAATGTATTGTTACTCCGTCCTCTATCCGCATGTCGCCTCGAATCACTTCACCTGCATGTGTATATTTTAAGGTATGCGCTCCTTGGTAGAGATTTGAGTAATTCATTTTTCCCACATTGCCTATATGATCTTTATGAAAATGTGACAATACCAGATTTACCGGTGCCTCAAGACTACACACACACCTAAGTGCTTCCTCTCCGTCTCCGGCATCAAACACCCAAATATACTTATCACCTGTCACAACGCCAATATCCGCCGACAATGGTTCCTCAGTTGCTTTCCAATATGAAATTCTCTCACTTATCTGAATTCTTTCAGGTACCATCTTATCTCCTACCAAACAAAGGGTAATATTCTATACTTCACGCGTTTTTTATATTCTGTGTATCCTTCCAGCCCCTGTTCCAAAACCATTTCCTCATTCTTAATGCGCACCGCAATCAAAATCGGATAGTGCAGGAAAAGCACAAATCCAATCCAAGAACCCAACACCAACGGAAAAGAAAGAAACAAAAGAATGGTTACTGCATACATCGGATGTCGCACCACCCCGTACAAACCGGTATCTACCACCTTTTGATTCTCCTGTACCTCTACAGTTCTGGACAAATATGCATTCTCACGCATTACTTCTGCGTACAATCCATAGGACACCAACAAAATTACAGAGGCAGCAATCACTACCCATACCGGCACTCTGGTCCAGCCAAAGCGAAAATCCAAGCCTGCTGCCACAAACCCTATCAGAAATAATAATCCGGAAAGAGCCACTACCTTCTGTTGTGTACCTTCCTTTTCCTTGGTACTTAAGCGTTTCTCCAGCAAAGCCGGCGCTTTCCAAAGTAAAATCACCCCTAAAAAGAACATGGGGATAAATAACAGTCCTATGAATAACCATCCGTTCCAATATTCAAAGGTTCCGGCCGGCAAAAATAAAATCAAACCAACCATAATCAATCCCACAATATATTTTATCAATGCATTCATTATTAATTTGCCCCTCATCTTGTACCTCCATAATGCAACAAATATTTATCACAAAAACCTGCAAACTCTCCTTAAAGAATTTGCAGGTCCATATTAATTCTCAATAAACAACACACCCAAAGTTCCCGGTCCGCAGTGGCTGGAAACAACACCGCCCGCTCTGGTTACTAAAATTTCCTCGAACACATTCAGACTCTCCAGATATGCCTTCACACTATTGATTGCTTCTTCATCGCAGCCGGAATGGGTAATGAATACTCTGTCTTTCTTCGCCTTTAACAGACTTTCCTCCATATCCTGAGCATAGTTCATAATGGCACTGTTAATCTTGCCGCGATACTTCTTATCCGGCCCCATTACACCATCTTTTACTACAATCTTGGGATGTAATTTCAACATACCACCTGCCAGGGCAGCCAAACCGCTGCATCTGCCGCCACGATGTAAATAGGTCAATATATCCACCACAAAGCTGGCTCTGACACGTGTTTTTAATTCTTCAATAGCAGACGCAATCTCATCCAAAGTCTTACCTTCTCGAGCCATGCAAGCAGCTTCGATGACCTGTAAACCAATACCGGTAGAAAGGTTTGCTGAATCAATTACTCGTACTTTGTCTTCTGCATCCAACTCCTGCACAGCCATGTTAAATACATTAATCGTAGTAGACATACCGCTGGCAATACAGAACATTACCACTTCGTTACCCGCATCCAATATAGGTTTCAACACCTCAATGGTATCCTCAATAGATGCCGCTGATGTTTTCGGTGTGGTATTATTCGCATCCGACCATTTATAGATTTCATCCGGTGTAATTGTTACACCATCCATATATTCTTCATCACCTAAATTTATATGTAAAGGCAAAATCGCTATATCATATTTTTCAATCAAGTCTTTTGACAAATCACAAGTACTATCTGCAATAATCTTAATCATCCTATGTCCTCCTTGCAAAACAGCTAAAACATCTAATGCACATTTTATCACATACCTATGATTTTACACAAGCATCAACACAAAAAAGCAAATGCAAAAAGTGTGAAATTTTTATAAACTTCACACTTTTCACGTGGGGGTATGTATAAATAAAAGCGAAAAACTTTTTATTTATCGTACGGACTATCAAGCTCTGCCTCTGCCTT
This sequence comes from Acetatifactor sp., assembly GCA_045123675.1. GTDB lineage: Bacteria > Bacillota > Clostridia > Lachnospirales > Lachnospiraceae > Acetatifactor. The sequence goes on along the minus strand of JBGVKL010000055.1, from coordinate 73,449 downwards.
TTTCACTGCCTCTTCTAAGGTTAAACCTGTAAAATATGGAGCATTTAAATAACGACCGGACTTCTTATCATCCACAAAAGCACCTACTGCAATACCGGGAATTGCACTTTCCGGAGCATTGGGGGCATGAGGTCCGCCTAAATCGGTACGACACCAGCCGGGATCGGTTAAGTTAATCATTACATCCGTTCCTTCTACCTTGGAACCTAAATCAATGGTAATCTTGTCAAGCGCCGCCTTACTTGCAGAATAACCGGCCTGCTCCGGCTCCAAACGAATACCACTTGTAGTATTTACGATACGTCCAAAACCTCTCTCAATCATTTTCGGCATAAAATGATAGCAAATCATGGCAGGCGCAATGGTATTGATTTTAAAGCTTTCTGTATAATCAGATACCGGCGTACTAAAATATTCTGTACGATAGGCAATCTGCATACCTGCATTATTCAAAACAATGTCTACCTGCACGCCCAATTTGTCAATCTCTTCCAGCATAGCCTTTACACTGTCCAAATCCGACAATTCTGCTGCCACTGCGTAAGCGTCTACGCCCAATGCCTTTACCTCTTCCAAAACTTTTGTAGTATGCTCCAGACTGCGACTATGCAAAATCAAATTACAGCCTTGCTCAGCCATAAGCTTCGCAGTCAAATAACCGATACCTCTTGCCGCACCGGTAATTAACGCCCATCTTCCCTTTACGTTTACCATGCTTTAATCTCCTTCTTTGCTTTCTCTAATGCTTCGATTACGTGGTCACACCACTCATCAAATTCTTCATCAACAAACTGTACTTCTTCATGAGAAAGAACATATTCAACCGCTTTCTTAATACCCTGATCCAAACGAACGGTTGCACAAAATCCTGGCACAGCTCTCTTTAACTTACTATTATCAAACACTACAGAATTGGCCTTATCACCAATCAAACCACCTCTGAAATCATAACCTCCCACTTCATCCAGGAAATCTGAAGGTACATAGTACGGTTTATATTCTACGCCCAATGCATCTGCAATAATCTGATAAATCTGATTCCATGTCACGGTTTCGTCCGAAGTAATATGATACGCCTCGCCGATGGCATGAATATTACCCATAAGTCCGATAAATCCCTTAGCGAAATCACTATTATGTGTCATGGTCCAAAGCGAAGTACCGTCACCGTGTACTAATACCGGCTTACCCTCCAGCATACGCTTAACAATCTGATAACTTCCGTCTTTACCATGTGCTCCTACCGGGATACTACGCTCATCGTAGGTATGGCTGGGACGAATAATGGTAATGGGGAAACCTTCCTCACGATAAAGCTTCATCAAATATTCTTCACAGGCAATCTTGTTACGGGAGTATTCCCAGTAAGGATTTGCAAGAGGTGTACTCTCCGTAATCTTGTAATCGCTCAGTGGCTTTTGATACGCAGACGCAGAGCTAATATACATAAACTGCTTGGTTCTTCCCTTAAACAAACGATAATCTCTCTCTAATTGCTCCGGTACAAAACCGATAAAATCACAAACACAATCAAACTGTAAATCTCCCAGCTTTTGTGCAAATGCTTCCTCATCATTCACATCAACTGTAATAACCTTTACATTTGCCGGTACATTATCACTACGTGTACCTCTGTTAACTAAATACAACTCCCAATCCGGATTCTGTGCCAACTGCTTGGTAATGGCCATACTGATTGTTCCTGTTCCTCCAATAAATAATCCTTTCATACATAAACCCCTTTCTATTATTATCTATTTTTATAAAAATCTTCTACTACCTTCTCTTCGCTCGGTCTGAACCATTTCACAACCTGCTATAAACATTTCACAATTTGCCTGCTTAGCCAATTTAGCAAAATGCATTTGAAATTTCGTATACGAAGCAAACCAATTTCCCCATTTCGGCTCACAGGGCACATCCTCATCACCGATTGTCGCCTCTGATGCAAAGTCGATATCTTCGGATTGCGGAGTCTCCTGCAATCCATTGGGTACCAGAATAATAAAATCTGCTCCCGTACGCTCTACCAGATTATCCAGACTCTTATACACTTCCTTCTTCAAGAAGGCTCCCCTCGGTGCAAAAGGAGCAAATGTAATTCCTTTAATAAACTCCATACAATACCTCCAAACTACATTACATTTAATTATATCAGTTTCTACCCGTCTCTTCTAACAAATATCAGTACATTTATAACAAAAAATTGACCGGTTCGAAAACGTCCCTCCTCCCAAAACATTTTCGAACCGGTCCTTATTCTTTTCTTTACTTCTGCGTGTTCGGATTATCCATAATTCCCACAAACAAAGGAATATCCTTTTCCAAATCTACAATCATATATACAAAAGGCTCATTAAAGAAAATATCCACAGGTGGTTCCTCATACATGACACAGCTTTCTGCATTTACTACTACCTCCGTTACTGCAGCAGCCTCTGTCCCTTCTTCGTCTACAATAACTACTGCCTTTTGCTGTACCAGGTCGATGAAAATATTCTCACCATCCTTAGACGCACCCATACCACTTAAGTCTGCCTGACTACCATCAAATGCCTTGACCAGCCCCATCTCTTGTAAGCTGTCATTTAGCTTTTTGGAAAACTCCACTTCAAACTTGGGAAGCTGTAAATTGCAAAGGGTAAGGTCCTGATTCTTTACCATTTCACTGATATCTTCCCAGGTAAGCTTACTGTACATTTCTCTTACAGTATCCGTACCGTTAGGCATCAAAGCCACAAAAGCCATATCGCCACCCTTATAGGGTAAAATAACACCGGTGGCTTCCTCCGTATTTACATAAGGCAGATTTTCCTCATACATATGCATCATGTCCACCTGTTCCACAGAACCATCCGCCAAAGTAAATTCTTTCTCTCTGGTATTGTTCTTGTCGAATTCCTTCAGCCACTCTCCCTTAAAGTAAATCGTATTGAACAAAACCAACCTGACATCTTCATCCAAGGGTTCCTCCAACAGCTTGTCAATTAAACCATTGGTATTGGTATCAATCCAACGATTCATGTCATCCATGGTCTGTGTGGCAGAAAGACTGGCACGATATACCTCCGATTGATAATAAGAGTCAATAGCCACCAAATAATCTTTCTCTGCCTCAAAATCATCATCCACCCATGCAGAGTTTGCCAGAGAAATCTTCATACCCTCTTCCTCTCTTGGCAACGTAGTCATTACGCTGTGAGGGATGCATACCAAATCCGTTCCCAATACATTCTGAAACTCAGTTAAAGTACCTCCCTTGGCGCCCGTACCGGCCATTCCTAAAGCCAAGTATGCCGAAACCGGGGAAAGTACCGGATTTTTCTCCTCCATATTGGTCATAAACAACTCATAGGAGAAATTCTGTACTGCTTCATAGGAGTTGATAGAATAATCAATGTTAATCGCCGTCCCAAGATTTTCGGTTAAATTCTCCGCCTTGACCTTCATGGTACCGCCGAAAATATCCTCCAGCACATCTCCAAATTTGCCCTTATCTTCTCCCATATCTACCGTGTCTTCTTTGGGCAAATCCACACCGTTTCCTCCGCAACCGTTTAACAAACCGACCATCATTGCACTTGCACAAATTATACTTATCCATCTCTTTTTCATAAAATTACCTCCTGCAGTGTAGGAACATTTTTCCTTCTTACCCTATATGTAAGAATTTACCTGCCGGAGGTTACAAAGTCAAAAAAAACCTCAGCCATTCAGCTGAGGTCACGTGCAGGAGATGGGACTTGAACCCACACGGTATTGCTACCACTGGCACCTGAAGCCAGCGCGTCTGCCATTCCACCACTCCTGCGAACAAATAGTATTTTACATACCGCAAGCGAAAATGTCAATACTATTTTTGTTATTTTTGCAACTATTAGAACAATGAGTCAAATAAGCTTCCTGAGGTATATGTATTACCATAGTTACCATCAAAAGTATAAGTAGCCGCCTTGTCAGCTTCCTGCTCTGCAGCATAATTCATAAATGAAGCATAAGTAGAAACTCTGTATGCAAAAGAGCCATTTCCGTTAAATAATGATTTAACAGTTGCAGCATCTGCTTTCATAAATGTGTCTTTATCCACAGATAATTCATTACCTTCACCAACGGTAATGCCCACCTTTGCCAAAAGCTTTTCATTTACTGCTGTGTTCTGAGTCAGGTTCTTCGCACGACTCAAAATAGATGTACTGTTAACATCATCCATGGTGTCAAGTACTGAGTTATAATTCTTAACCAAATCATTTACGGCTGTGTAGACTTTTTCCATGTCTTCCTCAGCCCATACAGACTTTGAATCCTTCGCTAACAGCTTATCAGCAGATTCCTTCAATCCTTCTGTCGCACTCTCTACACTTGCAAGAGTCTTGGTATCATCAGCACTGGCAGAGTTATTCTGCTTCTTTACGATAGAATTCACCTGTGAACTACTACCGCTCTCTGCATAATATGCTTTCATCAGCTTACCATAACTACCACTTTTAATCATGGCATAATCTGTCAGGAAATTCAAATTACCTGCAGAATTACTGCCGGAAGAAGTATTTAAACTGGAAAACAAATAAGAATAATCATTCTTTGGTTGAATACTAAAACTCATATAACGCACCTCCTTGTCCGTTATCAATAATCTTTTCCACTTTTATTATATAGAATTTTTTGCCAATAATCAATGGGTTTCATGATTTTTATAATATCTTTTTTATTCTCTGGTAAACTGCGAAATAAACTTCCATGCATTTTCATTCGTATGATGTCTGCACTCGTGCACCTGTCCGCTAACGCTTGCAAAAGCTGTACGACACACACCATCTTCACTATCAAAATAATGAATCTTCAGATCACTTCCTCTGGAATCATCGTGAATCACTTCCACACGTTCACCGGATACGCCCCAGATCGAATTCTCCCAATCTGCCTTATCCTCATAACACACATCAAATTTAGCCTTACATTTATTTACCTGTGCTGCATACTGAATTCGTTCCAATGCCGACTCCGCCTGAAATGGTAATTCCGGCAAATGTGAATTTTCACCGCCCGAATAGAAAATCGGAACAGGCACAGTAGTATTCGCACCATCATTCAATGACTTACCAAACGGATTGTTCTTCACCGGGAACAACGCACTGGCAGGAGCCAATCCTGCAAAAATCTCCGGATATTCCTGATACATATCCCAAGTTTTACCACTACCCATTGAAAAACCGGTTGCATATATACGATGTCCATCAATATTATAACGGTTCTTAAGATGTTCAATAACCTCCACCGCCTCTGTTGCTGTTACATTCTGATGGTTATCGATTGCAACATACAGAAATCCGTATCTGTGTGCGATTTCGTACCAGCCGGAAACAAATGTTAAATACATGGAAGAATCACCGCCACCATGAAATCCCATAAGTAACGGAACAGGTCCTTTATCAAACAAATCATTGTTGTAATAAGCAAAATAACCCACTGTATGCTCTGTGGTATCCTTGAAAGCACCTCTATGATCCGGAGACGTCTTTACTACTACACTACCCGATTCCTCCGTCATATTCATAGCTTCAAAATCCGGCTCTATTTCCATATTGCCACACCACATTTTAAATTTACGGACAAAATTCTTAAAGTCTGCTTTATAGTCAACTTCCACTTTCACCAACAAGTTCTCACACTCTTTAAAAGCTGCATTTATATTCTCGGAATTCCCCACACTCAAAATACCGATATCCTTGCGTTCTACTTCCGGAATTACACTCAAATTCTGCATTGAACACATGGCTGGTGTAATCTCACCGGGTCCCCATAAATACTCACCTTGAATAGTCTTTAGCAAATGCTTCGCCACATAATCGGCAGATTCACCATAACTATATATATCTGCCCTAAAAATTGCCCCTCTTATAAAATACCCCTTGAACTCTTTTGTAAAAAAATTGTGTAACTCTACGATACCATCCTCGTATCGGGGATCCATTTTCACTTCAGAAATAACTGCTGCGTACAAATCCGCTGTTGCGTTTCTCCATCCGCCTTCATTCGTCGGATATACAAACAAAACACCGGTATCCACCGCAGAAGCAATATCAGCTAATCCGCTCACCTGAGCAAACTCTATGGCAGCCTCCATACTTTGCCTGTTTTCTTCAAAAACCAATAAAAGCGGTGCTCTGAAAGTATAATTATTTACTTGTCCGTCAATCTTCGTCGCCGGCAAATATGCCTTTAAATGAAACTTCTCAAACTCGTGTTCCCAACATTTCCCACCGTCAGCCAGTGTGCTGACCATAGGTCTTTCCATCATTGCCATGTTTCCCCTCCTTATTGATATAACTATATTAATATCATTATATCATTTAATAAGAATGTAACAACTCTTCTTGAAAAACTAAGCAACCATTGACCATAACATAGCAATAATTTTACATTTTCTGTACTGTCCATTTACTGCAGCACTTTGAACAATGCATAAAATGTAGAAGCTGTGGTTCGACAAAGCCACTCCGTGGCAAGGAAACCTTGGACCGCATTACATTGAGCAACCGAAAGCTGCGGCACTCGAATTTCTTCCGAAATTCTCGTTCTCGCAACTTTCGCCACATAAAAAGTGCGTAAAATGAAAAAAAGACTGTAAACAGTCTTTTTCACTTTACGCACTTTTTTCGTTGCTCAATGTAATGCGGAAGATGGGACTTGAACCCACACGGTGTAACCACCACAAGATCCTTAGTCTTGCTCGTCTGCCAGTTCCGACACTTCCGCTTACTGATAAGCTACGCTCACCAAGCGAATATAATAATATCATCTGAACAGCAGATTGTCAATGACTTTTTTGCAAAATTTGTTTAAATTTTTTGTACAATTTAATGTCTTTACTTACACTCTACCCACATAGCCGGGCGAACTCCGCCGGAAATAATGTTTACGCGTTCACCCTCCATGTTAATTTCTCCGTCTACAGATACCACAGCTGCCATATCCGGTACTTTTCCCATGGTTCGTAACCACCACCAGCCACTTCCTGTGTTAGGATTTACATTCATCCCTTTACGTCGCGCCATATTGGTAGGATTTAATTGTCTGGTTTCTTCATCCGTATAATACAACTGCGCTTCTTCCACTGACAATAAAAATACTTTATCATAAGCGAAGCTGCCACCATCTGTTCCATACATGGAATTATCCGGGGTTTCGATTTTCGTCGTTACAATTAATTCCCTTTCATCTTCCGTAAATGCCTTCTTAAAAAACTCTTCATTCAAGAACTTTCTGATAGTTGAACTTTCCCAACAGGTTGCTTCATAGGCCTGTTGATACGATGCTCCTGCCAAGCCTTTCACTGAGATTAAGAGTACTTTATCTTCTTTCCGGTCTGCTACATACCACTGTATGCGTTCTCCGGTAATCAAAGGTTCTATATCATACGTTCCATAATATATAATATCGCCTACTTGCGCAGTTGCCAGCACTGCTACCTGTTCTTCGTAATTCTTTCCCGGAACAATATACTTATCGTATGCATCTTTTCCCATGCAAGCTATCAACACCAGTCCCAATATGCTTCCGAATACCTTAAGTTTCTTTTCGCGTTCCTTACGTTTTTTCCACTTTATCTTTGCTTCCAACGTTTCCGGCTCCAGATTTCTCCCTTCTCGTATATTCATCCATAATTCAATCAGCTTTTGATTAATTAAGAAATGTAATATACTTGCAACTACAAAAGAATAAATCAGGATTACCAGGAAAAATCCCGGGTCCGGCATCTTATCAAACATATAAAGAACATTTCGCTTCATCACATCATGAATAATATACAAAGCCAGGCTGATTTTTCCTACATACGCTATGATTATATTATAGAAGCGTACCTTCATACAGATAAGCCCTATTACTGCCATAAAGAAACAGCCTGCAAGAGACTGCACGATAGCAGTTATCGCCTTCTCTATGTAACCGGGATGACCTTCCCATTCACGATAATATCCCAGATTTTGCACTACATATTCTGATAGTGAATACACAGACAAAAATAATATCACTACTACCGGCAATAACCACTTATAATTTTTCTGTGCAAATCCTACCACCTGCATTTCAAATCGCGCTACTAACATACCCATCACAAAAACAATGGTAGAATTATACCACCACTCTCCCATGAACCAATGACCATTCATCTCACTATTGTCATGCCCCAGAAGCAGACTTATTACGATTATAGTTAACACAGCTCCTGTCATTGTTCCAAACGCAATATTAGGATTCTTTATGCGTTTGTATATCATATAAAACAACAGATAGAACAAGAGAATTTCCACTAAAAACCAAGTATTGGTATTCAACAATGTAAAACCCGTCAAACAAGTGACCACATCTGTCACCCTTATAATCTTACCACTATAGAGTCCTACAAAATAAAAGTAAATTACATTAGAAACCAAAAAAGGTATCAATACCGACGGAATTCTTTTTTCCAAAAAATTATCCAGGTAGTCCGGTTTACTCTGATAACTTTTCAATAATCCATATCCGGAAAAGAAAAAGAAGACTGAGGTAAACAGAACTCCCATCCAATTCATATGAGTAATGGGTCCCTTATGTATGCCTCCGTAATTTGTCACTTCTTGTACTAAATGGTGCAAGATAATTCCGACTGCAGCCGCCCCTTGCAATACCTTAGTATATTTTAATGACAAAAAATCCTGATGAAAAGTATCCTTGGGTGCAATTTTCGCCCCAAACACCAACAAGATAATTAATAACACCGGATAAATACAAAGCAAATAATCTGCCATTTCACTATCCCCCTTTTCTCCTATAAATGCTTAAACTTCTACTCTCTGGCTTTTTCCCGAAACTGTAATGGTGAACATCCTATGTATTTACGAAAAGTTTCCGCAAAATAACTGGCCCCGGAAAATCCTGTTTCATACGCAATCTCTGTTATTGTTTTATCTGTACCTCTTAAAAGCTCTAAACTTTTTTCAATTCGGTAATAACGCAAGTAATCAACCGGAGACATATTTGTGTACTTTTTGAATAATGTTGTACACCTGTTTTTGCCCATACTTCCGCTTACACATATGTCCCTTAACGCTATGGCCTCTGCATAGTTGCTTTGTATAAATCCAAGCATCGCCTTCACCTGCATTAAATCATCATCTTCTACAACAATCCTGCTTTCCTGCGTAATCACATTTTGTACCAGCAGTTTCCACATGCGACATATATGTGCTATCACTTCCAGTTCTTCACCTTCTTGTAAAGAACTGTTATAAATAGAATACACACTATTCAAAATCTCTCTTTGCCAGTTATACCTTTCCTTTAAAACTAAATATGGTAAATCCCCGGCTATAATCGGCATTACCATTTTTGAAACGATAAAATGAGAAGTGCATAAAAGCAATGGTGAAAAAATCAAGCACAATAATTCACAATCCGATGAACCGTTTAATATACGATGCAAGTGTCTGGAATTTACAAAAACACCTTCTCCGGCACACAAAGTAATTCTTTTCCCATCAATAAGATAGCCGATATCTCCACGTAATACATATATAAATTCAACCTCATCATGCCAATGTATGGAGACATCTTTAAAATCAACATCCTTTGGTATATAGTTTTTTCTTACGAATACCGGGAATTCCGGATTATCATAATGTAATATTTCTGACTTGTCGTTCTTTACCTGCGACATAACGCCTCCTGATTATAACAAAAGCACCTATCTATTCCTATTTTATCATTATTTTTCCTTAATTTATACTGTTTTTGTACCATATGCCATAACAATCTTACCAAACATAAAAAACCTCCTGATTTTACATCAGGAGGCCTCTTGCCGTTACTCTATTATGGTCTCAGACCCATACCACCCTCAAAGGTTAAGGTCTCACCGGTCATATATTTAAAGTCCGGATCTGCCAGCTTCACTAAAGCCCGACCTATTTCCAGTTCCGGATTTGCATAATGTCCTGCCGGCGGCATTTTCACATTTGCCTTAAATGCTTCCGGATATGCCTTTTCAAACTGCTCTAACTGTGCCGTCCAAGCCAAAGGACAAATAACAAATACACCAATTCCGTCCTTTGCCCATTCCGTTGCAGCCACTCTGGACAATCCTCGAATGCCTTCCTTCGCTGCCGCATAAGCACACTGACCAAAATTACCGAATAAACCTGCTCCGGATGCAAAATTAATTACAGTTCCCTTACTCTCCACCAAATACGGATAGCAGGCTTTCATGTAATAAAATGCTGCATAAAGACCGGAATACATAGCCAAATCAAACTGTTCGGTAGTATGATCTTTTATTGTAACCCCGGAAGCCGATGCCTGTGCATTATTTATCAACACATCAATTCTTCCAAAAGTATCCACCGCCTGCTTTACCACATTATTTACAACGGTCTCATTATCCGCACCCGCATTTACATCCGCCTGAACAATAAGTACCTGAATACCATACAAACGCTCTAACTCTTCCTTTGCATCTTCCAACTTCTTTATATTACGTCCGGTGATAACTAAGTTTGCACCTTCCTTTGCATATGCAGTTGCAATACCGTAACCGATAGAACCACTCTTCCCATCGCTTAACACTGCTCTTCCAGCACCTGTAATAATAGCTGTTTTTCCTGATAATAATCCCATAACATCTCCTCCTTGTAAGTGCTTTCATTGTAATTATAGTATATATCATCACATTGCAAGAATCAAGCGTTTTTATTTTAACAATATCGTTATCATTTTATCAATATTGTTATTTTTTTGTCAACAGTTGTTATTGCCTGAAAAATTTCGTTGTGGTATACTAAACTCAGTATAGTAAACACTTGGGAGGTATTTATGCGCACAAATGAATCTGCAGAAAACTATTTGGAAACTATATTGATGTTAAGCAAGGTTCGCCCTGTCGTTCGTTCTGTAGATATTGCTGAAGAACTTGGTTACAAAAAATCCAGTATCAGTGTTGCCATGAAACATTTACGCGAAAATGAGCATATTACTGTTACCAAAGAAGGATTTATCTATTTAACCGAAAGCGGACGTGAAATTGCTGAAATGATTTATGAGCGCCACGAACTGCTTACCAAATGGCTGACTGCCCTGGGTGTTGACGAAAAAATAGCCTCAGAAGATGCCTGCCGTATCGAACACGATATCAGTCAGGAAAGCTTCGAGGCCATTAAAAATTTTATTAATTCACATTCATAAACAGAATTTCATAAATGAATCTCTATTGTTTTGGGCGGACTCTTTGGGTCTGCCCAAATCTGCTCTGGAGCCTAATGAAACCATGATTTCATAAAACTTCGGTCCTTTTATATCTTTCAATTCTTTCTTAAGCTCTTCCAATTCTTCCCACGTATAAATTCTCTTTGCCGTTTTATACCCACTGGCTTTAGCAACTTCCGACAAATTAACCTGACCACAATCCGTAGGCATTGCCCCCACCGACTCATGAGCCTGATTATTCAATACAATATGGGTAAAATTATCCGGAGCATTAGATGCAAGGAATGCCAGTGCTCCCATATGCATTAATACTGCACCGTCACCGTCAATGCAATACACTTGTCTGTTTTTCTGCTCCTGTGCAATACCAAACGCAATCATGGAGGCATGTCCCATACCGCCTACCGTCATAAATAGCGCCTCATGGTTTCCGCGAATCAGCTTGCTTTGTTCATACAACTCTCTGGAAATCTTTCCTGTAGTAGACACAATACAGTCTTCCTTATCAATCACCTCTAAAAGACTTCCCAAAACCTGTTCACGATTCAATGTGCCTTCATTTTTCCATACATATTTCTCAGCACTTTCAAAAGTATCTTTTTTCACCACAATGGCATAAGGGCGATTTTCCTCCAATTCAGAGGAAGCATCCTTTAAAATCTTTTCCATTTCTTGCGTGGTGGTATTCTTATCAATTACACTATAGGAAATCTCCATAAGCTCCAACAACTCACAAGTGATTTTTCCTTGGAATACATGCTGTGGCTCATCCTTTACTCCCGGTTCCCCACGCCATCCGATAATAAACAACATTGGAATACCATAAACATCCTGGTGTACCAAGGAAGCATAAGGGTTTACAATATTTCCCAAACCGGAATTCTGCATATAAATACATGCCGGCTTTTTAGAAGCCAGAAAGCTTCCTACTGCCAAACCAACTGCCGCACCTTCGTTTGCAGTTACATAATGTTTGAAATTTCCCTGATAGGTCTGTAAACCGTCACAAAATTGTTTCAATGTAGAATCCGGCACTCCTGCAATTACATTAATGCCCATTGCTTCAATTCGTGTTAATAATTCCTGCGCTTTCATCGATTTCCAACAACTCCTCTACTGTATCGATTTCTACCAGCTGTCCTTCTTTCACCGGCTCCACTGTAAGATATAATTTATCTAAATTACGATCCACGACATCGTCCCAAAACAACTGACTGTTTTCCTCGAACTGATATGCCTTTTCTATTTCAGTCTTTAAAATCTGCGCATCTTCCTGTTTAAAGTATGCCACACCCACCATGTTGTAGGTATTACATCCGCCTTTTCCCACTCTGACAATACGCTCATTTTGCAATTCAAAAACCCAGTCCTGTGACTCTCCTTCCTGCATACGCCCGTAATAACATGATTTTTTCAATTCTTTTCTGAAAATACTGTTATCTGCCACATAAAGGTCTGATTCACAGATAAAACAATTACCTTTATCCAGCACTTCACGTGCAGCATATATGGAAGATATATTATTTTTTATCAAATAGTCTGCGTTTTCTATTAATCTAACCTGAGGATACTTCTGTGTCAAATAGCCGAACTGCTCCCCCAAATATCCGGTAACCACATATATTTCATCTATCGGTCTGGTGAGCAAACCGTCAATTACCGTTTCAATCATTGGCTTTCCGAAAACCTTTATCAAGGGTTTCGGTATCCGTTCCGTTAAAGGACGCATTCTGCTTCCCATGCCGGCAGCCATTAATATTGCTACTTCTTTCATCGCCAACCTCTTTATATTTCATCAATCAAACGAATAATATCTTTAAAAGGCATCAACTTTTCATCAGCTTCCTTAGCCCGATGATTTTTAAGTATCGTAATCGCGGTTTCCTGCATTGCAGGGAATGCGCTTCTTGTCAGCTGATTTGCATAAATTACGATATTTACACCAGCCTCAGCCAACTCCTCTTCTGTAATACTGTTAAAGGACGTGGGTACGACTACGATAGGTGTAGTGGTATCCTTCTCACGGAATATTCTGCAGAACTCCAGAATCTCATCCGGACTCTTCCTCCGCGAGTGAATCATAATACCATCCGCACCTGCTTCCACATAGGCACGTGCACGTGTTATAGCATCCTCCATACCTCTTTCCAAAATCAAGCTTTCGATTCTGGCAATAATCATAAATTCCTCTGTACGAAGTGCCTGCTTTCCGGCACGAATCTTTGCACAGAAATTTTCAATACTATCCTGCGTCTGCTCTACTTCCGTTCCAAACAGAGAATTCTTTTTGAGTCCTGTTTTATCTTCGATAATAACTGCTGAAACACCCATTCTTTCCAGCGTTCTTACGTTATATACGAAATGTTCAATCAATCCGCCGGTATCACCGTCTAAAATAATCGGTTTCGTTGTCACATCCATTACATCGTCAATTGTACGAATACGAGATGACATATCCACTAATTCAATATCCGGCTTTCCTTTTGCAGTAGAATCACACAGGCTGGAAATCCACATAGCATCAAACTGATCTAATTCTCCATTGCTCTCAACAATTGTTTTCTCTGCAATCAAACCGGTAAGTCCGGAATGCACTTCCAAAGTCTTTACGATGGGACGCATCTGAATCAATTGACGCAAACGTTTCCGACGGTATTCCGGCATTGCCAGCTTCTCTTTCATATTATCATCAATTCTCTTTACCTGCTCGCTGTAGGTATAAGGAATCTCGATTAATTCTCCGCCATATTTGCTCAAATTATTGATTACATTATCACGTATAATACTTTCCGGTCCCTGCTTCCAGTTATCCCCGTGAATCACATAATCCGGTCGTAATTCCTCCAAAACAGAATCATACATAATCTGCTTCTGCACCACTATACTGCTTACCAAACCGGTTTCTTCTACCAATTTAATACGTTCCTCTAAAGTAATGGTAGGGAATCGATTAAAACGAACCATTGCGGCATCATCCAAAACACCAACAATAACTTCCCCATACTCCTTAGCCTTTCTCAATATATTTAAATGTCCTTCGTGTATTACATCTGTGCAAAAACAAGTATATATTTTCTTCATAATCTTTCTTCACCCATCTTATGCTAAAATTAATATTTCACCGGAACTGTAACTCCCGACTCCTTCAAAGCATCTTTAAACACTGAAAAAAAGGCTTCTATATCCGGCACATCTATAGCTCCCAGTGCACAAAGCCTGAACATACCCTTCTTTTCCACTTTTCCGGGATAAATTGTAAATCCTCTTTCATAGCAATAGTCATGTATTTTTCCGAAGTTCCAATTGGAATCTTCAGGGTACAATGCCGCGGCCACCAGCTCAGACTGTATTTCCCGGGGAATGAATATCTGAAATCCTAATTCTTCCAATCCGCTACGAATTGCAGCAAATACTCGCTGATGTCTTTCCCATTTAGCAATTTCTCCCTCTTCAAAATACTCCTTCAACGCCTGACGTGCAGCGTAAATTACCTGTACCGGTGGAGTAAAATGCATCTCCCCATGTTGTTTAAAATAATCATACTGCATGTAAAGATTACAATAATACGAACGCTTCGGATAATCTTTTGAAGCTTCTATAGCATCCTTACGACCGATGACATAAGACAATCCGGTCATTCCCATAATACCCTTCTGTGCGGAAGCCATACAAAAATCCAAATTATCTTCCTTCATATGAATCGGTCTCATTGCATAGGTTGATGTAGTATCCACTACGAATAACGCATTATACTTATGAACCAGTGCCCCAATCTCTCGGATAGGATTTAACAATCCTGTTCCTGTTTCATGATGTGTCGTATAAACTAAAGCAATGTCTCCATTTTCCTTCAATGTTTTTTCTACAAGTTCCAAATCCGGTTGCTCCTGAATAGGCAATCGCAAATTGATGTGTGGCAGTCCGTAATATTCACATATTTCCACAGCACGACTGCTATACGCACCATTATTAATTACTAATATCTTTTTTCCTTCCGGAAGCAAAGAATTTAAGCAAACATCCATGTTTATGGTTCCCGAACCGCAGAACAATACTGCAGTATATTCTTCAGGATCTCCATGAACAATTTTCACCAAAGCGTCTTCCAGTTCCTTCATTATGGCAACAAACTCTTTTTCTCTGGGGCAAATATCCGGCACAATTTGAGCCATTTTAACCGTATCCGTTGTTGTTGCCGGTCCCGGATTTAACAAAACATTTCTCTTTACCATAGTCTTCTTTCCTTCCTTTTCGAAGTCTTTGTTGAAGTATCCTGTTACTTCTGTCCTGTCTTTTCCATAAGTCGTTCGATAATATATTTCGCTCCTACTAAGCCGCTCTTACCTACATTGTAAATATAGTAGTCTCTCATTTTAGCCATTGATTCTTTTGAGAAACGGCTTTCCTGTAATAAAGCTGCTACTGCATCCTTTACGGTAGAAACCTCAGATAACTCTAAGGAAACGCCTACTTTGTCTCTCAGTTCGATATCAATCGGAACACTGGATAATTCCTGATAATCAGGATTTACCACCTTCATAGGGGTATTAATAAATAATACCGGTTTCAATGTGGCAAATGCATATTCAAATGCAATACTTGACCAGTCGGTTAACAAAACATCTGCGGTATAGACTGTTTTGTTCGATGAAAAATCCTTTTGGATTTCAATACCTTCCGGCTGATACTTTTGAATTAACGCATTAATCTTTTCTTCAAAATGTCGCACATACTGGGGATGAGGACGTACGATTACCTGATATCCGCAACCCTTCAGATTATCTAAAATCTCCTCGATGCAGGAATCCAATATATTGTCCTTTTGCCAGGAGGGTGCTATTAAAACTGTCTTCTTTTCATTCTCCTGCGCATCCATTTTCTCATACGCAGATATCATATTGTCGATAACACTGGAACCCCATTCCACCAAATTCTTTTTCGGCAGTTGGAATTTTTCTTCTCTCTCTGCCAACTCCTCTTTATTTTTAGGACCGGATGTGAATATCGTATCAAAATGGTCCAGTGCATTCTTGTGGAATGTTAAATTAGAGCTGTTCACATCATGGGGAACATAAATATACTCTATATCCTTTTTGATATAAGACCTCTTTAAATGAAAATTCTCCAAATCCGGCGTTGTCATAACCATGATATCGGTTTCCAGTTTCATCATCAATACTATGAGCTTGTTTACACCAATATAATACGGCTTAAACTGTTCACTTTCCATAGTGAACACCTCATCTTCCGGATCACTGGTAATATAATGAATCACAATATTAGTTCTTCGGATAATCTCTTCAATAATGTTCTTATAATACTTATAAAAACCGTTTTTCTCCGAATAGAAAACTATTTTCTTCTTAGGACCGGACAGAAATCTCTTATAATCCGCCTTTTCCTTATCCTTATACGGATTATTCCTGTTTTCCTTTTTCTGTGAAGCCATGAACTGTTTGGTTTTTTGCAATTCTTCCTTACTTTTTTCAAGCGCTTCATAATCAATATAATCCTTAGGATTAATCCAGATATTCAAAAGCACCAGCTGAAGAACGGACAGTAAATTGCTGCAAATCCAGTAAAAACCTACTCCCAGCGAAACAAACAATCCTAAATACAATGACAAACCTACTGAAAAGATTAATGTACCGTACTGATTTAAAGCTCCCTGCTCTGCCTGCAACACATTTATCTTATTTTGTACGTAGCACATAACAAACGCTGATAAAGCAGCGAAAAGAGGCATAAGTAATGTAATTCCTCCGGTCTGCATGGGTATTGCAGTTAAATCTGTACCACGTTTTACAGCTTCCACTACGCCCATGAGTAAAGCCAACTGTACAAACAGCGGTACTAAATCCAATAACGGACTGTACTTTTCTTTTTTAAACAGCTTGTACTGCTCCTCTGATATTTTATCAGAATTACCAAAATACGTAGCTTTAATATGATTTAATTCCGGCTCCATCCGGACAGTTTTTATTGAATTCTTTTGTACCCATATGGATAACGGCAACAATATTACCTTAGTCAATAATGTAAAAAGTAATATCGCTATCCAATAGTTATGACAGAAGGCATAACAGCCATTAATTAACCATATTAATCCATCTACAATCGCACTTGCTATTCCACTCATTTTCTTTACTCTTCAACATCCTTAAACTCGATTTTTTCTTCCTGCTCGTCCTTCTTTTTTCCTTTGAAAAAAGCGAAAATCTTATGACGGAAAATACTGAAAACTGCACCTAATGCAATCAACACACCTGCAACGCCCTGAATAATGTAGGTTACTACAGAAGGGTCAATGTATGCGTGCACATGCATAGTAAACACAACAAAAAAGCAACTAAAAAAGTAAATGAATGATAATGTTTTTCCTAAAATTTTTTTCATGATATTTTCTCCTGTTTCTATTTGTTTTTGTATTGTTAAAAGAAGGAATCTTCCATCGGAACAATCTCCGTTGGACCTTCTTCTACCTGCTTCAGTAATTCTTCCAAACCACCGGTATAAGTATATCCGTAATAAACGTTTGCATAACCGATTCTATCCTCTGCGTAATTGTCTACAATGGGATAATCCATATCCGTCATACGCACCCATACCGTACGTTCACGATTTTCTCCTTCCGCGAAATCATAAAATGACGGTCCAAACTGCGAATAATCTTTTCCTAAAATATTAATTATGGTTGCCCGTAATTCAGCCAGGGAAATCGGGGCATTTGACACCTGCATCTGCTCATGTACTTCTCCCGGTTGTTTCACATACATTACCACCTGAGAATCTTCGATATCACCATGGTCCGAAGTAACTATAATTGTAGCATCATCATATACTCCCAAAGCTTTTAGCTGGTTCAAATACTCTTCTACCACAACCATACAACCTTTAATCGTTTCCTCCATGGTCGCATTTAACTTATAATGTCCGTCTTCACCTGTCAGGTAATTGTGCGGTCCTTCCAAATGGATATATGTGAAATAATTAGAAGAACTATCTGTTACCAGACCCCGGCCTAACAACTCATCGTAGAAGTCATAGTTCCCATGTTCTATATTATCTTCCACATATTTAGTGATTTCTGTGTATTCGCTTCCATTTGTATAAAAATAGGGTTTTAAAGCCTCCGGTGCCATTCGATAAGCCGCCATTTTACTAATGGTTTTAAACAACAATTTATAATGAACATCTACCGTCTGCGCCGCATCGGTTACATTTGAAAATGTATCTTTCAAAATCTCAGCATTATTGGTTCCCAACAGATAATGCAGATCCGGAGTGAAGACATTTACCTTATAATCTTCTGCTTTTAAAATATCATAGAATTCCTTCGTTGTTTCATCTGTCCATGAACGTCTGCACCACTCATTAACGGGTATGGATGCATCCACACTTTTGCCCGTTAACATATGAGCTATAGAAGGAAAGGTTCCGAAATAATTACAATCCGTATTGTTATAATACGTAAAATCATTCATAAAGTCTGTAAATCCCGGATACTTTTCCTCTGCCTTCTGATGATCTAAATTACTGTAATAATCTAAAATAATTACTATGACATTTTCTTTCGAAGATACTGTATATTGCTCTTCTCCGCTAAGATGCCATGTACTTTTAGGGTACTCGTAAGCCTCTTCACCGGCAGTCAATACGAGAGAAAACAATGCAGTCAACTGAATCGCAATCAAAAACGCCGAACCATAACCAACAATCTGTTTCCAATATTTCTTTTTCCAAATCACTACACCCAGTACAGCTACCAAAATAATCAGCCAAACGATCACATTAATTATCTTTGCGCCTGTCGCCACTTGATACCCATCGGGATTTTGTCCCAGCAAATCCAGCTGTTTATTTAAAAACATAACCTGTGCATAGCCACCGACAGACAATCCGAAAATGATGCCCTGAACAATCCTCTCGATTTTTTCCGGCAGCAACATGATTATAAAAGCCCCTATGGCACTTATTCCTAAGGCAAGTAGCGCCAGATATCCGGCAAAATCACCATATACAAATTTAAACTCCGTTACGTTTGCAAAAAAGATTTCTGCCGGTCCGAAAATCAACAACATAAACGCCGGCAAAAATACACACAAAAAGGCGTTTAAAAATTTACGCAACAAACCTTTTTTCATAATTAATAATTCCTCTTTCCAAAATACATCATACTTATACCATTCTAATGTATTATACCACTCTGCCCCAAAATTGCAATGTATCAAACACATTTTTCATAATCTGTTAAAATATTAATAAGCTCCGCAAAGTGAATCCTTTGCGGAGCTTAGATTTATAATACAATAATATATTCCCACATAGAATTTCGAAGAAATTCTCCTGGAACCTAGTAAATCTTAAGCACCGTATTTTGGTGCTTTAGATGCAGTTGGTTCCATGTTATCTTTGTACACGACCGGAAGCATCGCCGCCTGCAAGTGTTTCAACTTCTTTTCTGGATACTAAGTTGAAATCTCCGGGGATGGTGTGCTTAAGTGCAGAAGCTGCCACACCATACTCTAATGCTGCCTTAAAGTTCTTACCATCCAATAATCCACAGATAACGCCTGCTGCGAAGGAGTCACCACCACCCACACGGTCTACAATAGGATGAATAGAGTACTCTTTTGAATGATAGAATTCCTTGGTGTCTCTTGAATACATACAAGCAGACCAGCCATTGTCTGATGCGGAACGGCTTACACGTAAAGAAGATACACAGTATTCAAAATTGAACTTATCTACCATCTGCTCGAAGATTGACTTGTAACCTGCAAGTTCTAATTCACCGCTGGTAACATCGGTTTCACCCGGCTTAAAGCCAAGAACCAATTCTGCATCTTCTTCGTTTCCGATACATACATCAACATACTGCATTAAGTTGGTCATAACCTTCTGTGCCTTTTCAGATGACCATAATTTCTTACGGAAGTTCAAATCTACAGAAACCTTCACGCCTGCTTTCTTAGCTGCGATTAAAGCCTTCTCGGTCAATTCTGCTGCTGCATCTGAAACTGCAGGAGTAATACCGGTAAAATGGAACCAGTCAGCGCCTTCAAAAATAGCATCGAAGTCAAAATCTGCTTCGGTAGCAGTAGAGATTGAAGAATGAGCTCTATCATAAACTACCTTGGAAGGTCTCATGGAAGAACCGGTTTCCAAGAAATAGATACCAAGTCTTTCACCACACTTTGCAATGTGCTTGGTTCCTACATTGTACTTTCTGAGTGCAGCTACTGCACACTCACCGATTTCGTTGTCCGGAACTGCAGTTACAAACTCTGCATCATGACCATAATTTGCCAAAGATACAGCCACGTTTGCTTCACCACCGCCATAGCATACATCAAATTCGTCTGCCTGAATAAACTTTTCATTGTTAGGAGTAGATAATCTGAGCATGATTTCGCCCATAGTAATAACTTTTGCCATTGTTTTATTTTCCTCTCTGTTTTATTTATTACGGGCCGTCGTCTGCCTGCCCGCTTACGTTCTGTTACTATCCTCGCCTACTTCTGCACTAAATGAACTGCAAATCCGCCGATTTCCTCATCTAAGTAGATAGCCTTCAAAGCACCCTTAGCATCTCTCTTCGCAGATTCTTCGTTAAACTTCACACCAAGAACAGATTCCATGTAATTCACTGCTCTTTCGATGTAATTGGTTCTGATAGCAATGTGTCCGTTCTTACCTAAGTAAGGCTCCTTCATTACTTCCAAAGCGGTACCTGCAAAAATTGAGCTGTTACCAACCTTGGCCGGCATACCGAACAGGAATGCGAATCTGTTAGCAGCCTTCATTGCTTCTTCTGCATTTTCAGCATTTACACCTACATGTGCAAGTTCAAAACCAAGCATGGTCTGTACTGCTTCTCTGGTAAGCTGTTCAATCTTATCCCACTCGCCTGCATTGATTAAGTCGCCGGGAACCATCCATGATCCGCCACAAGCAATAATCTTAGGGAAATCAAGGTAAGAATTAATATTCTTTGCATTGATACCACCGGTAGGCATAAATTTCATATTTACGTAAGGAGCTGCCATAGCCTTAATCTTTGCCAAACCACCTGACTGCTCCGCCGGGAAGAACTTTACTACCTCCAAGCCAAGCTCAATGGCCTGTTCAATATCGGAAGGGCTGGAAGTACCCGGAGTAATCGGTACATTCTTCTCGATACAATACTTTACGGTCTTAGGATTTAAGCCGGGGCTGACAATAAACTTTGCGCCTGCTTCTACTGCCGCATCAACCTGTGCCGCATTCAAAACAGTACCTGCACCTACACACATGTTAGGGAAGTTCTCTGTCATAGCTTTGATTGCACCTGCTGCCGCATCGGTACGGAAGGTCACTTCTGCACAGGGAAGTCCGCCTGCACAAAGCGCCTTTGCCAGAGGTACTGCATCCTCTACTCTGTCGATTTTTACTACAGGAACAATACCAATTTTACTGATTTGCTCTAAAACTGCGTTCATTTTGTCCTCTTTCTGCATGACTCACATGCTCTCTTTTACTTGTCTATACTATGTTATCGCACTTATTCGCCCAGGATTTCCTTTACACATTCCGCAATCTTTTCACATTTACAGTCTGCAAAGAACAACTCCTTGAACTTCTCTCCTGATAAAGCGCCTTTCACAAGCTCTCTGTCAAGATTCTTTAATATTGTAACCATATCTACATGGGTTACTTCCTTTACCTGATCCAAAATCTTTTTATTTCTCTGCTCCGGAACTACTCTTTCCTTAGGATATCCGCCACCGCCCGGTGCACAGAATAATTTTTCAAAAGTGTATTCCAGGTTCAACTCTCCGCCCCAGCCGAAGCCCTGAGCAAAAGGCATTGATACACAATTGCCATCGTTTACCTGTGAAAACAGATACGCATCCAACGGAGATGTAACATGTCCACAAAGTACCTTCGGGAAAGAATTACATGCCAGCATAGCTCCTTCTCCCGTACCGCAGCCGGTAATTACGTAATCTACTGCCCCGGAATTAATCAATACTGCTGCCAAAATACCATTCTGCACATAGGTCAAAGCATTCGGATCCTCTGCGCCATACATACCATAGTTGACTACCTCATGACCTAAAGGCTCAACTACTTTTTTCAGAGTACTGCAAATCAATTCATTTTTTGCAGCCTGACTATTTTCATTAATTAAAGCAATTTTCATGAATATTTACCATTGATTTCCTTTCCCAATACTTTACAGTGAAAACACTTTTTCAAATGTAAGCACTTACATTATAGCATATAATTTCAGAATTTCAAATACTAAATTATATTTTTTCCGACTTTTCCTTCTTTCTATTGTAAGAGAAAAAAACTATTCCTACAAATATTGAAATACATAGCAGACTTAAAAGAATTCCTTCTTTGAGTCCCTCTGTCTTATACTCCATCTCCACTACATACTCTCCCGGCTCTAAGGGAAACATCATAAAACAATCTCCAAACAATTCCGGCTCGGTTATTTCTCCATTTACCCGGATGCTCCAGCCTTTCTCATAAGGAACAGACAGCATTACTTTACCCGCTTCTGTCATAGAAATACGACCAGTGATATGCGCACTGTCATATACAACGTCCGTCATATGCTGTTTGGACAAAAGCCCCAATGTCCTTCCCAGCACTTCTGTGTCCATCCGATAAATGGTTAGGCTGATCTCCTTGGATTCATCCTCTTCATCACCATTTTCCAGATAAACCACTTGCCCCTTCTTAAAATACCCCAAAAACATCAGTGAATTCTTTTTTAAATCCTTAAACTCTTTCGTACCGTAATCACTGCTTGCCTCTACCCGGGCAGTTCCTGCAGTTGTCACCAATCCATAATAATATCCATCTCGCTTTATGGTAATTTGTGCCTTTTTCTCTTTAGTAACCGTTTTTTCTTTTGTAAAAAGATAATCTTTTATCCCCAAATCTTTTACCATTTGATTCTGCAATTTAATTGCATCTTCATTTTTTACCTGTGGCAAACAAAACTCCTTTGGTACCACATAGCCAAACGGTAACGAGTAATTGCATTTATAAAGTGTAATATCTCCGCTTTCGATTACTGCAGAAAATAATTTCTCCTGCGTCAGGCATACTTCATTCTGAAATGTATCCGTGGTTTCTCCAAACATATACTGTACGTTCATCATCGCACCTGTTAAGCCTGTGGCTCCGTCATAAGCATAAAACACCTTGCTGTGACGCATTCCCAGCTTCTCATAAAGCTTCCCCACCCGGGAATTCATGGTGGAAGAAAACACGGAAGCAGTAGGATATCCTGTCAAACATCCGTCATTCTTGGTGGTACGTGTAAATTTTTCCACGCGAAAGAATCCTTGCGTCTGCCCTGTAGCATATTCATACAAGGCCTGATAATCCGCAGTATCTTCCAGATACTCACTTCTGCTGACTGTTCCGACACTGGTGTTATAAGTATTAATACCTGTTTCCAACATAACTACCACCAGCGCCAAGCCCCCCAGTGCCAGCCTCCACTCTCTGCTTTCATTGTTTTTGTAATAGTAAAGCAGGATGGTACTTAACATTAAGAATAAAAGTGTCAGCATTTCTACCCAGACACTAAACGCATCACTGTCTACAAATTTTTCACAAAACAGCAAGAAGATTACCCCTGCCAAAAAACAATACAGAATCTGCTTTTTCTCTATTTCCTTAATATGCGCAAAAGCCTCATACGCCATAATCAATACCAGCCAGATATAGATAAAGGATTGTCTTGCAGGCAGGGAATTGGGATAGTTAAAGCCATGCCAGATAAAATTCAGTATATTCGTCGAAAAGCTGATTAATAATATTCCTGCCAGCGCCAGCATGGAAAAACGTCTCTTTAACGGAATTGCTGAATTTATGGTAAATAACGGTATTAATATCAAGACTGCACTTCCGCAATAAATATTAGGCCAGTGCGCCAGACCATGCTCCGGTTTCACACATATGAGATGTCTTGCCAACTCATCCAATACTGAAAAATAGGACTCCAGCTTCGTTGGAAAATCTGAAGAAGCAAAGTCCGTCCCCAGCATAGCGCACACCATAGGCCAAAGTACTACTGCTGCTATGCCGCCCGCCAATAGAGAATAGCCTGCAAATTGTAAAACCGGTTTAAAAAACTTTTCACTTTGTACCAATAAGGTTACAAAATACATCACCAGAAAAATACAAACCATTATGGATATATAATAATTCGTAATGATACACAGGGACAAAGTCAGACAATACAGTATTCCCTTCCCTTCCTTTACAAGTTTTTCCAGCCCTAACAATATTACCGGTAGCAGAACCACACAGTCCAACCACATAATATTCCAATTATACGCCGCCATATAACCGGACAAGGCATAAAAGCATGCAAACAGAACCGTGCTGAAAGAATCCGTAGAAAAGTGTCTGCGTAAATAAATACAAAAGGTCAGACCGCACATACCAATACGGAATACCACCAGATAACTCATAAACTCCATTAAGTACGTGTCCGGGACCAGAAATGCCAGCCAATTCAGCGGACTTGACAAATAATAAACATACAGGGCATAGAAATTAGAACCCGCACCTACCTTCCAGGAATAATATAAGGATTCACCGGCTCGCACTTTTTCCGTAAATTCACTAAAGAAAGGCATGTATTGATGATACATATCCGAAAAAAGAAAACTTCTGTCTCCAAAAGGAAAAATTTCATTTATAACAAACAAAAAAAGCATGATGCCGCAAGGGATAGCCCATGCGGCAAACAATCCGATAGTCGATATATAGCTTTTTCGGTTTGCTTTTTTAGTCTTTACATTCATGCTTTCTTACTTCCTTATTCTAACTATTAACAAAAATCCTTTGTGGTAAGAATTTTTTCCTCACCGGCCTCCAATTGCAAACCAATGACTTTATCCTTATATCTTACCTTAGTAGTTAACTTACTTTCTGCTTTTATATGACAGGAAATCAGTTCACCATTCTGCCAAGAAACATCTGCCCTAGCATTTCCCTTGATACGAATACCGTTCATATGCCCCTTCTTCCATGCACTTGGAAGTGCCGGTAATAAAACCAGCCTCTTAGAACCGCTCTGTAATACCATCTCTGTCATAGCCGCAGTTGCACCGAAATTTCCGTCAATCTGGAAAGGCGGGTGCTTATCAAACATGTTGGGGTAGGTAGAATTAGCAAACAGCTGCTCTATATTCTCATACGCAGTTTCTCCATCCCACAATTTTGCGTAATGATTGATAATCCATGCACGGCTCCAGCCCGTATGTCCTCCACCATGAGACAATCGATACTCCAATGTTCTTCCGGCCGCCTCTGCCAGCTGTGGTGTTTCGTCCATCGTAATCTGTTCCGAAGGATGCATTCCATATAAATGTGAAATGTGGCGATGACCCGGTTCCCACTCTTCGTATTCTTCCTGCCATTCCAGAATCCTTCCGTCCGAACCGATAAGTGTAGGTTTCAGACGGGCACATGCTTCTTTTATCTGTGTAATATATTCCTCAATGTTTTCAATCTCAGCCTCTTTCAGTTTTGCCAAAACATTCTCATTCAATGCAGTATGATCACATAATACTTCATATGCATCCACACATTGATTAAATAAATCCCTCAAAATCTGATTATCCATAGTTACGCCAAAACCGTTAGCGCCTTTTTCGCCGGAAGGCAAAATATATGTATTCTCCGGTGATACGGAAGGACAGGTTACCAGATAGCCATCCTTTTCTACCAGAAAATCTAAAAAGAACAATGCTGCTTCACACATAATAGGGAAATTCTTCTGCAGGAATTCCACATCCTGTGTATATTGAAAATGCGTCCACTGATGTGTACAAAGCCACGCAGCCCCCATTACCCAGTAAGAACCCGGAATCCACAAATCCTGTGTTGCCGTATCTCCGTTAATATCTGTATTATGGTGACACATAAAACCTCTGCAACCATACATTTCTCTGGCCGTTTTCCGACCATTTTTTACCATCTTTTCTATCAAATCAAACAAAGGCATATGGCACTCTGACAGATTACAATTTTCTGCCGGCCAGTAATTCATTTGCGTATTAATGTTGATAGTATATTTGCAATCCCAAGGCGGAGTCATATCTTTGTTCCAAATACCCTGTAAAGTCGCCGGAAGGCCACCTTCTCTGCTACAGGCAATCAGTAAATATCTGCCGTAATCAAAATAAAGCTTTGAAAGACCTATGTCCGCTTTTTCATGCGCTGAACGCTCTATTCTTTCATCTGTGGGCGCGGCATCGTATTCTTCACAACCATCAAGGAAAAAGTCAATTCTGTCGAATAAAGCAGCATAGTCTTTTTCGTGTTCTGACAAAAGCACCTGATAGCCCTTCTGCTGCGCACTATCCATTCTCTCATCCATCTTTAGTGAAAGCATGGTCTGAAGTCCTCTTTGCATTTTCAACTCCAAAAGCTCATACTCTGATTTCTCTTCCAGTCCGCAAAGTGCTCCTATATCCGGTTCTGTATCCATATATGAAGCAATGGCGCTCTGCTTTTCTTCTTTACTATAGTGATAGGTAGTATCTGCCGTAAAATAGAGCCATACTTCATCTGCATTCTCTACAACCAGTCGCTCTCCAATGGTTTTTACAGTTCCGCCAAGGCTTTCTGCTCGAAGCTTCATAGCAAACTCATTACCGCCTCTGCCAAGATTTCCCCACAAATATATTTGATTATTATTTTCTGCGCATATTCCGTCAAAGAATTTCCAGCGCTCCATACCTGCCCGGAAAGAAATCTTCCCCGGCACATCTGCTGTCAAACGCATAACCATACAATCCGCAGGTTTGGACAAAAATGTTTCTCTGGTGTAGGAAACTCCCTCCGACACAAATTGAATCTTTGCTATTGCCCGGCTCAAATCCAATTCTCTATAATATTCTTCGATTTCTCCCAGACCGTCAAAATCTATATTAATATCACCTAACGTTTGCGACGGATGGGCACTGTTGGGGCATCCGGACATGGCAAACCACATAAGTTTCTCAGCTTCACTTATCTTACCGGCAAAAATCAGTTCTCTGATTTTTGATAAATTCTCTTTCATGTTGGGATTATTTCGATTAACCGGCCCGCCGTACCATATACTTTCTTCACTTACCTGTATATGCTCGTTTACCGGATTTCCATACACCATGGCTCCTATGCGGCCATTTCCTAAAGGCAATGCTTCTTCCCACTCTATTGCATGTCTGTTATACCACAATTTACTCATACTCACGTACCATATCCTTCGCAAATTAAATTACTATTATGACAATACCACACTTTTTTTCCTTCCACAACTTACAGTTATGAAATTTGCATGGCATAATTTAAGTTCTCACGCATATATTAATTCGAAAACTATTGTCTTGCACTTGGGGAAAGTTAGGGTTTATGAAAGTTGGTATTGTTGGCAGAAAAAAAGATACAAAAGCCTATGAAAGCTTTTTGACCGATTTGAAAATTTCACATATTACTTCATTGTCTCTGGGGGACTTATTTTCCTGTGATGCCTTTCTGTTTCCAGGCGGCGGAGATATTACACCCGAGCTTTTCGGTGAAAGTAATCTGGGTTCTCTGCACATTGATACCGAGCTGGATATTTTACAGTTGCAAGCCTTCCACTATGCAATAAAGAAAAAACTTCCGGTATTGGGAATTTGCAAAGGAATGCAACTTATCAATGTCGGATTGGGCGGAACCCTTATTCAAAACTTAAGCACCGCATCCCTTCATACCTCTCCCGACCAGGACGTCTATCATCCCACTGTGATAACACCCAATTCCTTTCTCCACGCCCTTTACGGAGATGGTGTAATTGTAAACAGCAGACATCATCAGGCTTTAGGAAAACTGGGTACTAATCTTGTGCCGGTACAGTGGTGTCCTACAGACTCCTGTATTGAAGCCATCGAGCATACACGCCTTCCTATTTGGGGAATACAGTGGCATCCCGAGCGCATAGATAATACCCTTACTTCCGTTAATTCTGCGGTTCTGCTGCGCTATTTTCTATCTTTCGCTTAATGGTTTCTTTCAGTCTGTCCTGCCCACGGACAAACTCCTCTTTCAAACGTAATTGTGTCATTGTAAAATATGCCTTTACAATTTCTTTCACCACTTCTGCCGTCTGCTTATCTACTTCTTTTAATGCAGACAGTACATTATTCAGACTACTCACCCAGTCACTGGAAAAATCAATGAGATTATCTTTCTCCGAAGCGGTTATGACCTGATATAGTGTATCGATAAAGGTACGTAATTGCTCCTCATCCAAGGACAGAATCCACTCGTTCATAGTATCATTCATAAACTTATGTCCCTGATAAAAATCTCCTGCATCCACAAAACGGCCATACTTTACCACCCAGCTGAAAGTATCGTGCTGCAACAACCCGATTGCTCTGCTTTTTACCACTTTATAATGATTACTCTGCTCAAAAATTAATCCTACCACAGATGAGTGTGGCATAATCTTCACTACTCTATCCTTTATTGCTGCATAATTACTGCTTTCCAGAATCTCCGGGCGAAAGCCGGGACCGTCCATATTGTAAACCTTCACAATGCGCTCCTGCATTTTTGTTCCGCAATTCATTGCTGCATATACTGCAAGATTTCCTCCTTTGGAATGTCCTGCCACATAAAACGGGCGTCTTAGCTTTCCTACGGCCATATTCAGGTATTTGACACTGTAGGACTGTCCGGGTACCGGTGAAAGAAAAGCCATATTCAAATCTTCCTTCCAGCCTACAATAGATTCGTCCGTTCCCCGATACACTACATATATAGTACCATCCTCCAAAAAGAAAGTAATGGCCGCAAACTGTGTTTCCCAGCCGGTTTCAATAATATTAATGTAACCATTCATTTTCATATTACAAAATCGTTTGCTGGATAACATCAGTTCAAACAATTTCTTATTATTCTTTTCAAACCAGGTATTCTTAAATAATTTTTCGTAATCTTCATGTGCTGCCAACTCCTGCAAGGTCACAGACGGCTTATTCTCTTTTATACCGGGTACCATTCCATCAAATTTTAAATATGCAAACTGACATAGAATCAGACTATCCACCTCATTTACCGGCTTCTCAAATAATGTAATATCTCCGTATTTTTTCAAATAATTCAATATTGTAGCTGCCATGGTTCCACTTCCTTTGTTTCTTTTACATTTATTATATTTTCCGAACCCTTTTGTTGCAATGCAATTTAGAAAGAATTAATTTAAATTTAATTCTTCTTTTTATCTTTTCATTTCTTTGATATAATAAATTATTAGTACGCAGATTTTTTAACAATGAAAGGCATTTTGAATGAAACAAAAAGACACAAATAAAACAATTCTTTATATGATACTGTTTACCGCATTTCTTGTGCGCTGTATTTTTGCATGCTTTTATAAAGGTTTTCTCACAGACACCGCCTGTTTTTCCGGCTGGGCATCCAGAGTATATTCCGAAGGTTTTGCAAACTTTTACTCTCCGGATAGTTTCTCCGATTATCCTCCCGGATATATGTATATTCTTTATGTACTGGGCGCTGTAATGAGCACCTTTGAAATGCAATATCTCTCCGGCGCAAGCCTGCTGCTTCTCAGGCTCCCGGCTATTCTTTGTGATATTGCATCCGGGGCCGTTATTTATCACATAGCAAGCAAATATGTAACACCTAAAACATCTTTCTATATGGCCATTGCTTATTTATTCAATCCGGCAGTATTTATCAATTCCTCCATGTGGGGACAGGTGGATTCCGTATTTACATTGGCTGTATTGATTATTTGTCTATTGTTGACGGAAGGAAAAACCATTCCTGCATATTTTGTATTTGCACTTGGTATTTTACTAAAACCTCAAACCCTGATTTTTACACCGCTAATCATATTCGGCATCTACGAGCATGTATTTGCCAATGGATTTTCTCTGAATAAATTCCTAAAAAATCTTTTTAGTGGACTGGCGGCAATTGCCTGTATGGTACTTTTCAGCCTTCCTTTCGGTGTAGAAAAAGTACTTGCCCAATATACTACCACTTTGGGTTCTTACCCTTATATTTCTGTAAATGCCTATAATTTCTGGAGTTTATGGGGATTAAACTGGTCTTCTCAGGACAAAAAATTTATGTTTATTACCTTTGCAAGCCTGGGTACGCTGGTTATTATATTACTTACCATATTATCCCTCCTTATATTTCTGCGCAGGAAGGAATGTAAGGAACGCTACTTTGTAACAGGCAGTTTTATTGTTCTGACCATGTTTTTATTTTCCGTGCGTATGCACGAACGTTATCTGTTTCCGATTATGCTCCTACTGTTATTTACCTACATTATGAGTCGGAAGACACAATACCTGATTGCATATATTGCCCTTTCCGTCAGCCATTTTTTTAATGTATGGCATGTACTTTATCACTATGATCCGCATAATTACAATGCAAAGGCGACTGCAATTATATTAATATCTTTAATGACAGTATTAAGTGGTGTGTATTTTTACTTTATTCTATGCAAGGATATGGCCGGCAAACTGAAAACCGTTTCCGCTATCCGCACAAGCCAAAAGCTCGCAAAAACTTCCGGCAACAACGAAAGTCCCACCGCTTCAAACAATCCTATTGCACGCATACTTTCTCCCAAGGCTCCGGAACCTTCCCGAGAAAAAATGCCTTTTACCAAAGCCGACTGGCTTTTAATGCTTGGTATCACAGCCTTTTATGCGTGTTTTACCTTTTATCAACTCGGGCATACCACCGCTCCGAAAACAGAGTATCCTCTTCCTTATTATACCTATTTGGATATTTCTGCAGAAAACGGTGAAGAAATATCTGCCTTAAACTGGTATCTTCTAAATGAACAGGACATTGACTTTACCCTGGAGGTCAAAACCAATGCCCTTACCGAATGGACCTATGTTCAAGACTTTACCATGAAAAGTGTATTCAGCTGGGCTCAGGTGCAATTACCTTTTCCTGCAACTGCTATCCGTATTACAAATATGACAGAAGATGCTGTAGTAGGGGAAATTGTTATACAGGATGCAACAGGAAATATTTTACCCGTACAAAACAGTGAGTATTATCCGGAATTATATGACGAAGCAAATACCTTCCCTGAAGTCATTAATCATTTAAGCGGCTGCTATTTTGATGAAATATATTACACCCGTACCGCTTATGAATACATGAATGGATTGAGCACTTATGAGAATACTCATCCCCCTTTCGGAAAAGTATTGATTACCTTAGGTGCCTCCCTGCTTGGAACAACACCTTTCGGTTTTCGTTTTATGGGTGCACTATTTGGTGTATTAATGCTTCCCATTATGTATCTGATGGGAAGAAATATCAGTCGAAACCGTTTGGCAGGTGCTTTTGTAGCCTTCCTGTTTGCCTTTGACTTTATGCATTTTACACAAACCCGTTTGACAACCATTGACGTGTTTATTACCTTCTTTGTTATTGCCATGTACTATCTTATGGAACGCTACATCAATACCAGCTTCTATGACCGTACAATAAAAGAAACCTGGATTCCTCTGGGTGCTTGCGGTATTGCTTTCGGCTTTGGTATTGCCAGCAAGTGGACCGGAGCTTATGCCGGCGCAGGACTGGCCATTATTTTCTTTGCCAGCCTGTTTGCACGTTATCGTGAATACAAATACGCATTGCTTCAGCCCAAAGGAAGCACCAACCAAATTTCTCATAAACATATTATTAATGTGTTTAAAGAAAACACCATACGTACTATTGGATTTTGCATGATATTCTTCGTGGTAATTCCTTTCTGCATCTACTTACTGTCCTATATACCGTTTGTGGATGCCTGGCATCCCGGTCTGTTAGAACGAATGCTTCACAACCAGCAGACCATGTTTAATTATCACAGCGATTTAAATGCCACTCATCCGTACTCCTCCACCTGGAATCAATGGCCCATTATGACACGACCTATTTTCTACTATTCCAACACTCTGGAGGGCAATTTACGACAAGGTATCAGCGCATTTGGTAATCCGCTTGTATGGTGGGCAGGAATTCCTGCATTTGTGTATATGTTATATTTGGCAATTGCCAAACGCAAAAAAACTGCCATGTTCCTTTGTGTAGGTTACTTGGCGCAATACCTGCCTTGGGTACTGGTATCACGTTGCACCTTTATATATCACTACTTCCCCAGCGTGCCTTTCCTGGTACTGATGATTGCTTACAGCTTCCTACAGTTTAAAGAACGTCTGGGAAAGAAAACCTTTGCAGGTCTGTTGATTGGTTACGCCCTTGCTGCATTCCTGTTATTTATCATGTTCTATCCTGTACTATCCGGTCAACCGGTAGACAAGGAATTCGTAGCTGACTTCCTCCGCTGGTTTGATAGCTGGGTACTGGTTATATAAACATACAAATGTAAAAAACACCGCCGTGTGCGGGTGGATTATACTTCTATACGGACACGTTCTCACTTGATGAAAAACGTAACAGTACTAAATTCGTAGCCGGACGCAGCCGTCTACTCATTAAGTGCTGACGTTTTTCAACAGTCCTTTATAGAAATACAATCCACCCGCACACGGCGGAAGTTTTTTTGAATCGTCAACTGATATTTAATTAATTTTAATATTCTCCCACAGGGTATTCAAGTAATCCAGCATTTCTGCATCCAGATTACGGTAAGCCTGCTTATTGTAGCTTTCCGCAAAACTTGCCATATCGGGATAAAGAACTTCCATTGCTTCTTCTCCCATATCTTCAATGTAAGTTGCATTATTATAAACAAGGCTGTTAGGAGATGCATAATAGGTGTACTCTGCATTTGCTACTGCAGGTTCCTCAGAGAGCATATAGTTAATAAAAATCTCTGCCAGCTCTTTGTTCTGTGCACAAGAAGGAATGCACATTGCATCTACATAGAAATTGGTTGCTTCCGGATAATAAAACTGCAAATCTACATTTTCAGCCTGTGCGTCTACCATGGTAAAATAATCACCTGCATAGTATGCGCCGATAGCAGCTTCACCGGATTCCATAATATTATAAATTTCATCCATTACATAGCTGTAAACGTAAGGTCTCTGTACCAACAACTCTTCGTATGCAGCATCCCAGTCTGCTTTATTATCTGTATTTACATCTAAACCAAGCTTATACATAGCAGTACCGAATGCATCACGTGAATTGTTAAACTGAACAATTTTTCCGCTGTACTTTTCATTCCACATTAAATCCCAGCTACCGGTATCAGCTTCATCTACAACATTTGCATCATAGATTACACCAACAATACCATATGCATAAGGAACTGTATACTTATTGTCCGGATCATAATAAAGACCTCTGAAGGATTCATCAATATATTCGTAATTAGGAATATTATCAAAATCCAGCTCCAACAACAAGTTTTCTGATGCCATTCTGGCAATCATGTAGTCAGAAGGAATAATTACATCATAGCTTACTGCACCACTGGAAATCTTGCTGTACATATCCTCATTCGATGCAAATGTACTGTAATTTACTGTTACCTTCTGTCCATAAGTTTCCTCATACCAAGCTTCGAATTCACGAACGGTATCAAAACATCCTTCACTTCCGTCTGAAATGTACTCTCCCCAGTTATACACATTCAGAGTAAGTGAATCTCCTCCTCCGCAACCGGTCAGGCACATTCCCATTACCATTACGGTTGCCAAAAGCATTACAAATTTTTTCATTTTTTCTCCTCCACTTTTTTATGTTTCTTTTTCTTCTTTACCTCTTTTAATTGCTTACTATCATCGTTATCTACAACATTACTAATAAGTAATAATGTAAGAGTTACAAAGAAAATAATAGTAGCCAGTGCATACATTTTGGGTGTTACCGTCTTCTTGGTCATACCATAAATACGTATAGGCAATGTTTCAAAGCCATTACCGGATGTAAAATAACTGATTACAAAATCATCCAAGGATAATGTAAATGCCATGATGGCACCGGTAATAATACCTGGCAGTATTTCCGGAAGTTCTACCTTAAAGAAAGCTCCCATGGGTGTACAACCCAAATCCATAGCCGCTTCATGTAAAGATTTATCCATCTGCTGTAACTTCGGTAATACCTGCAATATAACATAAGGCGTACAGAAGGTTACATGAGCAATCAAAAGTGTCAGGAAGTTCAAACTGGTTGCCGCTCCTACCATTCTTCCCACAAACACAAACATAAGCATAAGCGAAATACCGGTAATAATATCCGGATTCGTCATAGGAATATCCGTTACCGTATTCATGGCCGCACGATACCACTTTGAGCGCAGCTTATTGATTCCTACTGCCGCAAAGGTTCCCATAATTGTGGAAATCGCAGTAGCTGACGCCGCCAGAATCACCGTATTTCTTACTGCCTCCAAAGTATTACGGTCATGAAATAATTCCTTATACCACTTCAGTGAAAACTCTGAAAATACTGATAAACTCTTCGCTTCATTAAAAGAGAAAACCAACAAAACCAAAATCGGAGCGAATAAAAAAGCAAACACAATACCACTATAAATCTTAGCTGATGTTTTCATTTATTCACCTCCGTATACATATTTTGCGGTTACATATTTCACAAGAGCCATACCTGCCAACAAAATAATCATCAAAATAAAGGCAATGGCTGCCGCAAAATGCAGGTTATTCGCAATATACTGTCCCTCAATGGCATCACCAATTAAGAAGAATTTTCCATTACCAAGTTTCTGTGAAATGTAAAATGTACTAATGGAAGGGATCAAAACCATCGTAATACCGGAAATCACACCGGGCATACTCAAAGGCAGTACTACTCTGCGAAGTACGGATAAACTTCCACAACCCAAGTCACGCGCAGCTTCCAACAACTTTACGTCCAGCTTTGCCAGAATAGAGTAAATCGGAAGAACCATATAAGGAAAATAATCATAAACCATACCGATAATAACTGCTGTTTCCGTACCGATGACCTGTATCGGCCCTATCCCAATCTTTCCCAACAGAGTATTCATAATGCCCGTATCCTGTAAAATAGTCATCCATGCATAAGTACGAATCAGGAAGTTCATCCACATCGGAATCATGATTAATGTCATCATGGTTTTCTGTGTCTTTTCCTTAGCTCTGGACATAATATACGCAATGGGATAACCCATCAGCAGACAAATTGCCGTAGATATTACTGCCAGCTTCAACGAACGCATAAAAATCAAGACATAGGTTCTGACTTCTTTGGTTGAGCCGTCATCTTGCACCATATTACTGGTAGCTGTAAAAAAACGGGTAATATTTTCTGTTGTAAAATTAAACTGGTTATCCGTAAAAGCATAATATGCTATAAACACAAGCGGAACCAATATAAACAGCAGGGACCATAAGGAATACGGAGCCAATACCACACCGTAGGCCTTGGGAACCCGCTTTACGTTCTTACTTTTCATTCTTCTTCGTCCTCCCCTACATTAGACAATTCATCCAATTCATTAGAGAAAGAAGAATAATCACCAAACATACCGGAGTACTTGGATTTCTTCATAATGTGAATAGCATCCGGTTCCAAAGTAATTCCCACATGCGCCCCTTCTTCTACCGGGTCTGTGGTCTGAATCATCCACTTGAAACCATCAATATCTACAATCGCCTCGTTGTGTACACCCATGAAGGTAACCGTAGTAACAGTACCCTGAATCTGTCCTTTTTCTGCAGGTACTAAATCCACATCTTCGGGACGGATTACTACATCTACCGGCTCGTTCTTCTCAAAACCGCTATCCAGACAGTGGAAGGTCTGTCCGCCGAAACGTACACTATAATCCTCTAACATTACACCATCCACAATATTACTTTCGCCGATAAAATCTGCTACAAACGCATTTACCGGTTCGTTATAAATATCTGTAGGCGTACCAATTTGCTGAATTTTACCTTCACTCATAACTACAATGGTATCAGACATACTAAGTGCCTCTTCCTGGTCATGGGTTACAAAAATAAAGGTAATCCCGGTATTTTTCTGGATTTTCTTTAATTCCTGCTGCATATCCTTACGAAGCTTCAAATCAAGCGCTCCCAAAGGCTCATCCAAAAGAAGTACCTTGGGCTCGTTTACCAAAGCTCGTGCAATAGCAACTCGCTGTTGCTGTCCGCCGGAAAGCTGTGTCACACGACGATTTTCAAAACCGGACAGCATGACCATCTTCAGCATCTTCTCTACTTTTTCCTTAATCTCAACCTTGGGAACCTTACGCTCTCTCAAAGGAAATGCTACATTCTCAAACACATTTAAGTGTGGGAACAATGCATAACGCTGAAATACCGTATTTACATTTCTCTTATGGGGAGGAATATCGTTAATTCTATCCCCCATAAAAATCACATCGCCCTGATCCGGGAATTCAAAGCCACCGATAATTCTAAGGGTAGTGGTTTTTCCGCATCCGGAAGGTCCCAGTAATGTAATAAATTCGTTATCATGTATATCCAGACTGATATTATCCAGAATCGTTTCTCCGTCAAATGCCTTTGTGATATTCTTTAGTTCAATTATCTTCTTCATGTTCTCTGTCCCCGTTTTGCTCTTTTATGGTTCGTAAACAAATAAAAATGGCATGCCACATTCGTAGCATGCCTCTTGGAAATCAATATCATAAGGGGTCCCTATGCAGGCGAATAGTAAATCTTTACTACTCTTATTGACCATTTCACAAGTTCATGCCTTCGGCATTTGGTGGTTTATAGTAACCAACTTATAAAACTGAGCTTTTAACTCAATCAATAAGGCAACATAAGCTGCCAACCTTGCTTGGAAAAATCTTTTCCAATTGGGATCATTTTAAATTTATAGCATTCTTTGCATAATGTCAAGAGATTTAGATATAATTTCGCGCGTTTTATTGGCGAACTCGTTCCAAAGCCACCACTGATTCACAATGACTGGTAAAAGGGAACATATCGCAAGCCACGCCCCTCTTCACTTTATATCCGTTCTTGGTCAAATACTTCAAATCTCTTGCCAAAGTCTCCGGATTACAAGATATATAAACCACCTTCTTAGGCTGCATCTTTATTACAGAACTTAAAAATGCTTCATCGCTGCCGCTTCTGGGCGGATCCATAAGGACCACATCCACCTTGGCGCCTTGCTCTGCCATACCTACCAGGAATTTGCCGGCATCATTCTGATAAAACTGAATATTCTTCACATTATTACGCTTGGCATTTTCTCTGGCATCCTTTACTGCATCTGCATTTAATTCTACACCAATCACCTTTCCGGCTTTATCGCTGGCGATTATTCCAATGGTACCGGTACCGCAATATGCATCCAAAACTGTTTCCTTACCGGTCAGTTCTGCATATTCCAAGGCTTTATTATACAGTTTTTCGGTCTGCACCGGGTTTACCTGATAGAAGGACTTGGGAGAAATACGGAACGTCTTTCCGCAAAGCACATCCTCAATGTAACCTTTGCCGTAAATCACCTGCTCCTTATCGCCTAAAATCATACTGGTACCACGATTATTCACATTCACCACAATCGTGGTAATCTCCGGGTGGAGCTTTAGCAGCGCCTTTACAAAATTATTTTTAGAAGGCATTACCGGGGAACTAAGAACCAACACCACCATGATTTGTCCGGTCACATGTCCGGTTCGCACAAGTACATGACGAAGTAAACCGTAACCGGTATCTTCGTTGTACGGACGAATTTTAAAACTCCTTAACAGCTCTCTGATAGATACAATAATCGCATCTGCCTTTTCATTTTCAATCAAACAGGAATCTACAGGGACAATTTTATGAGTACCCTCCTCATAAATTCCGGAGATAATATTGTGCTTTCTGTCTTCCCCAAATACGGCATGTACTTTATTACGATAGTGGGTAGGTTGTTCCATACCGATAATCTTTTCTAACTTGCAAAACGGTTGTAATAATCCCTGCACCCATTTCTCTTTTTCCTTAAGCTGTACACTGTACTCTTTATCAATCCACTTACACCCGCCACATTTTTTCGATACCGGGCATACTCTGTCTCTGTTATCCTTCATGAATTAACATTCCTTCATTAATCTAATATAAAACTCCACCGTTTTTACCAGCGTATCCAGTGGAATACGTTCGTTATTGCCATGAATCATGGCACGCTCCTCTTTAGAAAGCTTCATGGCAGAAAAACGGTACACCTTATCTGAAATCTCAGAATAGTGTCTGGAATCACTGCAAGCCATCATTAAATAAGGCGATACTATCGCCTGTGGCCAGGTAGAGCGAATGGCCTGACTTAACTTGTTCCATGCTTCCCCTTCTGTCAAGGAAATCTTGGAAGGATTGGAACCATCCACCACACGCATCTGAATTTTATCATTTTTGATCACTTTTCGAATATACCCCTGAGCCGATTCTATGGTATCCGTACCCATCAGGCGCAGGTTCATGCCCACACTTGCCTTAGGAGGTAATACGTTAAACGCCTTGGAACCTTCCATTCTGGTAACTGCACAGGTGGTTCGCATCATAGCATTCAGTTCCCCGCCGGACAATTTACACACTAAATTCAGTACCGGTTTGAAGCACCATAAATTCGCAAATAACACCTTATAACCGAAGCTTGAATAACGTCCTAAGGTATCAAACATACCTGCTACAGGCTTGGTCAACTGCCCCTTAAAAGGATGCTTTTCGATACGCACCACTGCTTCTGAAAGCTGTCCTAACATGGTTCTGGTAGGCGGTGTGCACGCATGTCCCCCATTGCCCTCCATATATAGTTCCAAATCCAAAGCTCCTTTTTCAGCAATACCTACTACAGCGCACTCCTGTTTTACGCCCGGAAATACATTTTCCACCACGGCACCGCCTTCGTCCACCACCATGCCTAATGTAATTCCCTGTTTCATAAAATATTCCACCATTTGAGGGCAGCTGTCTCCTGATATCTCCTCTTCTCCGGAAAAGGCAAAATACATGTCCTGCTTCGGAACAAAACCTTCACTCAAAAGCTGTTCTGCTGCTTCCATCACACCACAAAGTGTTCCTTTGGTATCTAACGTACCTCTTCCCCACATATATCCATCTTCAATAATTGCATCAAAAGCAGGCTTATCCCAGCCATCTTCGTTCACCGGAACCACATCATAGTGCGCCATAAATACGCTGGGAGCATCTTTCTTTTCTCCCAGAAGGTGATATAGCAAACCGGTCTTTCCTACTTTTTCAAACCGACAGGCATCATATATCAAGGGAAAACACTCCCGAAGCACCTGCTCGAATCTATCAAATTCTGACCGGTCCACCATTGCCTCTTCACGGTATGACACCGTCTTGCAACGAATCATCTCTGCCATATCCTCGATAATCTTGTCACGCTTTACAGAAACCGGCGTCTCTTGTGGAGCCAAAGCCTCTTTCGGCTGAAACAAACAGGCACGCAGCAACACTACTGCCAGAAAACATACAATTAATATCACCAAAACAACTACTATGGTTCCCATATTTTCCCTTTCTTTGCATAAGTTACCTTATGCCCAACTTTCACTTACGTTATACCAAACCTTTTTTATACAAAATTCTTGCCATTACAATGGAAATAATAGCACCTACCGGCACTAACACGCCTACGGAACCTGAAAGAGACGGTACCATTATAAACAGTATTACCATAAATACTACCGGTGTAATGGCTACTTTCCAGTTCTTGCTGATATATACAACACCCAAACCACCAAATAATGCCGGTAAAATATTATCAAAGGCAGGCTTTAATGTAGGTGAATTTAAAATCGGTGTCAATTGTGCCAGCAAAAATACCCCCTGCTGCAATAATTATTGTTGTAACAATAGAGCTGGTGGCTATAGCAATGGTAGAAACGATTTCTCCTTCTTCCGTTCCCGGTTTTACCTTTGCATTTTCCATGGCATTTAAAGCTGCAGGCACCTTCAGGCTGGTAACATTTCCTGTAACAAAGCTTAAATAGGAACCTGCCGTTCCCAACATAGGTGTAAAAGTTACCACCTCAATCACACCTACAGTCCAGAATATAGGAGCCACTCCCAAAAGTCCCTGCAATACAGGTGTAACTCCCGGCCAACAGTCATATACTACACAGATGATTACCGGCACCATTAAAATCACAAATACTGCCGTCCAAATCCATACTTTTCCCCAAAAATGTGTCTGGTCTTCATAACTTTTCTTCATCTCTATGCCCCCCTATCCTACAATTATCGGTGTGATAATCATGGCAAACACCATGGCACACAGCATACTGATTGGTAATGCATAGTTTTCCAGCCATTTCATATTACATTTTTTTATTAGCAGACCACAAATACCCATAATAACTGCCGAACACAGAAGAACAAAAACCGGTATCCAGCCTTTCAATCCGCTTCTTACGTCTGCAAAGACCATACCGGAAAAGGCTGCTATCATTCCCAAAAACAACGAAGTACTGAACAAATCGCCCCACTTAGCATCCTTATTCTTCATTTTCAAAAGTCCTTTTTGAATCTTCTTTAAAAGCAGCGGCACCAGAATGATACTTGGCATAATTCCAAGAGTCATTACCCAGGCAATGGCCGAATAAATCTCCGGATTAGTTATGGTTTCAGATAGTGAAATCCCAAATACCTTTGCTGTGGAGGTAGCCGCCGGAAGTTCATAAGTCAACGCACCGATAACGCTCATACGAATCCAAGGTAAGGGCAATCCCAAAAACTTAGATAATGTGATTACGCCCAACAAAATGGACACCGCCGGTGCTATGGTAAAAATAGCCGTCGATGCAATGGTTTTCTTTATTTGTCCCATGTCCATTCCCAGTTCCTTAGCTCTTACGTAAGCACGAATCAGGAAAAATAACGACTGAGCAATTACAAACAAAATTACGCATGCTGCTAATATAAATAAAAAAGTACTGTTCGGCGAAAAATTCATCTTTTGCATTCTCCTTAATTACTTCTTTCTCTTACTTTTCTTCTTATTCTTATCCGCATACATTCGCTTATCAGTTACGCGGATACAATCCTCCAGATAAGTGGTTGCATCTACTTTAAATATCTCATAGCCGTAGCTAATGGAAAGCTGTGCCTTATTTCCCGGATCCTGATTGTACTTTACAATCTCATCCTCCACCTTTTTCCAATAATCTTCAATTTCCTTTTCTCCGCTAACAGAACCGATTACGATAAATTCGTCCCCACCGTAACGAACAACATAGCTCTTCTTTGCTTTTTTCTGCAAAATATCTGCAGCAGCACTGATAATATGGTCACCTTCTTCATGCCCATACTTATCATTAATCATCTTCAAACCATCAATATCCGTAAAGGAAACCTGCATATACTGCTTGGTTCTCATGCACTTATGTTTCAGCTCCGTGAAGAATCTTTCCATACCGAAACGATTGTAAACTCCCGTCAAGGAATCCTTTATGTACATTTCATCTAAACGCTTCATAGCATTTCGTAACAGGCTTTGTTTACGAATATTTTCAATATAATTACCCAAACTGATAAGCCAGCCTACATAGATCTGATTTGCAATAGGAAAATCACTGTTCGCAAACACACAATAACCGAAATTTCTATCCAGGTAATGTATTGGTGAAAAAATATAAAGCTTTCCACCGTCTGTATCTTGGAAAATATCATCAAATGCATATTTTGACTCAAACGAAGGGTGCTTTTTAAATGATGAGTTCCTGTAGGATAAAATAACATTTACTTCCGGTGAATATGCCAGTCTTTCCTCTTCATCCATATCCTCCTGTTCAATACCGCCGGACTCAAAAACATTTTCCACAAATCCTTCATTCACACAACAATGAAACTCTGTAGGATCAATCTGGACAATAAATTCTTTCAAAGCCTCTAACCAGTGCTCATATGTTGTACTTTCAATCATCTTCTTTTCCATCATAATAACTTGATGTATAAAGACTCTTTGCGCCATCTCCATTCCTACAGACATACGCTGGCGCTCTTCCTCATCTTCTACATGTTTTCCGTGGCATCCGCAACTTTCTTCATAAATTACTTCTCCCGGCAACATTATATCTTCCGGAATTTCTTTACCTTCCATTCTGTCGAACAACAACTCACATGCTTTTTCACCTAATGCAGTAAACCGACAACGAACAGTGGTTAATCTGGGAGAATGATTCATACCTTCCAGTGTATAATCATAACCGGAAATAACCACATCCTCCGGCACATGATAACCTTTCATCGCCAAAAGATCACAAATAGTAATTGCCATAACATCATTAGCACATACAATCGCCTCCGGAAAGGGTAAATCAGAATTCAATATCTCCTTTGCAGCCAATTCTCCTCCTGTTACATAAAAATCACCCTGACTGATACGTTCCTGCTCAACGGGAATATTATGCTCCTTCAATACATCCAAATAGGCCTTAAACCGCTCTTCTGCATCAACATTTCCCTCTATGCCTTTCACAAAATGTATTCTTCGCATACTGTGATCCACTACATAATGTTCCACTAATTCACGCATTGCACTATAGTTGTCTGTGCCGACTTGAGGATAATCTCTAAGCTTACAACCAATACACACTATCGGGCAAGTTACACCCTCCAGCAATTCTTCTATACGTTCTCTATTATTTTGCATGTGTAATACGTTCGAAAAGAGTATCACTCCGTCAAACAGATTTAAGTCCGGCAAATTAACAATATTGATTTCTCCGGAATTATGTTTGTCCATTTCAAATGCTCCGGTAAACCATAAAAAAACCGCCACATTACAATTGTGACTTTTTGCATATGCCTCTATTCCCTTTAAACTTTCCGCCTGACCGTCCGAGTCCAAGGCTGTCATCAATACCGCAATATTTCTATGTTGCATTTTTTACCCCTTATCTTCAAAAATATTATTCCGCATATTATAAACTCATCTTATAATTATATCATTTTAAACTCTGTTTGTCAGTATTTTTTATGTCACTATACATTTCATATTACAGTTCATAAACACTCCGAAAAAATATTTAAAATTAATTTTAAAAAAGTACTTGCTTTTTTTCAAAACACCTTGTATAATAGCATTTGTTGCCGGGGTGTGGCTCAGCTTGGTTAGAGCGCCGTCTTAGGGAGGCGGAGGTCGCGAGTTCGAATCCCGCCACTCCGACTAAAAAAGAAGCCGATTATATCGACTTCTTTTTTTCATGCAAATTTCGTCATTCACAATCTGCTACTGATTTATACAGCTTGCAAATCCCATCGTACTGCTCCAACAGCTTTTCCTGTAAACCTCTTACTTCCTCTGACATACTTGTTTTGGTTAATTTCTCCATTTCATATGCCAAATCACCTAACTCTTTTGCCCCCATGGAATACGCATTATTCTTAAATCCGTGAATTAAGATGCAATAATTCTTATAATCACCTGCTTGCAGGTACTTTTCCAATTCCTCACGTATCGACAAGTTGACAAAATCACCAAACAATTCTGTATAAAGTTCTTCATCCATGCCACAGGCTGCCATACCTCTTTCAATATCCAACTGTGGAAAACGTTGTTGCAATTCACTTAAACTCAAAATACATTCCTCCGTCACTTCGTCATTATGTTCATCGTCTTCCATATAAAACAATCCCTCGGGCAAGTGCTTCCGAATTATTTTATCCAGCCTATCCGGTAGTATTGGTTTGGTCAGGAAATCATCAAATCCCTCTTTTAAATATTTTTCTTCATCTCCAATAATTGCATTGGCAGTCAGCATAATAACCGGAACATCATCACACAAATGTAATTCCTTCATGTTATGTAAGGTTTCAATACCATCCATTCCTGGCATCATATGATCCAGAAAGATAAGGTCAAACTTTTGCTTCTTTAATATTTCCAAACACTCTTTTCCACTTTCCGCTTCATAAATCTGCATCTGTGTCTGTTTTAACAAGCCCCTAAACACTTTTAGATTCATTTTATTATCATCTACCGCCAGAATCTTAGCATCCGGAGCTGTATACGCAGACTGATATACGTTATTCTGTGATGCCTGTAAGCGCTGTCTGAAATCACCTAAAACTTCCTGACCTGCAATTTCCTGCTCTAATACAAATGAAAACTCACTACCCTTATTATACTCACTCTTTATCTGCAGCTCGCTTCCCATCAGCTTTAATAGCTGTTGGCTGATGTTCATACCCAAACCGGTACCTTCCACATCCCGGTTTCTTATAATATCAAAGCGCTGGAAAGCATCATAAATCTTTGCAATGTTCTCTTCCCTGATACCAATACCGGTATCCTTGACCGAATACGTCAGCGTTGATTTATTCCCGCTGTTATGACAGGTAATTCCAAATGTTACGGTTCCCTTATCCGTATATTTCACAGCGTTGGTAAGAAGATTCAAGAGCACTTGCTTTATACGTTTTTCATCTCCGTAATATGCTTTTGCCAGATTTGTATCAATATCAAAAATCAACTGCAGATTCTTTTCTTTTGCACGTATGCTTATCATATTATATAAATCATTCAGGAAACTTCCCATATCATACTTTTCAACAATTATTTCCATCTTGCCGGATTCAATTTTCGAAGAGTCTAATATTTCATTGATGATATTTAAAAGTAATACCGATGAATCTTTTACATCTCCTGCATACTTACGTACATTCTCTTCCGTACTCTCTCGTAAAATCAACTCATTCATACCTATAACTGCATTAATAGG
Source organism: Acetatifactor sp. (assembly GCA_045123675.1). Classification (GTDB taxonomy): domain Bacteria; phylum Bacillota; class Clostridia; order Lachnospirales; family Lachnospiraceae; genus Acetatifactor. The sequence continues at coordinate 28,487 of JBGVKL010000055.1, read as the reverse complement.
CGTTCTTATTTCATGAGATACCTTTGCTAAAAACTGAGATTTTGCACGGCTTGCATTCTCCGCCTCTATCTTTGCACGTTCTAATTCTTCTGTTAATTTGGCTCTCTCTAAGCTACTGCTAACTATAGAATAAATACTATTACATACTGATACAAATGCCACATATATTAAACATCTGGGCAATACAAAAAACAAAAACAGAGTACTCAAAGGGTTCTCATTGATTTGCTGTAGAGTAAACTTTCCGCCCATGGTATAATCCGCCAAGGACCCCGTCGTCAACAATACCATGTTCGCATCACAAAGGCCGTAATAATAGCCACCATATACAATAATAATTGTACTGATAACTGTCAGAAAATACACATAATACATTACCTTTTTTGAGGAATATAAGGTAGCATACAAGAATGGTAATAATGTTACTAAAACCACGTGATACGTAAGAAATACTCCTGTGATTGTAAAAACAAGTATAATATTTCCCAAAACAAAATATTTCAGCTTTCTATTGGAGGAATCCACAGATTTCGTCACAAAATATACCAGCAAATAAATTACCAGCGAAGGAATAAATCCCTGTAACATTAGTCTTTGCTCAATCACAAATATTCCCAACACATTTAAAAGAAAGGTTATGGTGTATACCAGCATAGTTACGCTAAAGCAACGCATAACATATGCATTCGCCACACTTTCCTGATCCTTTATATATATGGAAATATCATCGTTATCCCTTTTGTAATTCTCCATACTTTCCCCATTCCGCTCCTCGTAAGTAAGCAAATCTGTCAGTATCTCTTATAACACTAATTACTCTTTTTATTATTATAATAACGTCTTTTGTAATTCTTCTTATGATTTTTCTTTTTCTCCCCGGTTCCCTTCTCCTCGTGTAGCGTCACTTCCGGCAAGCCCTGTTCTGCCAATTCCCGGTCCACTTTTTCCTTCTGTTCTGTCACCAAACGCTCTACAATCTGGGACGGTGTGGCATCCTCTTCTTTTTCTTCCTTTTGTGTTTTCACATTCTTCTGAGGTTTAGACACATTCGGACCTTTATCCTGCTTTTGCTCTTTCTGTGGCTTGGTAACCTTCTTTACTGCTCCCGGTCGTCGCTCCCCATTTCCTTTGACACGCTGCTTTACATAATTTCTGCGATTTACATCATCACGAAGCAATGAATACAATGTAGACATTAACGGAATAAATACCAACATACCTACTACACCAAACAAACTACCACCCACACTGACGGACATTAACACCCAGATGGACGGCAAGCCTACCGAATTACCCACCACTCTGGGATAAATCAAATTACCTTCCAGCTGTTGAATAATCAGAAACAGAATTACAAACCATAACGCCTGCACCGGATTATCAATCAATATCATAAATGCTCCTACGCCACAACCTATAAATGCTCCCACAATCGGAATCAATGCCGTAAACGCAATTAATGTACCTATCATAACCGCATAAGGCATTTGGAAGATACTCATGAAAATAACAAACAACAATCCCAGAATTACTGCTTCCAGACACTGCCCGCAAATAAAATTTGTAAAATTCACATGCAATCTGTGCAAAACATCACGAATACGACCATTGGCATTTCCTTTTACGTAAGCATCCAGAATGCGACTTCCCTGGCTCTGCAAATTTTCCTTTTGTACTAATATATAAATAGCGAAAACAATGGCAATGAACACATTTGCAATGCCGCCCACGATACTGGTTGCCACACTTACGGTAGAAGAAATCACATTCGTCACACCGTTGGATAAAAATCCGCCAATACCGGAAGTAATTGCTCCCCAGTCAAAGTCATACTCCTCTATCTTTGCAATCTGCTCTGCCAACTCCGGATAATCCGTTGCCAAGCCTTCCAGCCATACAATAAATTTTGGCCAGAATGATTCAATTTTATATCCCAGAGTTGAAATTGTAGTACGTAATTGAGGTACTACTGCCACTACTACAAGTGTCAAAATTGCCAGCACAAAAACAATGGACATAACCAGGCTAACCGGCCTCTTCGCTTTCGCAGTTTTTCCCTGCCATTTCTTAAACAAACGTCTTTCTATGGCACTCATCGGAATATTCAATATAAACGCCATGGCTCCGCCAATTAAAAAGGGCATTAATATGTTCAATCCCACCTTCATGCCTGCGAATAATACATCGCTGTAAATAAGCAGTAATACCACTACTGCTATATAAAGTACCAAAAAACAAATTTGCTTAATCTTTACCTTATCAAATCCCATAACTTACTTACCATTTCCTTGTCGTACTATTTATCCTTTTCTTCCAATAACGCAATCAGATAGTCCCATACGCGTTTTACGGAAGATATACTTAAGGTTTCCTCTGTTGTATGAATATTCGCCATATTAGGACCAAAAGACACACAATCCAAATCTTTTATCTTATCTGCAAGTAGTCCACATTCCAATCCTGCATGAATCGCTTTTACTCCCGGTTTTTCACCGTACATTCTTTCATATATGGCTATCATTTTATCCCGAAGGGGCGAATCCACTCTATAGGGCCAACCCGGATAATCACCGGTACACTGTACTTCTATATCAGAAAGCCATGCTATAGATTTTAACTGCTCCACCAACGCCCACTTACTGCTTTCAATACTGCTTCGTACTGAAAAATCTGCACAGAACTCGTAGTTTTGCGCATCAATTCTAAGAACTCCCAGATTAAGTGAAGTTTCTACCAGTTCAGGTATGTGCGCACTCATTGCCTGAACACCACTAGGCACAGACATAAGGAATGCTGCTATTATACCGGTATCCTTACATGTGTTACTTACACAGGAAGCCGTTATTTCGTCCCCCTTCACATAAGTAATCGCAAAGTCATTATCTTTTCCCTTAAGTTCGATTTGTATCTCCTGCTCCAGTGTCATTAATAACGATTCTACTTCGCCGGCTTCTTTTGCATTTACTATTAACTCTATTTTGGTTTCCCGGCAAATAGCATTATCTGCTACACCACCCACACATTTAATCAGGCCCACATCTAACTTTGCAGATACAAGTTTCCACAAAAGTCTGCCTGCCAGATTATTGGCATTTCCACGTTCCTTGTGAATCTCAGCCCCGGAATGGCCTCCTTGCAAACCACCTAAGGTAATCTCATAGTGCAATCCCTTCATCGTTTCACAAGTCAGTTCCTTTTTACACTTCACCCTGACACCACCTGCACAGCTGGTCCAGAAAATACCTTCTTCTTCAGAATCCAGATTTAACAATCGCTTTCCCTGTAACATGGACAAATCAATTCCACGGGCGCCATCCATTCCGGTTTCCTCATCCACGGTGATTACTACCTCCAGACGAGGATGCTTTAAGCTGTCATCATCCAAAATTGCCAGTGCGTAGGCTACTGCAATACCGTCATCGCCTCCCAGACTGGTACCTTCTGCATAAAGATTGTCTCCGTCCACCATAAGCTTCAGGGGTTCTTTAGTCATGTCAATGGAAAGCTGTGGCTTACTCACCGCCACCATATCCATATGTCCCTGCAGAATCACCGTTTCTTCTTCCTCATATCCCGGTGTGGCTTCCTTAATAATGATAATGTTTTTCAGTTCATCCTGTATTACATTAAGTCCTCTCTCCACGGCAAAATGCTTCAAATAATCACTGATAGCTTCTACATTACCTGAGCCATGGGGAATTTGACAAATTTCTTCGAAAAAGTAAAACACTTTTTGTGGTTCCAAGTGTTCCAAAATACCCATACTACACGTCACCTCACATAAAACTATATTATTTTATATTGTACCACAATAACATAATTCTTTCATCAAAAAAATCATAAACCTTTTCCATTCAGGGCAAAATATAGAAAAAGCACAGAAAAGAGGTTCTTTTATGAAAGAAAAAATAATTCGTGAAACCAAAACCATGGACGGTAATCAGGCCGCCGCCCATGTAGCTTACGCTTATACAGAGGTTGCCGCCATTTATCCCATCACCCCATCTTCCGCAATGGCCGAGCACACGGACGAATGGTCCACATCCGGCCGCAAAAATATCTTCGGCAAACCGGTAAACATTTCACAGATGCAGTCTGAAGCCGGCGCTGCCGGAGCTGTTCACGGTTCCCTGATTTCCGGCGCACTTACCACTACCTTTACTGCTTCTCAGGGGCTTTTACTTATGATACCCAACCTGTACCGCATCGCCGGTGAATTTCTTCCCGGCGTTTTCCACGTTGCAGCCCGCACCATTGCCACCCATGCATTGTCCATCTTTGGCGACCACTCGGATGTTTATGCCTGCAGACAAACCGGTGTTGCCATGCTGGCCACAGGCAGTGTACAGGAAATCATGGACTTAGCACCGGTGGCGCATTTAGCAGCACTTAAAGGAAGCATCCCTTTTCTTCATTTTTTTGACGGTTTTCGTACTTCACATGAAGTGCAGAAAATAAAAGTCTGGGATTATGCTACTTTAAAAGAACTGATAGACATGAATGCCATCGACACCTTCCGTACACGTGCGCTACACCCTGAAAACGGCAAAATGATGGGCTCTGCCCAAAACCCGGATATTTTCTTCCAAAATCGCGAAGCAGGCAACCCCATGTATAATCGCCTGCCCGCCATCGTAGAACAAAGCATGCAACAGATTAATGAACTCCTTGGTACCAATTACAATCTATTTAACTATATCGGTGCACCGGCTGCGGAGCATGTAATCATTGCCATGGGCTCTGTTTGTGAAACCATTGAAGAAACCATTACTCACGTTGATAATGCCGGCGAAAAAATTGGTCTTGTAAAGGTACATTTATACCGTCCGTTTAGTGTATCTCATTTATTGTCGGTACTGCCCCAAAGCACAAAACGTATTACAGTTTTGGACCGCACCAAGGAGCCGGGAGCGGCCGGCGAACCTCTTTATCTGGATGTGGTTGCAGCACTGAAAGGAACCAATTTCGAAAACATACCGGTCTTTACGGGACGTTACGGATTAAGTTCCAAGGATACTACTCCTTCCCAGATTTTGTCGGTAATAAATAACACCAAAAAGTCCCCTTTTACCATCGGCATTGTGGACGATGTAACGGAGCTTTCTCTACCGGTTTCGGAAACCATTGATCCCTTACCTTCCGATGTTTATAACTGCAAATTCTGGGGGCTTGGCGGTGACGGTACTGTAAGTGCCAACAAATCCACCATCAAAATCATCGGCAATCACACAGAACAACAAGTACAGGCATACTTTGAATATGATTCCAAAAAATCCAGAGGCCTAACCATCTCACACCTTAGATTCGGAAAAAGCCGGATTCACGCACCCTACCTGATTCAAAAAGCAGACTTTGTAGCCTGCCACAATCCGGTATATATGCATAAATTCAATATAGTTCAGGAAGTAAAGGATGGGGGGTGCTTTTTACTCAATTGTTATTGGAAGGAACAAGATTTAGAAAATGCCTTGCCCGGTCAGGTTAAACGCTATATTGCAGAACATAGAATACGTTTCTTTATTATAGACGCTATTGCCATCGGTAAGGAAATCGGTCTTAACAATAAAATCAGTACCATTTTACAGGCAGCATTCTTTCAGGTAACCGGCATCCTCCCCTTAGACGAGGCTATGCATTACATGAAAGAATCTGCAAAGCAAAGCTATCATAAAAAAGGCGCGGAAATCGTTCAAATGAACTACGAAGCTATCGAACGTGGCATTCAGGGTGTACACGAAGTAATTGTACCGGATCACTGGCTTTTGTCATCCGATGAACCATTGGATGACAAGCTCCTTCCCGACCGCCCGCAAGTTATGGATTACGTAGCCAAATTGCAAAAACACATTACCCGTCAGGAAGGTAATCAGCTACCGGTATCCGCCTTTCTTCCCTACGCAGATGGAAGTACGCCGTCCGGCACCACCGCGCACGAAAGGCGTAATGTAGCAACCGAAATTCCTGTATGGATACCGGAAAATTGTATCCAATGCAACCTGTGTTCCTACGTATGTCCTCATGCAGTAATACGCCCTGCTGTTATGACAAATGCTGAAAAGCAGTTTGCTCCGGAGGGTATGAAGTCCTTATCTATGACAGGGGCCCCCGATGATTATCACTTTAGTATTACTGTATCCGAAGTAGACTGCACCGGTTGTGGCAGCTGTGCAGGTGTCTGCCCGGGTAAAATGGGGCAAAAAGCTTTGGTAATGACTCCTATTCATGAAAAAGAAGAATGTCAGGAATACTTTGACTACGGAAAATCCCTTCCTAAAAAACCGGAAATCCAAGAAATATTTAAGGAAAATACCGTCAAGGGCAGTCAATTGCGCCGGCCTCTTTTAGAGTTTCACGGAGCCTGTGCCGGTTGCGGAGAAACCACCTATCCACGACTCATTACCCAGCTGTTCGGAGAACGTATGTATATTGCCAATGCTACCGGCTGTTCCTCTATTTGGGCAAACTCCTCACCCTCCGCTGCATATACCGTAACACCGGAAGGCAAAGGTCCTGCCTGGTCCAACTCTTTGTTTGAGGATGCGGCAGAATTTGGCTATGGTATGCTCTTAGCCAACCAGACGATCCGTCCCGGTCAAAAGCTGTCTCACTGGATTTTCGGTGGTGACGGTTTTGCTTATGACATTGGTTTTAGCGGCTTGGACCATGTGCTTGCCAGCGGCAAAAATATCAATATACTCATTATGGATACAGAAGTTTACTCCAATACCGGCGGTCAGGCCTCAAAAGCCACCCCTGTAGGTGCTTATGCAAAGTTTGCTTCCGGCGGAAAAACAACCCGCAAAAAAAATCTGGCCCTTATGGCTATGACCTACGGTGATGTATACGTAGCGCAAATTGCTATGGGTGCTGATTATAACCAGACTCTGCGCGCTATTTTAGAAGCAGAAAGCTATGACGGACCTTCATTGCTGATTGCCTACTCGCCTTGCATTAATCACGGAATTAAGGCAGGAATGGGAAGCTCTCAACACGAAGAAGCCAAGGCAGTCAAAACCGGTTACTTTCATCTGTTTCGCTATAATCCTGCCTTAAAGAAGGAAGGCAAAAATCCGTTTATTTTGGACAGCAAAGCTCCAACACTGGAATATGAGGAATTTTTAAACGGCGAAACCCGATATACTGTATTAATGCAATCAGAACCGGAGAAAGCTAAGGAATTGTTTAAACGTGCTCAGGAAGACGCTATGGCGCAATATGAAAAACTTTTACGTTTACAGAAATATTATGAGCCTATGTAAAAATCCAAGATTCCGAAAAAAATCCCGAAGGCATGTCTACCTTCGGGATTTTTGTTTTCTCTATTAAGCTAATTTGCTCTTAGCAAGCTCAGCTAATGTAGCAAAACCTGCAGCATCATTTACTGCCATCTCTGCTAACATCTTTCTGTTCATGTCAACACCTGCTAACTTAAGACCATACATAAATCTGCTGTATGATAAACCGTTAAGTCTTGCTGCTGCGTTGATACGTGCAATCCATAACTGTCTGAACTGACGCTTTCTTTCTTTTCTACCTGCATATGAGCTGGTTAATGCTCTCATAACAGACTGCTTAGCAATTCTATACTGCTTGCTTCTAGCTCCTCTGTAGCCCTTTGCAAGCTTTAATACTCTATTGTGTCTCTTCTTAGCGTTTAAGCCGCCTTTAATTCTTGCCATGTCTCATTCTCCTCCTTACCCGATTATAAATATGGTAAAATCTTCTTCATTGTCTTGATATTTGTTGCATCCACCATTGCAGGCTTTCTAAGATTTCTCTTATTCTTTCTGGTCTTCTTGGTTAAGATATGGCGCTTGTAAGCCTTATTTCTCTTTAACTTACCTGTTCCGGTTAATTTAAAACGCTTTGCAGCTGCTCTGCTTGTTTTCATTTTTGGCATAACATTTTCCTCCTAAATTTCCTTAATCTATTTTAACTATTGCGTTTAACGCTTTTCAGTTAAAAACATTGTCATACTTCTTCCTTCAACCTTCGGAGCTTTGTCTACTACTGCCACATCGGCAAGGAGCTCTGCGAAGTCATCCAGAATATGCTTGCTACTGTTCATGTGAGCCATTTCACGACCGCGGAAACGTAAAGACACCTTTACTTTATCACCCTTGGTCAGGAACTTTCTTGCAGAATTTGCTTTGGTATTCAAATCGTTGGTGTCAATATTAGGTGACAAACGAATTTCTTTGATTTCAATTACCTTCTGCTTTTTCTTTGCTTCTTTTTCTCTTCTCATCTGGTCATACTTATACTTGCCGTAATCAGCCAGCTTGCAGACCGGTGGCTTTGCAGTCGGAGCAATCTTTATTAAATCTACGCCGGCTTCTTCAGCCAATGCCATAGCTTCTTTTACAGACATGATTCCCAGCTGTTCGCCTTCTTCTCCGATGACACGTACTTCTTTGTCTCTGATTTGTTCATTGATTAATAAATCGCTAATGGTTTTACCCTCCCGTCACAATAAAAAAGAGTGAATAGTTCGCTATCCACTCTTATCTGACAAAATACACTTTATAACCATACGGTTTCTCAGAATATTTTCAAATCAAATGTTAACGCTTACCAGCCCGATTGCTGTAAGGTGAGAGTGGATACTCTACTTGCTCCATGTTTTCACATGCTTAATCAATTTAACACATTATATTCCTAATGTCAACTACTTTTTCATATTTTTTATTACTTTTTCATTTCAAAAAAACTATATTTCAACCGGCACCTGTTTCTCCTCTATCATGTCCAACATATGCTTTACCACTTTCGGATCAAACTGTGTTCCGGAACCATTCTCAAGCTCGCTGATAATCTTAGACTGCTCCAGCGCCGGTCTGTAACAACGTTCACTACTCATCGCATCAAAAGAATCCGCTACTGCTATAATTCTGGCAAACAAAGGAATTTCATCGCCCTTCAAGCTTTCCGCGTATCCTTTTCCGTCATATCTTTCGTGGTGATATCTTGCACCTTCTTCAATACCTTCGATTGCCGTAAAATCCTTCAGGATATCACCGCCGATGGTTACGTGCTTTTCTATATTTGCTCTTTCTTCTTTGGTCAATGCACCTTTCTTATTAAGAATCACATCTGTTATACCAATCTTACCTATGTCGTGTAAAAGGGCAATATAAGAAAGCTTCTGACGCTCATCCTCTGACATCCCCATTCTTTTAGCCAATTCTTTAGAATAGTATGCCACTCGCTGGGAATGACCTTTGGTGTAATGGTCTTTTGCATCAATAATATTTGCAAACATATGAAAACTTTGCTCAATAATATCCTCAAACTCTTCCTTTTTCTTCTGTAGCTGATAGGTACGAATCCAGCTGACCCAAAGGATTAATTCAAATATAAAAACAATACCGCAAGCAGCCAACCAATAATAAAACATGGAGAATTCCCTTATGGTCAAATGCTTTTGAAATGATACGGTACACCCTTTAATATTATCCATCAAAGTTTGTGAATGTATAACAAAGCCAAAGGTTCTGCTACTCTTCGGGTCTACAATTTCAATGTCTGTTAATGGTGTAAACTGTATGGTATCCCCTTCATAAATCAGTTCGCCATTCCAATAGCTGTCAATATGGCATCCTTCCGGAACCTTTATCTCCATACTCCAACCATACAACTTCTCATCGGTCTTATTTCGGAAGGTAACATCATATTGCATGCCATTGATGTACCCACGTGCTATTTCAGACCAATGCTTCGGAATATTAAAGCGAATATCATATTCTTCCGATTCTTCACCCATGGTATATGTAAAAACTTTTTCATTATAATTTTTGATGTAAACATTGATTCCCAGAAGCCACACTATAAGGCCCACAATCAGTATACACTGAAAAATCTTCGTTTTTTTACTCATACGCTCACCATAATTGGTTGTATAAGGCAGATAACCCGCCTTATACAACCAAACAAATTTACCATTACTTTTCTTTAAATGTAGCACATGCAGTCTCACGACTTTCATTTGCCTTCTGACCGTGAATATCCACATGTTCTGCCACACACTTGTAATTACTGTTATAAATACATTTTACCGCCTCACAATCAATACTGATTACTCGGCTGGGATGCGAGATAGAACTGGTATAAGAATCAGCTCCCGGTCTTTTACACACAAAGCTTTCACAACATGTTTCCTCACTTGTACCGGCATGCTTACCTCCTACCATAATATCTCCTTTGGAACAAAGCTTTTCTTTGTTATATACGCAACTCTCCGCTCCACATTTTAATTCAGCCATACTTCCTCCGTTCTGCCCAAATCATCGGACTTAAACTATTTTTAGTTACTAAAATAGTATGAACGGACTCTGTTTAAATTATTCATTTATTTTTTTTTCTTCAACAACTTCTTCCTTACGAATTTCCTTGGTACGGATTTCCTTGCAAATCTGGTCAACAAAGTCTGCCAAAGACTTCTGTCCTTCATCTCCGGCAAAACGGCTTCTTACAGAAACCATGCCCTGTTCTTCCTCCTGCTGACCAACTACCAGCATATAAGGAACTCTGGACTTTCTCGCCTCACGAATCTTATAACCAATCTTCTCAGAACGGTTATCTACTTCCGCAAGTACTCCGTTCGCTTTTAATTCAGCTTTTACTTTTTCTGCATATTCTGCATATTTTTCAGAAATAGGAAGTACTCTTACCTGCTCCGGACACATCCATGTAGGAAGCTTACCTTCGTACTTTTCAATCAAAGCAGCAAGTGTTCTCTCGTAACAACCCATAGAGGTTCTGTGAATAATATACGGACGAACTTTATCACCATTCTGATCAATGTAGCTCATATCAAACTGCTCAGCAATCGCATTGTCCAACTGAATGGTAATCATGGTATCTTCCTTACCATATACATTCTTTAACTGAATATCCACCTTAGGACCATAGAATGCTGCTTCGCCTTCTGCCTCGTAGAAAGGAAGCTCCAGCTCTTCCAGAATTTCACGGATACGTCCCTGTGTAGAATTCCAGTATTCATCATCGCCGAGATACTTTTCACGATTGTTCGGATCCCACTTAGAAAGACGATAGGTTACATCCTTATCAAGTCCTAATGTCTTCAAGCAGTATAATGCTAAATCCAGACATCCTTTAAATTCATCATTTACCTGATCCGGACGTACAATCAAATGACCTTCAGAAATGGTGAACTGACGTACACGTGTAAGTCCGTGCATTTCACCGGAATCTTCATTACGGAATAAAGTAGAAGTCTCACCGTAGCGAAGGGGCAAATCTCTATAAGATTTCTGACTTGCCTTATATACATAATACTGGAACGGGCAAGTCATGGGACGAAGTGCAAATACTTCTTTGTCCTTCTCCTCGTCACCTAATACAAACATACCGTCTCTGTAATGATCCCAGTGTCCGGAAATCTTGTACAAATCACTCTTTGCCATCAAAGGAGTCTTGGTACGTACATATCCTCTGTTGTTATCTTCTTCATCTTCAATCCAACGCTGAAGTGTCTGAATAATCTTTGCTCCCTTAGGCATCAAAAGCGGAAGTCCCTGTCCGATTACATCTACCGTGGTAAAAATTTCCATTTCACGACCTAATTTGTTGTGGTCACGAAGCTTAATATTCTCTAAATATTCCAAATACTCTGCCAATTCTTCTTTCTTAGCAAAAGCAGTACCGTAAATACGCTGTAACATAGCATTTTCCGATTTACCTCTCCAATATGCACCGGAAGAAGAAATCAGCTTAAATGCTTTAATATTCTTAGTACTCATTAAATGAGGACCTGCACAAAGGTCAACAAATTCACCCTGACTATAGAAGGAAATTACCGCATCCTCCGGCAAATCCTTAATCAACTCTACCTTGTAGGGTTCATTCTTTTCTTCCATAAACTTAATAGCTTCTTCTCTGGGAAGGGTAAACTTTTCCAGCTTATTGCCTTCCTTGATGATTTTCTTCATCTCAGCTTCAATCTTATCCAAATCCTCTCTGGAGAAAGGAGCATGGTCAAAATCATAATAAAATCCGTTGTCAATGCTGGGACCGATAGTTACCTTTGCATCCGGGAATAATCTCTTCACAGCTTCTGCCATAACATGGGATGTGGTATGACGAAGTGTTGCCAAACCAGCCTTATCATTGGCAGTCAGGATGGAAAGATTACAATCATAATCGATTACTTCTCTTAAATCTACTACTTTACCATCTACTTCTCCGCAACAAGCCGCTCTTGCAAGACCTTCACTGATATCTAATGCAATTTCATATACACTCTTAGCCTCTGCATATTCCTTTACGGAACCGTCTTTTAATGTTATCTTCATTTTATTCTATCCTCCTATTAGCTTTTGGGCTTTGTCTTTTTGGGTTGATAATACGCAAACTGATTCTTACCGCTTCGCTTCACCTGATACATAGCGTCGTCTGCACAGGAAATCAGTGTTTCAATATCAAACGCATCTTTTGGATATGATGCCAATCCTATACTTCCGGTTACTTTATGTGTTTTATTTTTAAACTGTACTTCTCCGGTAAATATATTTCTGCAGTCGTATGCAACCTTCTCTACCAGCTTTTCCTGAGCACTACACAAAATCATTATAAACTCATCACCGGCAAATCTGTAAGGTGTCAGAATCTGGGACCGTATCTGCTTCATTCTGTCTGCGATGGTTTTCAAAGCAATATCACCACCGGCATGCCCTAACGTATCGTTAATATCCTTAAAATCATCTATATCAATCATAATAACAGTACATGGTGTATTACTTTCAATCAGCTCTTCCAAATCCTGCATGAACTTGCTTCGATTCGGTAATCCGGTCAGGAAATCATGCTGTGAAGCATTTTCCAAAATATTCTTGGTATTGTTTAACTCTTCCACCATACGATGCTTTTTATAACTATCCCAAATTGCCCAAATAATTACGGCAATTACCAGTAAAACCAAAGCAGTAATCAAAATCATGGATTCCCGGTTACGCTCTGCAAAGCTTTCCTTATGATTCATCAGCTCTGTTCCCCTGGGAACATTTTTCACATTAACCCCAAAACGGTTCAGTATTTTTTCATCTAAAATCCTGACACAGGGACTTTCCAACATAGGTTCCATCTCTGAAACTGCTTCTCCGTCCATAATACGAACTGCCATTTTAGCAGCTTCCTGTCCGCACAAATACATGGAAACCACTTCTCCGCCTAAGAACCCGTCACCTATTCCGGCTTCTACCATACGAAATGCCGGTACCGAAGAATATGTCAGCATGAATTTTGCCAATTGCTGACTGGTATACTGTTGTCCGTCCACATCCGCCGTCATTACCACAAATAAAAGAATTGTTTTGTCTTTTTCCAAGGCACGCAGACTACGCTGCAATTCCAAGGTGCTCAGTTCTGAAGAGTTTAATTCCTCAAACTCTAACTCCGGATACTGCTCTGCATAGCTGTAAAACCGCTTACGTTCTGCCTCTCCTGTTACTGTATTATCCAGCACAGCCACTACCTTTTCTGCATCCGGCAAAAGCTTCATGGCAAGCTCCAGATTCTCTTCTATGGGAAGCTTTTCCACAACACCTGTAATAAGTTCATCCTGCAATGCTTTTTGTACCAGGTCCTCATCATTGATTCCCTCGAAAACAATGGGAATTCCTTTAAACAATCCCGGACGATATTCCAAAACAAAGGAAAGCGCCGCGTCATCCCCTACAATAATCACATCATAAGGCTTTACCTGAGACATGGTATATTTCAATCGTTCATAAAACAACTGCATGGCTTTACCATCATCTACCCGCTTCGTATCCATGTACTCATAGTCCAGCTCGTACTCCGGACCCAGTGTATCCTGAATTCCCTCTATCTGCATCTGTACCGTATCCCAGCTGTAAGAATAAGAGCTTATAAATAAAACTCTTCCTTTGGGCTCCGAATCTTCGGCAAATACAGGAAGCACGCTACAATATAAAATTAGACAACTTATGCTGACAAGCAGCCACTGTACTAATTTTTTCACTGTTACTTTTCCCCTCTGTTCAAATTACATACATTGTTTATTATAATACATTCCTCTTTCTTTTGCAACAAAAAAGAGGACACTCTGCGCATTGCAAAGTGTCCTTTTTCATCATTATTTTCCGGGTACATAATTAAATGTAATCTGAATAGTCTCTACGTTACCAAGACTTGCCGCATCTATTACACAAGGTGTAACATACATGACATTTCCGGACGCCGTACGTGCAGAATCCGGCACCGCCGAAACCCACTCATTGTACAGATTTACTCTGGTGCACTTCGCATCATCACTGGATGTATAAGGTCTTCCGGTCAGCTTGTATTCCTCACCGTTAATTAATACTTCCTTTATTTCAATACAATAACCGGGATACAAAATTTCACCGTTTGCAATACCGATTGCCGCAAATACGGTACTGTTTGCACATCCGCCACCGGTACCTGTAAAGTCCAATCCTACGGTATAGGTGCCCTCACCGGTAATCTCTACGTCCGTAGCTACAATACCGGCAGTGCCTGACTCAGGTGCATAAGTATCGCCTACACTATAAGAAACGCCCCAATCACTACTACTGTACATAATCCAAGCAATCGCAGTAGAATCATCCACTCCGGCCGCTTCAGATGCCGCTTCCACGGCTCCATCCATATCAGCCTTTGCCTGAGTACGAATGTCCTCTGCAGTTTTAGAAGCCTGACTTGCCAGACTATGAGCTGTCAGAATAGTTGCCAGCTCCTCATAACGAATGTTACACTGCAAACGGTTATATACATCATTACAATCCCAAAGCACCGGACAAAAACCATAGTAATCACAGTTATCTAAGAAATTCTCATAATATTCTTCTGTATCCTCTCTCAAACTTCCCTGCTGTTCCAGTACGCCCCATTCACCGATGACAATACCATATCCCTGATCGGTAAATTTAGTCAGCTTAGCCAACATATCGTTCATATCGGTATAATCCTGTTTACTTCCCCAGTTCGCAATGCTATTCCAGATACAATAGCCGGAAGGGTCATAATAATGAACGGATAACATCAACTTATCATCCGCTGTATCGGTAGGCATTTTATACGCGTCGTTGCAGGTATTTGTAATATCTGTGCCAAAACCTGCAATTAACAGGAATCTGTCTGCATTGTTACCGCCAGCCGCACGGATAGTATCTACAAATGCCTGATTAATCTGATTTGTCACTTCATAACATTCCGCGTCTGATAAAGTACCGGAATCACTTGCCACATCTTTATCATTCAAACGGAATCCCAATTCTTCGTTACCGGATTCAAAAATCAAATGCTCATCGTACTTTTCATACTTAGTTGCAATCTGTGTCCACATAGAGGTATATAACTCCATGGCAGCTTTTCTGGTTTCTTCACTTGCAGAGCCGAACATCCCCCACCAGCCGCCGTCCCAGTGGTCATTTACAATCACGTACATGTCCTCATTCAAAGCATAATTAATTATCTCTTCCACACGATTTAAATATGCCTCTCCAATCGTGTAATCACCCGATTCGAAATTCATGGCATTCGTCCACGCCACCGGAATACGAAGAGTATCAAAGCCTGCCGCTTTCATTCCGGAAATCATCTCCTGTGTAGTTTCCGGCTGTCCCCAAAATGTTTCGTACAAATATGGGTCTGAATTTACACCTACACTACCGCGCCCATAAGCCTCCATAGTATTTCCCAAATTAATACCATTACCCATAATTTCAGCCATCTTAAGAGATGACAGGGAATCCTCTACTGTCGCACTTGTATCTTCTGCATTACCGCTGCCCTGTGCATCATCAGTTGCATCTCCGGAAGGCTCTGCCGTCGCTTCTCCGGAAGACTGCTCTACAGATTCCTGCGATGCTTCCGTTTGAGTTGCTCCCTGTTGATTCGCATCCTGTGCACTGCCACAACCGGTAAATAAGCTGAGTACCAATACTCCTGCCGCCATTATACTTAATATTCTCTTGCGCATATATAATCCTCCTCATTTATGCGTACTTCTTTGCTTATCATAATAAAGATTTCTTCTCCCCCTGAAAACCTCACTAATTAGAGACATATTCTGTATTTTTTTCACTACAAACCGGCACATCCCCCGTACAGACCGGTGCCATACATCCTACACTGACCGCCCTGAAAACGTCAGCACTTGGCGAGGTTTTATCGAGCTTAGTGCTGCTACGTTTTCATTAAGCGCAAGCGGGCCGAAGGTAGGATGTATAGTGTCGGTCTGTACAGAGGATATGCCATACAAAAAAGAGACACTCCCTCAGGAATGTCTCTCATCTCACTTTTATGCCAAAAGTGTTTTAAACTGTTCAATTCTAATCGGTCGGGAATATAAATATCCCTGATAGCTACTGGCCGGGTAGTGATTCATATAGCTTTCCAGCTGTTTGTTTTCAATACCCTCTACGCAAACCGGAATCTTCAAAAGGTTTGCACAATCCAGTACGGATTTTACAATCGCCTGGTCTGCACGATTCGTCTCGATTTCTGAAATAAATCCTCTGTCAATTTTTATCAAATCTACAGGAAGCTCCCTCAGCAGATTTAATGCTGAAAATCCGGTACCGAAATCATCTAATGCTATTTTGATTTTATAGGATTTCAAAAATACCATTTCATTATACAAAAATGATAAATTCAATAACCTGCATCGTTCTGTCAGCTCCAAACACAAATTCTGAGGCGGAAATCCTGTTTCTTCCAAAATACGTATCAGGCAGTTTCTAAACTCACTGCGTTCCAGCTGAGTGTAAGAAAGATTTACATTTACAATAAAATTCGGATTCGTATCTACAATCTTCTTACCTTCCGTCAAAGCCTCACGCAGAATCCAGTTGCCCAGTTCAAAGAATAACACATCATTCTCCAACAAAGGAATAAAAACACCCGGCGGTACTTCTCCAAAATGTTCATTATGCCAGCGTACCAACGCCTCCATACCGGTAATTTTTCCCGTCTTGGCATCTACCACCGGCTGATAACACAAATAAAAATCCTCACACTTATTCAAAATGCTCTTACGTAATGTATCCAGAAGCTCCAGACTTCGTTTATTATTCTGCAGTGTTTCATTTTCAAAGAATATTAATTCTCCGTGCTTCTCGTTCTTGGAACGTTCTAATGCAAAACGTGCTCCGGAATATAAAGAATTCTCATCAATATCAAAATCCCGGATGGTTACGGCGCCACCACAAATTACCAATGTCACATGATTCCGATCAATAAATACATTTTTCTTTGCCATGTCCTGTATCAGACCATACAGGGCCACTAATTCTTCTTTACACATGCTGTCCGTACAAAATGCAAATTTGGCACCATCCATACGATATACCATACCCTTGCGCTTACATATGGCCAAAAGCTGCGCTGCAAATTCCTTCAGCACCGCATTACCAAAGGGATAACCGTATACATCATTAATATCCGCAAAATGCTTAATACCAATCATCAGTACCATAGCATTCCTTTTCTTTTCACGGATGAGCTGCAATGCATGCATAAACTCGTACAAATTATAAAGATTCGTAGCCGGGTCTATATTGTCAATAATTCCATGATTGGAAATAACTCCCGCAAAATAAGCCGGTGTTCCATCCTCATCACGTATCATTTTACCTTTACAGCGGCATACTACATAGCTTCCGTCTTTACTTCTGGCACGATACTCCATATCATGACTGTCCTGCAGACCGGAGTATACTCTGTCCATTTCTGCCTGAAATTGTTCCTTATCCTCCGGATGAATATGCTCCAAAAAAGTATGGTAAGCATCATCCATATATTCGCCCGGCAAACCAAAGAAATCCACTGCATTGGTTGACCAACGTGAATGCTTTGTTTTCATATTACGCATGAATAAATATCTGCTTTTGGACGCTGATGCATATGCTTCAAACATCTTCTCCGCTATGCGATCCATTTGCATACTATCACCCCTGTCTTCATCCCGACTTTTCTGCGTTTACAAATCTAATATAATTTTACCACTTTGACAGAATTTAGTAAATAGTGAAATTGGGAGATAATACAGTAAAAAGCCCCAAATAAGGGGCTTTTTGCTATAACAAATCATATTCACTCTGATATAAAACTACTTTTCCCAGATTTCTGGTCTTCGCCATATCAATTACTCTCTGATTCTCACTTCCGCGATAAGGGAGCGTCAGGTTTCTCTGTGCCAACACAAAAGGACCATCTACCAAAATATCCGTCAGTTCCAAAAGTCTCTGCACATGGTTGTTTGGCATTTTCTGTAATTCTTCCAGCAAATATCCGGTATAAATCATCAAATGCTTATTCTTCGTCTTTATCGCTTCCGCCAAAGGCACCAATGCCTCCGCCTGGCAAAAGGGTTCGCCACCCGAAAAGGTCACTCCACTAACTAAACGGCTTTCAAAAATCTCCTTTAAAATAGCGTCTGTATCCGCCACTTTCCCGGCTTCAAAATCATGGGTCTGGGGATTGTGGCAACCTTCGCAGTGATGTGGACACCCCTGCGTAAATATTACATAACGAATTCCCGGGCCATCCACGATAGAATCTCTTTGAATTCCGGCAATTCGAAGAGGCTTAGGACAGACTGTGCTTAACACGATCTCTTTCCTCCGCACGTTTTGCATTATTAAAACGATCCGTAGTACCTACCAGATAACCGGTAATACGACGAATTCTGTCAAATTTCACATTTTCTCCTACAGTTCCGTTATTTACAGGTGCTTTCACTGTCATAATCTTTTCCTCCTTTTTCCGCGTCCTCCCGGCAACAACCGTTCAGACCGCCTTACATTTTATCGATTTGCATCCCAGTACACCGGTACATCCGGGTACTTCTTACGTAACTCATTCAACATATCCAAAGAAACGGCTTCGCCCTCTTTTCTGCCACAACGGGGACATACATCGTCAATCACACCGGTATATCCACAAACAGGATCTCTGTCTACCGGATGATTTACGGAACCGTAACCGATACCGCATTCCTTCATGCAACGAACCACAGCCTCAAAAGCTTCCGGATTCTTAGCAGTATCACCGTCTAATTCTACGTAGCTGATATGTCCTGCATTGGTCAGGTTGTGGAAAGGTGCTTCAATTTCAATCTTACTGAACGCACTGATAGGATAATATACCGGTACATGGAAGGAGTTGGTATAATACTCTCTGTCCGTGATACCCGGAATCACACCAAAGCGCTTTTTATCCAGCTTAATAAATCTTCCGGAAAGTCCTTCTGCCGGAGTTGCCAAAAGTGAGAAGTTTAAGCCGGTTTCCTCGCACTTCTTATCTAAATATTCTCTCATATAAGAAATAATCTTATAACCCAGTGCACGGCTTTCTTCGCTCTCACCGTGATGCTTACCGGTCAAAGCCACCAAGGTTTCTGCCAGACCGATAAAGCCGATACTTAAGGTACCATGCTTTAATACTTCCTCTACAGAATCGTTTACACCCAGGCCTTCTGAATCAATCCAAATCCCCTGTCCCATTAAGAATGGGTAATTTTTCACGGTTTTCTTCTTCTGCACATTGAAACGATGCAACAGCTGTCTGCAGCAAAGCGCCATACGCTTGTCCAAAATCTTGAAGAACTGCTCCATATCCTTGGACTGCAGAGCGATTCTCGGTAAGTTGATAGAGGTAAAGCTTAAGTTACCTCTGCCACAGGTTATCTCTCTGGACGGGTCATAATTATTACCCATTACTCTGGTACGACAACCCATATACGCTACTTCTGTATTGTAATCGCCTTCCTTGTAATACTGCAGGTTAAAGGGCGCATCCAAAAAGCTGAAATTCGGGAACAATCTCTTGGCAGATACCTTAATCGCCATGCGGAACAAATCATAGTTCGGCTCGCCGGGATTGTAGTTAATACCTTCTTTTACCTTAAAAATCTGTACCGGGAAGATAGCTGTTTCACCATTTCCCAGACCGATATCCGTTACCTTTAACAGATTCTTTATGGCCATGCGGGCTTCCGGTGTGGTACAGGTTCCGTAGTTAATAGAGCTGAACGGCACTTGCGCACCTGCTCTGGAATTCATAGTATTTAAATTATGTATTAACGATTCCATGGCCTGATAAGTAGCCTGGTCTGTTTCCTTTGTGGCAATTTTCACCGAAGCAACATGACACTTACGAATATCTGCCTCCTTCGGCTCTAACCCTAACCAAGTATAGCCTTCCTTTAACATCCATTCCGTAAAGCAATCTTCCTTGGCATCGATATTGGACATATTTAAATCCTCGCCCATTACCTGAATCAGGGCTTCGCGGAAATCATCCTCCATCATTCTTTCACAATCATATTCCAACCACAAATAGCGCTGAATTGCATCATAATATTCCTTGCGGAAAGTCCATGTCACACCATCTGCCATGGCATAATCAAAGTTCGGTACTGACTGTCCGCCATGCATTTCATTCTGATTTGCCTGAATGGCAATACATGCCAAAGCCGCGTAACTGTTAATGGACTTGGGTTCACGAATAAAACCATGTCCTGTCGAAAAACCATCCTTAAACAGTTTGATTAAATCAATCTGGCAACAGGTTTCGGTCAACATATAGAAATCTTTATCGTGAATATGAATATCACCGTTGATATGCGCAGCCGCAATATCCTTCGGCAAAATATAATTATCTACGAAATAGTTGGCCCCTTCCGAACCGTACTTAAGCATAGTACCCATGGAAGTATCCGCATCAATATTTGCATTTTCACGCTTAATATCTGCATCTGCCGCACTGGTAAAAGTCAGCTCTCTGTAAATATTTACCAGATCCGCTTCTGTCTTACGCACCTTTGTATGCTCTGCACGATACAAAATATACGCCTTGGCTGTTTTAGCAAAGCCATGAGCAATCAGTCGCTCTTCTACCAAATCCTGAATCTGCTCCACATTCGGAGTCTGCCCCTGTGGAATCGCTTCAATTACTTCTTCTACCAGCTTTTCAAACTGGTAAGGTGCTATTGCTTCTACCTGCGCCGCATCATTCGCTTTACGAATTGCCACCCTTATCTTTGTTATATCAAAGGGTACCGGCGCGCCGTTACGTTTACTGATTAACTCCGGATGTCCCATGTTTTTGTCCATAAAAAGTGTCCCTCCTCAGAAACTATATCTAGTATTTTTTGTTTTTCCGCTATACTAAATATGGTATCATTAGAAAGGACACTTTGCAAGTCATTTTTACATTTTTATTCACTTATATTTTCTGCCAGCCACTTACACCAATCCTCATAATACTTTCCAAGCACATGAGAATCATCACTTGTATACTCTTCGTTTAGATTTCCATTTTCATCATCAAACAAAATATTCACATCCAAATAGGGAAGTTCCTTTTCCTGCGCCAGCTTTCGAATTTCCTCATTCATTTTATTTATATTTGCATTATTAAAAATATCATCATTCTCTGTCCGGACAATGGTCACATGTAAATTAGCACATAGATACAGCTTTGCCTGTGGCTGCTTTTCCTGTAGTTCTTCCACAAATACACGATACCGCTCTACCGTCTGTTCAAAGTTATACCCAAGTTCATTCATCCCAAGCATCAGATATATTTTTCCATACGACTTATTTGCAAGCAGTTCTTCCAATTTCACATCTTCCCACTCGTGTACCGTCACCTTTGTTTTCGGTATTGCGTAAATACTCAGTCCGGGAGTGGCAAAAAAATCACTATTATCAAACAAACCATATTCCCGAAGTCCGGCGGTTCTGGAATCACCGATAAACAAAGCATCGTCAAAGTAAGCATACCCTTCTTCAGGCTCTATCTCGCTTCCCGGGCTTTCTTCCGGAATATC
This sequence comes from Acetatifactor sp., assembly GCA_045123675.1. Lineage (GTDB taxonomy): Bacteria > Bacillota > Clostridia > Lachnospirales > Lachnospiraceae > Acetatifactor. The sequence goes on along the minus strand of JBGVKL010000055.1, from coordinate 6,646 downwards.
AGTTCCCGCATCGACGGTCTCACTTTGCCCCACCATAACCTCTGAGGATATTACCTCATCGGTTCCTTCCTGCTGCACATCCTCTTCCTTCGACTCTTCCGATACTACCGGAACTTCCTCGGATACCTCTTCCTTCATTTCCACATATACCTTTGTGCTTTCTGCCTCCATCACCAGCGGCTCTGCGCTATACAAAGCACTGCATCCGGTCATTAAAAATGACCAGATGCCTGCCAAAATACATATCTTTAATTGCTTCATTCTAATACCATTTGCCTCTTCCAAACTAAAACTGCCTTAAATAAATCTCCGTCCACGTCAATCTTGAAGGTTCCGCCCTGAATCTCCGTAAAGCTTTTGACAATGGCAAGACCCAAACCGCTTCCCTCGGAATTACGGGAAGCATCTCCTCTGACAAAACGTTCCGTCAGGCTATCCGCATCCGCAGCAATCTCCGTTGCAGATATATTCTTAAATACAATTTCCACCCCTTCTTCCGAAGGAAGTACATCCACATACACTCGCGACTGTGGCATTGCGTACTTCAATGCATTTGTCAAAAGATTTTCAAATATTCGATAGGTCTTCTGTCCGTCCAGTGTCAGAATTACCTTCTCTTCCGGTAAGTTCCACCGGAAGGTCAAATCACTGTCTGCAATCTTATCTTCCATCTCCAAACGAAGCTGTTTCATCAGACTGACTACATCTACATCCATCATATTCAACTGAATATTGCCGGACTGTGCCTTACTTACCTCAAACAAATCCTCAATCAAAACTTTTAATCTTTGAGACTTCATATCCAAGGTCTGAATGTAACTTTTCTGCTGCTCAGGTGTATTTCCTTCCTGTTTCAGCAGACCGATATAGGTAATCATTGCGGTCAGCGGTGTCTTTAAATCATGGGACACATTGCTGATAAGCTCTGTCTTCATATTCTGACTCTTCGCTTCCTGGGCCACTGCTTTAGAGAAACCTTCCTGTACCTGTTCCAGTTCCCGGCCCAATGGTGCAAACATTCCCAGGTCTTCCTGCAATGTAATTCGCAGTTCCCCTTCTGCCATCTGTTCCGTGGCATGCACAATACTGTTATACTGGTTCTGAATAGTCTTTCCTTTCTTTCGCAGTATCAAATACAGTACCACAGAATATACCACCGCAGCACCGATTCCTACAAACCAGCCACAGCACATAGCCGCTACCAAAAAGAAGTTTAACAGCACAATCTTCAAAATACTGCTATGCAGATTTTTTGAAATATCAATATCTGTCATAAAATGTACAAACCGCTTGCACTGTCGCCAAATCCAACGGATAAACATAATACCCAACAGGCGATTCTTAAGATACTCTATGGGATGGCTTAAAAACTGCCTTACAGAACTTACCACTGTATATTCTGCCAGGAAACAAATTGCCCAACCTACAAAGTTTGCCACAAGCATTAATCCATAAATTGCTTCATTGCTGACGGTATATCCCAGAATTGCGGCATTGTTCCAGTTACGTGCCACTTCTCCCATAGTAGAATAACACATGAGTTCAAACATAAACCATGCTGCAATTACACCTGCCACGCAAAGCGCACAAACCAGTTCAAAGGGGATACAAAACAATTTTTCCCAACCCGTATTTAACTTCTTGATAAAGGGTAAGATCAATGCCACCAATGCTACCAATACTGCCAGTATTACAATTACAACAATCACACCCATATCCCAGTATATGCTTTCTGTACTGATGTGATACCGGTGAACATTACTCTCATAGAATATGGTACCGTCATCTACAAACGCACTCTCCCAAGGAATGGCAAATACTGCCTGAAAGTTTTTCGGTACCACTTCCCAAGCCTTATTGGCCCAGGACATATCTGCACCATTAAACTTTGCCTGCTCCAAATAATAAGATACATTGTTATCGAATTGCTGCACAGACTGCCTGGCAGTTTCATAAAGATTAACACGATATTCCAAAGAACCGAAACTTTCAAAAACAAGCTTTGAAATCTTTCCATAGGGGTCAAACCCAATAATCAAATAGCCCCTTACATTGGAAGATAAATCCATCATTTCCGGAGTATCCATAGGCATTCCCTGCCCCTGCAAAAGCATATCCAAGGGATAAGTACTGTTACTTTCCATATGGATATCTCCCGTGGCAGTTTCGTATTGCGCATAGTACTCTGTTTCCTCTGCTACATTATAAAAGTCATTAATCCAACCGTAATTATCCAACACATCCGTATTTACTTCCCTGCCCTCTGCTTCCTGCAAAAGCCTGCTATATAAATAATAGGATGCCTCCGTCGCATAATTTACGAAATTATATGTCAGAGAAGGATTCCCGACTATTCCTTCTGTGGGTGTAAGCTGGAAGCTGCTCCCTGCTGCCGTATCTACTCCAGCCCCCGATACCACCACATTTACCGTCAGTCCATCTCCGGTATCCACAATAGTCGTGTTTTCCGATGCGGCATTTTCGTACTCTGCCCGCTTTTCTAACATTAATTTCTCCATACGCGGGTAAAGAGACACCAAAAAAAATGCCGGCACTAACACGGTCAGTGCAATTATTAACTTTGCAATTTTACTAGATTTTCTCGATTTTATAACCAACGCCCCACACCACCTTTAAATATTTTGGTTCCTTCGGGTTATACTCAATCTTCTCCCGAATGTTACGTACATGAACCAGCACAGTGTCTGTATTAATGGCCATTTCATTCCATACTCTCTCATAGATTTCATCAGTGGAGAACACTCTTCCCGGAGACTTTATCAAAAGCTGGAGAATCTTAAACTCAATGGGAGTCAGTTTCACCGGTTCACCATCCACCTTCACCTCTACAGTGTTTTCGTTCAGTTCCAGTCCACCCACCGTATATACGCCTGCAGATTCTAACGCACCCTCCTGGTTTGCCATCTTCAGATACCTTTCATAACGGCGCAGGTGAGAATTGACTCTTGCCAAAAGCTCAAGCGGCTGGAAGGGCTTCGTCACATAATCGTCGGCCCCCATATTCAGTCCCATAATTTTGTCCACTTCTTCCGACTTAGCCGAAAGCATAAGTACCGGGAAATCGAACTCCTTGCGAAGCTGTATTACCATATGTATTCCATCCATTCTGGGCATCATGACGTCTACAATGGCCAGATGAATTTCCTCACGATGAATAACTTCCAAACCTTCAATTCCGTCCGCCGCCTTGAATACCTTGTATCCTTGGCTCTTTAAATAAATCTCAATACCGTCTCTAATTTGTTCGTCATCCTCTACAATCAAAATGTGATATGCTTCACTCATGTCCGTACTCCTTTTACTTCCGTCTTCTCATTCAGTCCTTTTCGCTTTTGTCCGGTGACCTCAGCTACTTTCTCATGTACAAGTATATCATAAAATGTAAATCTAAAAAGCCACTCCATAAAAAAAGAAAGAAATTCTTAAGAATTTTACGAAAAATACAAAACAGCCACGGTTTTCCGCAGCTGTCAGTCTTCTACATCTTTATGATATTTCCCTCTAAATCCTTCCATACAAAACCGTTTTCATCCATAACCATATAGCCGTGATGGGTATCCTCCTTGGGCATGGATACGGAACCCGGATTCATATAAGTGTAGTTTTCATATTCTTTGCACTTCGGTATATGGGTATGTCCGCACAACAGAATATCACCCTTCTTAAGTTTGGGCGGATTACCTTCGCCAAAATTATGCCCATGAGTGGCATAGACCACCTTTTCCCCTATACAAAGAATGGCATACTCTGCCATAATAGGGAAATCCAACATGAGCTGATCAACCTCTGCATCACAATTCCCTCTCACACACAATATACTGTCAGCTCTCTCATTGAGCATTCGCGTCACTTCCCTCGGATTATATCCCTCCGGAATACCATTTCTGGGACCATGATACAAAATATCTCCCAAAAGCAGTAGCCGGTCAGCCTGCTCCCTGTCAAAAGCCTCCAATAATTGTTTACAATAATATTCCGAACCATGAATGTCGGACGCTACCAGATATTTCATCTTTTCTTCCTCTCTTTGAGAGAATTTCAGGCCAATAGACACTTCTTATATGACCTAAAACAAACTCAACTGTTCATATCCCTTATTTTCCGGGAACTCATGCAGGTACGCAAATACCTTATCCAAATCATGCACAATACCATGTTCCCTGCAAGTCGTTCGAAGCAACTGCATCAGCTCCCTGCTGTTATCACTGGGAACTTCATAGGCATATCCGTATCGCCTCTGATATCGTTCCTTTACACCCGGAAAATGCTTATCCAATGCAGCATAGTAGTACTCTCTATCACCTTCCCGCAATGTCACTCCCATTCCAAAGCATATAATACCATACACACCGGCCTGTACACAATAATCCAAAATCCCCGCTATGTTTTCTTTAGTATCATTGATAAAGGGAAGGATGGGTGATAACCACACCACAGTAGGAATATCATTCTCCTTTAATATCTGCAATACCTCAAAACGACGCTTGGTGGTACACACATTTGGTTCCAATATCTTGCACAAGTCTTCATCATACGTAGTCAGTGTCATCTGTACCACACATTTACTCTTCTCATGAATGCTTTTTAACAAATCCAAATCTCTGAGAATCCGGTCCGATTTGGTTTGAATGGCCAGTCCAAATCCATATTCATCAATTAATTCCAGACATCTGCGAGTTAATTTTAATTCTTCCTCACAATGCATATACGGGTCACACATGGCACCGGTACCTATCATGCACCTTTTTCTCTTAGACCGTAATGCCTTTTCCAACAGCTGCGGTGCATTCTGTTTCACTTCTATATCCTCAAATGCATGCGGCATCTGGTAACACTTGCTTCGGCTGTCACAATAAATACAACCATGCGTACACCCTCTGTATATGTTCATGCCGTTCTGTGCGGATAATATCCCCTTAGCGTCTACAAAATGCATGTATGTTTCTCCTTAATCCCGTGGCATCTAAAAGTTATTAGTACCTATTCCCATACAGAGTTCTTGCTTTTTCTGTATATCGTTTTACAAGTTCCGTTTTAGCATTTGTATAACCATCTCTGTTATGTTCGTATTCCTTCCATAACTTCAATTTCAACTCTTCGTATTCCTTTGCCACATCCGGATGCTCAATGAGGTAATCTCTAAAAAAAAATTCATTGTTATCGCCTGCATATCTCAAATGCAAATGGAACACTCGCTCAGCGAATCCATTCTCCGTATACCCTTTATTAAAAGACAGTCCATGCTCACTTTGTGACATACAAATATACCCGTTATTTATTATCAGGGTTTTATAGTCAAGCAAATTTCTTTCCTTTGGAATTTCAACGAGAATATCTACAATGGGTTTTGCCCAAATAGAAGGAATGGCGGTACTTCCAATATGGCTTATTCTTTCTATTGAAGAAAGGACTTTTTTCAATAGACTTTCTTCCTCGGAATACCATTCTTGCCAACAAGATTGATGTTCTGTTAAATATATAGGAAATAACTGCCACAGTTCTTCCAAAGTCATTTCTGATAATTTCTTGCCCATCATTCACACCTCATCCTTCAATTTTCCCTTATGCTACCAGTGTGTTTCTTTGTTATTAATCTCCTTGCATCCAGTCAATATCATATCCATCTAACTTCTTCCAATGAAACATTTCTCTAAAATCATTATAGCATTCTTCACAAATACAACAGCTTAAATCCTCTGGTATAAACCACCATTGATGAGGAGTGTTATGCACTTCTTCCCAACAAAAAATACATTTCTTCAAACGTTTTGCATATTGAGTGATTTCCTCACCGTCCGTCGGATTTATAGCTTTATTTTTCAGATGTTCTACATCATTAAGTAATCGCCAATCATCTTTCTCAATCATACACGTCACCTCACACACTCAAGAAACTTCAAAATTTCTCGAGTATTTTCTCAACTTTCCCGTATTTACGGGCTTTCCAGCCCATCAACATCTATGTAATTTGCACTTTTCCCTTATTTTTTCCCTTACGAAAAACAGATAAGGAAAATACTACTTTTTCTTTTCTGCAAATCTTTTACATTCACTTTCCATTCTTTTAAAATCCAAACATTGCTCTCTTGCCGAAAATTTCTCGCCAGATACATATTTTGAATATAAGACATTTGCTGTATTCGTCAAATCTCTAGCGTTCTCATTACACCATTCCAATTCTTTGATCAGTAATTCCTTTTTCTTTCTTGTGTCTGTATTATCATGCTTGCGAATCTTGGTGTCTATCTTTTGGATTAATGTATCTTCAACCGGTATCATAAGATTAAAATTCAAAACACCTATCAACATTCCATTATGTACAATCTTTTTGAAATCAATCTTGTCCCTCATCTTTTCATGCTTTTTCTTTGGTTTAGAAAGCGGAACGCAGTATTTATGTTCATTACAAATAACAATCACTCCAAGAAATGGTCTCTCATCCTTACCAATCTGGGGCGACACAGATAAAACTCTGTCATCTATATTATGTAAGTTTCTGATGTATTTCATATCAATACGATATACTTCTAATGGTGCTTGAATCATTCATTTCTCCTTTAAAATATTTCAAGGACTATGTTTCCATAGTCCTTGAATGTAGTGTCACCGTAGCGACCCTAACGCT
>JBGVKL010000054.1:0-1760 GCA_045123675.1 Acetatifactor sp. | reverse complement strand
CAATAATTTATATGTTAGTTAATTCGGTACAATGAAGAAAATGGTGAAATTTTTATTTAAAATACACAAATATGTTGGAGGGTTTATTGCTATATTCTTTCTGATGTGGTTTATTACAGGAGTGATTCTTGTGTATTATCCCTATCCCCGTATATCGGAGCAGATGGTGAATGAAAGAATGGAAACGATCCATTGTTCTTCATTGCCCGATGTGTCCTCCATTAAAGGGCGTGTGGATGGCAAGATGGAATCCTTGTCGTTACGTCAGTTTCAAGGTCAGACCCTGTTTGAAGTAAAGGCAGGTAAGAAGAAATTTTCGCTGGTAGCCGATACCTTGCAGGACCAACAGGTGAAACCTCTGACTTATGCGACTGTTCAGGCTGAAGCTGCAAAGTGGTGTGATGCGTCTGTGATACGCGTGGATACTTTGCATGAAAGGGAACAATGGGTACTCTATTCCAAATACGATCGGATGATGCCTATCTATAAGTTCTATTTTGATGATGACCAGAAGACCGAACTTTTCGTGTCAGGTAAAAATGGAGAGCCTATACAGCTTACGACTTTGGAACAGCGTTTTTGGTCATGGATAGGTGCCATTCCGCACAAGCTGTATTTCCCATATATCCGTAAGGATGTGGACCGATGGAAAGCATGGATTGTGGCTTCCGGATCCATTTGTCTGGTCGCTTCATTGACGGGCTTCATCTTGGGCATTTATTTGTTGGTAAACAGATACAGACAAAAGAAACGCCTGGAAATTCCATACAAAAGAGGATGGAAACGCTGGCATTATACCACCGGCCTAGTATTTGGAGTCTTCTTGGTGTGGTGGTCCATCAGCGGCATCTTTTCCATGTCGAGAGTACCGCAATGGTTGGTACCAACCAAGGCTGAGTTCAGTTTCAATACGACCAGACTTTGGGGGAAAGGTATCTTGCCGTTGGAGGCCTATCAGTTGGATTATCGGAAGTTGCAGGAATATTATCCGGAGTTGAAACAGGTAGAATGGGTGAGATTTGCGGATATTCCGGCCTATCGGGTCATTGAAGGTGAAAATGAACGGTACATTGATGCTTCGGGTACTGAAGTGGTTGCTTTGAATGTTCCACAAAAGACCATCGAAGAGGGATTCCGGAAGATTCATGGCGATGATGTGAAAATGACGGTGACCGTTTTGGACAAGTACGATAATTATTATGTGAATCTGAGAAGAACACTGGAATTGCCGGTATACAAAGTAGAATTGGACGATGACGACCATAACTTGTATTATGTGAATCCTCGTGACGGTTATATCCGGTATTTGAACAAGAATAAGATTGTGGACAAGTGGCTCTTCAGTGCCATTCATTATTTGAATATGGGATGGATAATCAGTCGTCCGGCTTTATGGACTTTCTGTCTGTGGTTCTTGTGCATCGGATGCGGAATCGTATGTCTGACGGGTGTAGTACTAGGAGTCAAAACTTGGTTTATTAGAAAGAAGAAAAAAAGTCGACTATCTGCTTTTAAAATATCTATCCATATATGAACCAAGCATAGTGGATATTATCATTCATGAAACTCTTTAACTTGGTTTATTCGGGCGGAATCTTTCGTGAGAAAGGTTCCGCCTTTATGATATGTCATAAAAAAAACGTCTATAATACTTGTTTATTAAATAATCCTCCGTATATTTGCCTTCGATTTTGGTGCTCATCTCCTCAATTCTAGAGGTGATGAGTGAAAAGGGAATCAGGTGAAAATCCTGAGCAGAC
>JBGVKL010000053.1:0-20553 GCA_045123675.1 Acetatifactor sp. | reverse complement strand
TGACAATATACAAATCCACATCACATATTTACATCATACAAATGTACAACAACGTAATCAACCACGGATGAAAAGGTTGATAGAAAGGAGACGGTATATCTGTAATGACTGCTAGATGAGTCAATTACAATATACCAGGTGACTATTATCACATGAAGAAGAGAATGGTAAATATTGAACTATTACGTATCGTGTCCATGATGATGGTGGTCATGTTGCATTATTTAGGGAAAGGAAATTTGTTACCCCCATTGACCGGAAGTATGACCGTAAATGGTTATGTGGCATGGGGAATGGAAAGTCTGTGCATCGTGGCTGTAAATGTGTACATGCTTATCAGCGGTTATTTTTTGGTAGAGTCCGGGTTTAAACCGGGGAGACTGGTAGAGTTGCTTTGCCAGGTGCTGTTTTACTCGATTTTAGTGCCGATAGTGTTGATGATTTTAGGTATCATACCTGCAAGCGTTTTTGGTATTAATCATATTTTGGAGACCGTGCTTCCGGTACAGATGGTGCACTATTGGTTTATTACGGTGTATGTGATTATGTATTTGCTTTCACCGGTGCTTTCCACAGCGTCAAAGGCTATGAAACAGGAGCAGCTTCGAAATACCATTGTGGCATTATTGTTGTTCTTTTCTGTAAGCAAATCCATCCTGCCATTTCAGTTAGTAAATGACAATAAAGGGTACGACGGGCTTTGGTTTGTCTGTGTGTTCTTGGTGGCTGCTTATATGCGTTTGTACGGATTGGATTTCTTTACGGTAAAAGGAAACGGCAGACGTGGCTTATTAGGTTATTTGGCTGGCTGTGTGGGAGTTTACGCAATAATGCTTTTGGTGCGGGCGGTTTATCTAAAAACCGGCAGTTTGGACCATTTTATTCAGAATACCTATCATTATAATCATATTTTGACTTTATTTGCGGCAGTTTCCTTGTTTTATGCGTTTTACCATTTGAAGTTTAATGGGGAAAAGTGGTGGTCCAAGCTGATTTGTAAGGTGGCACCTTATACCTTAGGAGTGTATTTATTACATGAGCAGTTGGATATGCGCTATTTGTGGCCTAAGTGGCTTGGTGCTACGGCTGAGTGCAATGTGGCGATGTTGATATTAAAAAGTGTATTTTCCGTATTGATTGTATTTGCAGTAGGGATTATTGTAGATATGGCACGAGGTGTTATATTTAATGTAGTGAAGAAGATTATCCGAAGCGTAAGAGAACGTTAGAGATAAGATTGTAATAGAGAGGCCTAAGTGATGGCAGTAGCGGGATTCAAAATGGAGGAAGAAATGGATAAAATGATTAACTTTAATGTACCGCCTTTTACAGGAAAGGAAATGGACTACATTCGTGAGTGTGTAGAGAATCAGAAAATTTGCGGAGACGGTGTGTATACTAAAAAATGTAATGAGTGGCTGGAGAAAAAGACCGGTTCTACCAAATGTCTGTTAACCACTTCCTGCACACATGCAACAGAGCTTGCGGCGTTGCTTGCGGAAATTCAACCCGGCGATGAAGTGATTATGCCTGCGTATACTTTTGTGTCTACAGCAGATGCCTTTGTACTCCGTGGTGCAGTACCGGTGTTTGTGGATATTCGTCCGGATACCATGAATATTGATGAGAATCTGATAGAGGCTGCCATTACAGAAAAGACCAAAGCAATTGTTCCGGTACATTATGCCGGAGTTTCTTGTGAAATGGATAAAATAATGGAATTGGCTAAGAAGTACAACTTAGTAGTAATTGAAGATGCAGCTCAGGGTGTTATGTCAACCTACAAAGGAAAGGCGCTGGGTACCATTGGGGATTTTGGATGCTTCAGTTTCCACGAAACAAAGAACTACAGCATGGGCGAAGGCGGAGCTCTGTTAATCCGTGATGAGAAGTATGTGGAGGATGCAGAGATTATTCGTGAAAAAGGTACTAACCGCAGTAAGTTCTATCGTGGTCAGATAGATAAGTATACTTGGGTGAATTTCGGTTCTTCTTATCTGCCCAGTGATATGAATGCTGCTTATTTATATGCCCAGTTGGAAATGGCTGAGGAGATTAACGATGCCAGACTGGCATGTTGGGAACGTTATTATGAAAATTTAAAACCTCTCGCTAAGGCAGGCTATATTGAGCTCCCGGTAGTTCCGCAAGGGTGTGTGCACAATGCGCATATGTTTTATATTAAGGCAAAGGATATTGAAGAAAGAACAGAACTGATTGCGCATTTAAAGGACAATGGCGTTATGTCTGTGTTCCATTACATTCCTTTGCATACAGCTCCTGCAGGAAAGAAATTCGGACGTTTCCATGGGGAGGATAAATATACTACCAAAGAGAGCGAGCGTTTGACGAGACTTCCTATGTTTTATGGCTTGACCTTGGAACAGGTAGATTATATTTGTGAGCAGGTAAAGAGTTTTTACGAGAAGTAAGCCGGGCAGAGTGTTGTTTTGCACGGCAGGCTTCGTGAAAGGATAGATATGAAGGAAAAAAAACAAAGGAAAGTGCAGCCTTTTCATCTGGCAGTTTGCATGGTAATCGGTGCACTTTTAATGTTGACCATTCTAAATATTTTATTTGGAGACCACTGGTTAGATTCGGATATGGCTGCGGAAATGATTTTTTCCAAGCTGATAGCCGAGGAAGGTGGCTTGCTTACCACAAAGAACTGGTATTATTCCACGGAATTCCGTGTGTTATATACCCAGCTATTTATGGTGCCCCTTTTTTATGTTTTTAAAGATTGGCACGTAATTCGTACTATTACAAACATACTTACGTATTTGTTAATGTTGGGAAGTTATTATTACTTTATGAAGCCTCTTAAGTTGAGCAAGGCGGCGGTGGTTTTTTCTTCTGTGATTTTGTTACTTCCTTTTTCGGAAACATTTGTAACACATATGCAGTTTGGTAATACGTATATGCCCCATGTGATTATCGTATTTTTCTGTTTTGGCATGTTTCTTCGTCTGGCAGAACAGGAAAAGGTAATTCAGATGCAAAAGCTGTTTCTGGCAGGTTGCTACATTTTGTTAAGCGTGGTATGTGGTATGTCAGGTGTTCGATATATGTTGGCACTACAGGTGCCGTTAGTTCTTACGGCGGTATGTTATGTAATGAAAAGCAGACAGTTTCAAGGACTTCGTCATGATTTGACTTTGCAGGGATGGAAGGACACATTGGCAGGGGAGCGTTTAAATTATCTGGTATATAGCCTTTTGGGAGCATTCAGTGCGTTAATTGGATATGTAATCAATGTGGCAGTAATTGCAAAGAAATATCCGTTTCAAACATATGACGCTACCAATTTTATTAAGGTATTTCAGGGTGTGCTGGTAGAAAGAATGCAGGATACTGTAGCAAATCTGCTCATGCTCTTTGGATATATTGAAGAAAAAGGATTTTTGTCGTTGCGAGGAATGATTTCACTGATTGCCTTTGCCTTATTAATCGGGATTGTGCTTTTGGCGAAAAGAACGTCGAAATTACTAAAAGATGTAGCCCCCGGTAAAGTGGAGGCAGTGGAACATAAACGTTTCATTCAGTGGTTTTTTGTGATTGCCTTTATATTAAATACTTTTGTGTTTATTTTTACTACCAGTACAATCGTTTCCAGATATTACATTACTGTGTTTATTTTTGTACTTCCTTTGTTGTGTGTCTATTTTGAGTTAGAGGAGCTGCCGTTAGATAAGCTTTTGGTGTTGCTGTTTTTGTGTGGATGTCTGGGACTGAGCACCATGAAATGTGTATACTCTTTTGTGGATAAAGATAAGAATGCAGAAGAGAAAAAGGTGGCAGCCTTCCTGGAACAGGAAGGATATAGCTTTGGTTACGCCAGCTACTGGAATGCAAATATTTTGACAGAGCTTACAGACGGTGCAGTGGAAGTGGCCAATATATTAGAGGTGGAGGATATGTCATATTTCCGATGGTCCAGCCCGATGAAGTATTACAAGGACGGATACCATGCAGGCAAGACATTTTTGTTATTGACTGCGGAGGAAATGGATAAATTTGCGGAAACAGAAGCTGTGAATTTAGGACAAGTGGTATACGAGGATGAAGCATATACAGTGTTGCATTATGACAGTGTAAGTGCGGTACCCCTTAGTCAGTAAGGGATTGTTTATAAGAAGTGATGTTATAAAAAAGAGAAAGGAAAGGTGCAACGTGAGGTTTTTGCAGAAAATCAGGCAAAATAAAATACCGCTTTTGTTATTGCTTCTGATACTTGCAGTACATGTTGCATTTATCTCATGCAAAGAAGGATATCACATGGATGAGCTTCTTAGCTTTGAATTGGCTAATGCAGAATATAATCCGTGGATTGTGCCGACACAACCTCAGGGACGGTTGGCAAAATTTGTGAAAGAGGAAATCGAGGGAGAGACTTTTTCGGAAACTATAGGAAATTTTACGGATGTTGTGAAAGATGTTCTTGTAAATCGCGGAAACAGCAAGCTTTTAACCTATAAAGCAGATGTGTATGAGGAGCCGGTCTGGATAGACAGGGAAACGTTTGAGGCATATACCACCACAGGACAAAGAGACAGCTTTAATCTGTTATCCGTGTATTTTAATGTAAAGGATGACAATCATCCTCCGGTACATTTTATGCTTTTACATCTGATGTCTTCTCTTTTTCCGGGGAAGCTGTCTGTGTGGCTGGGATGTATCATTAATCTTGCTTCTTTGGCAGGTATCGGTATCTGCCTTTGGAAGGGTGGCATTTTATTGGAAAAACATCAGATAATGCCGGAAGGAAAGGGGAAGCTTTGGGCAGGTTGCGCAATATTACTGTATGGTTTGTCTGCAGGTGCTTTTGCTACCACCTTATTAATCCGTATGTATGGTGTAATGACGTTTTTCTGTGTGTGGATGCTTTATGTACATGTGAAAAAATGGTTGGAGGGAACCTTTGACTGCCGGAATAAAGGATTGATTGTAATCACAGTTTTGGGATTTCTGACTCAGTATTTTTTCCTGTTTTATTGTATTTTATTGGCAGTAGTGACTTTTGTACTGTTAATGATAAACAAGAGGAAAAAAGAAGCCGGTGTGTACGTGCGTTCCATGATATTGGCAGCAGTATTCGGAGTGGGTATATTTCCTTTTTCTGTTGCGGATGTGCTCTCCAGCGGAAGAGGTGTGGAAGCCCTGGAGAATCTGGGAGGCGGATTGGCGGAATTTGGGGAAAGACTACAGGTTTTTGGCAGTTTTGTAATGCAAAGATGCTTCTCTTTTTCTGTTTTAGGAATTCTTTTGCTGGGAGTTTGCATCGGTTACTTTATTTATTTGTGCGTAAGCAGACGCCTTACCCGAAGATGGCTTGCGGCGATGCTTTTAATTCCGCCGGTCGGTTATTTTGTGTTTGCGGCTAAAGTGTCTCCCATGTATGTGGATCGTTACGTTATGGCGGTATTCCCTTTTGTGTTTATGATATTTGTAGCAGTTTTGGTAGGCTTGACATACAAAATGAAAAGATCCGGTCTGATTTGTTTTCTGATATCTCTCCTGTTAGGAGGTGTAGCCGTAACAACTTATGACGGAGAGTATTTGTATGAGGGATATGAAGAACAGCTTGCATTGGCCGGCAAGTATCAGAACCTGCCATGCATCTGTTTGTACGAGGGTGATGGTTTTTACGATAATTTGCAGGAGTTTATGATTTACGAGGAAACACTTTTGGTAAAGCCTGCACTTTTAAAGGAACGAAAGGATGCTTCGGATATAGAAGAACTTAGTCAGGTGGTAGTACTGATGAAGGCTACGGTAGAAGAGGCAGAGTGTATTTCTATTTTAGAGGATTATGGGCTACAGGTACAGGAGATTCTATTGGAGAACGGTACCTATAGAGACAGAGTGTACCTGTTTGGCAAAAGCAGCGAGGAGTAAAGAATGACGGTAATAGGTGGTATGTTGTCAATTGTATGGTTGTTTCTTATTCCACTGTGTATAGGAGCAATTCCCGCCACGTTTGTGGATAAGAAACAATATAGTCCGAGTTTCATGTGGACAAGTGGATATATACTGGAATGGGCTGTATTTCAAGTGATTTGTGTACCGATTATTTTGATGGAAGATATGGGAGAACGATATTTTCCTTATGTGGTATACGCCTTTGGAACGGTAAGTGTTCTTCTGGGAATTGTGGGTATAGTGTTATGGTTGTGTAAAGCAAGAAAGACACCACGGGAAAAGAGCAGGACTACAAAGAAAGAGCTGGTTTTCTGGATTGTATTTGGTGTTCTGCTGGCAATACAGCTGGTGGCTTCTGTTACCATGCATTATGCAGATGGTGATGATGCTTTTTATGTGGCGGTGGCGAACTTGACGGAAAGTAGTGAAACTATGTACAAGCTGTCACCCTACGATAGTGGTGCGATGGAGTTAAGCACGCGCTATGGATTGGCACCATTTCCAATCTGGCTTGCCTTTTTGGCAAGAGTAACAGGAATCCCTACTGTAATCATGGCGCATACGGTCTTGGCTACCGTGTTGATTCTGCTGACATATGTAATTTATGGACAGATTGCCGAGCTCTTGTTTTCAGAGAAGAAGGAGCTAAAGCCCATATTTTTAAGCCTGATGGCATTATTAATTATATTTGGTAATTATTCCATCTATACAGTAGAAAATTTTCTGATTGCCAGAAGCAGGCAGGGAAAGGCGGCTTTAGGAAATGTGATTATTCCTATGGTCATTACTTTGTTTCTGTTACTTTTCCGGCGAATTCAGGAAGAAAAGAAAACAGAAAAAAGCCTGTGGATACTGCTTGCGACAACGGTTACGGCTGCGTGTCTGTGTAGTACGTTAGGAACCTTTTTGATGTGTCTTTTCCTGGGAATCATAGGATTGTGTGCAGGCGTGGTTTATCGCAAAATGGGATTTGTGGTGAAAACTGCCGTTTGCTGCATACCGGCTCTTGTTTATGCACTATTGTATTTTTGGTTGGGATAAGGAGCTTTTAATTTATGTGGAATAATGTGGTAAAACTGTTTCGGGATTATATGGGAACAGGATTGGTGGTTGCATGGTTTTTTGTATGTGTAGGCTATCTTTTTTTTCAGGAAAAAGACAAGAGTAAAAGAATCCTGTTTGTTTATGTGCCATTGATTTTATTATTATTATTTTTTAATCCTCTATTTATAAAAGTGTTATATGGGTTTATCGGAACAGAAATATATTACAGAATATTGTGGCTGATGCCCATGTCTATAGTGATTGCATATACCATAGTGAAATTGTGTATGACATTGGTTGGAAGAAAAAACTATGGTGTTCTGCTTGGAGCAACCGCTATGGTTATACTTTCCGGAAGCTGTATTTATCAAAGCCCCTTTTTTTCAAGGGCGGAGAATCCGGAGCATGTACCGGTTGCTGTAGTGCAGATATGTGACAGAATTCAGGTGGAGGGCCGTGAGATTATGGCGGCATTTCCGAGAGAATTGATTTCTTATGTAAGACAGTATTCACCACTTATCTGTATGCCCTATGGCAGAGGGGAGCTGGTTTCAAGTTGGAGCGTTGATACAGACTTTTTTAATGCAATGGAGGAAGAAGTTCTGGATGTTGAAGAATTGGCAAGCTATGGAGAGCAGTACCAGTGCCATTATATTATTGTAGCAGCGGATAAAGAGCTGGAGGGGCAATTTGAAGATTATGAATATCTTATGCTGGAGGAAATAGAAGGGTATAGGATATATCAGAATACGAATATGTACTTTGGCTATTAAAATAAAAGCCCGGCAAAACAACTTTTAAAGTGTTTTGTCAGGCTTTTCGATGTTTAAAGGAACGTAAATTTTAATCGTAATATTTAAGTGCATAAACGAAACGTTCTGCTAATTTTTGTTTTCCGTCTTTGTTCAACTTTACATTGTCAATCAAGTAGTCGTTGGCGTTATAAAGGTTTACAGTACCGTAAAGGTTGTCCACAAAGGAAACACCGGCATTGGCTGCAGACTGCTCTAACATCTGGGAGTATGTGGACAAAGGAAACTCATTGTACACATAAATGTCACTTTCTACATAATTTCCATCAGAGTCAATAGCATATGCGTAAGTAGGCGACATTACAATGATTCTGATGTGAGGGAAATATCTTTGTAACAGTTCAAGGCTTGCAGTTAAGTTACCGTAATAGGTCTGGATATCGGTGTGATTTTCCGGATTAAAGACCGGACGTCCTTCCAGATAATCGGTAGCGTCATACATAATACCGATAACATCAATCGTAGAAAAATCAATATCACACATAAGTTCAAAAACCTGCTCAGCTTCCGTTGGTAACGAAGCTGAAGACTCCAATGCCTGTTCACATGGCGAGTAATTGTCAATGGTAGCCAGGGTTGAAAGCCAATAAAGGTTGAAAGCATCCATGGCATCTGCATCTGCCGAAAAAGAAGTATTGGTTGCAGCCAGGTGAGAGTTGGAAACGGCACAATTATAAACATTGGCATCTGTCATTTCAGCAATCAGATTTGCGACGTTATCAACTGTACCATAGTCCTCTGCAAATGCTCCGTTGCCGAAAAGTACAATGTTGGTCACACCGTCTGTGGCAGCAGCACTGCCTTCGCTGTCCAGATTCGGCAGAATATTGTCCAGAACCTCCACCTGGATTTCCTGTTCGGGGGTATCGCCTTCCGGGAATAATTCTGAAAGGTCAATCTTTTCACCCCAGTTTCGGATACTGTATATGATAATGATTACAGAAATAAGCAACACTATTAGCAATACAATATGCCAGTTAATCTTCATGACGCCACGAAGCAGTTTTTTGCCGGAGAAGCCTTCGCCGGAGCTTTGATTCTCCTGCTCGTCCATCAGATATTCTTCTGACTTAATCATTTCATCATAATCTATATTCGTTTCGTTATCGATACGGTCTAAGTCAAGAATAGGCATAACACCCGTTTCCTGCTTATCAATCATATTATCACTCATATTAACTCCTTATGTTTGTGTACTTCAATTACCACCTTATTTTACTATTATATCTTGAATCTGTCCACAGTATTAATGAGAATTTAAGAATTAAGAATTTGTGAAGAAAGCTTGAATAGCTTGCATGAAACAGGGGGGAATGATATACTATCTATGATAAAATGAGCCGGAAAGGGTATTTTTTAGATGAAGTTGCAGTTGGACTTTTTTGGAATAGGCAAAAAAAAGAATAGAGATAAAAACACGCTCGGCAGCTGGAGCGACAGTTTTTGGGATGTTTTGGAAAATATGGCAGAGAATGACGCTGTAAAAGAACAGGAAGAGGAATTTGAAGGAGACCGCTATTTTACGGAAGAAAGCTTTGGACAGTATAATGCTAAATCCACGGGATATGAAGAGATGGAATATTATAATACCGGGGAGGAGCCGGCAGAGGAGTCATATTCTGAGGATGCGTATGATGGGGAAGAATATGTAGATGAGGATTATGCAGGGGAGCAGTATGCCCAGGAAGCATATGCAGATGAGGATTATCATCGTGAAGATTATAATAAGGAATATGCGGATGAAGATTATGCGCCACTGAAAGATGACGTGGACGAGTATGAACCCGAAGAATATAACGAAGAAAAATATGCCGGGGGAAGCTATATCAAAGAAGAGTACGCCGAAGAGGAGTATGCTGGTGAGGAAGAGTACGCTGAAGAGGAGTATGCAGGCGAAGAAGAGTACGTGGAAGAGGAGTATGCAGGCGAAGAAGAGTACGTCGAAGAGGAGTATGCTGGTGAGGAAGAGTACGTCGAAGAGGAGTATGTAAGTGAGGAAGAACAAGCGTATTTGGCGGCTGCATATGAAAGAGATGAGGAGTATTACAGAGAAGAATATGTAGCATATAATGACGAAGAAGCAGAAGAGTATGAGGTGCGCAGAAAGCGTAAGACCGGTAGCACAGTGTCATCCAGGGCATGGAGTGATTATATACTGATTGCCGGTTCAATTGTGGCATTACTTCTTGTGCTGGTGGTATGCGGTAGTCTGGTGATAAAAATGCTGCAGGGCGAAAAGGAAGAAAATGTTCAGGTGGTAGGAAGTCAGCTGAGTAACATTACGTTAATCGGAGAACAGGGACTTTTGGCAGTGTCAGAAGCACAAAAAGCTTTGTTGAATGCGGTAGAAGAAGTACAGCCGACGCCAACCCCCAAACCGACGGAATATGAAGAAGAGGATTTGAAAAATGAGGTAGAAGTCTCTCTTAGTATGACTTCCATTGAAAAGGATTTGAAAATTAAATTCCTAAATAAAGAAACCGGTAAATTGGTGGGAAATGTACCGTTTAGTGTTGTGGCAAAGGCAGCGGACGGAAGTGAATTTTTCTGGTCTGATGATGACATGGATGGTATTATTTACAAAAAGAATTTGGCTGCCGGAGAATATTCCATTAACGTAAATGATTTTTCGGATGAAAAATATGCGTTTATTGCCATAGCGGGAAGTAATAAAAAAGTTGAAGTTAAACAAAAAATTGAATATGAAAAGGTAGATATTTCGGCAGAAATAAAGGATGAGTCCGAAGTAGATGTACAAAAGGAAGATACACAGCAAAACGGTGCTATCCAGGAGGAATATCTGCAGGATACGGTACAATGGGTAGAAAGTACGGTTTTAGAAAGCAGTTATGAGAAGATTGACAAAAGTACAATTCCTGATCCGGTGACATTGTCTTGGCGAAGAATGAAGGAACAGTTATTTGGGCCTTCGGTAGTATATGCGGCAGAAGAGATTACGCCTATAACTACGGAGGTGCCAACAGAGGCGCCTACGGAAGTTCCTACAGCGACCCCGACAGTAGCACCCACGGAAACGCCAACGGTAGCGCCCACGGAAACCCCGACAGTAGCACCCACGGAAACGCCAACGGTAGCGCCCACGGCAACCCCGACAGTGGCACCAACGGAAACCCCGACGGTAGCACCTACAGCGACACCGACAGTGGCACCCACAGCGACACCAACGGTAGCACCCACGGAAACACCAACGGTAGCGCCCACAGTGGCACCTACAGCGACACCAACGGTAGCGCCTACGGCGACACCCAGTCCGACTCCGACGGTAAGTCCGAGTCCAAGCCCGACACCGATTCCTATGAAGGGAACGCTTTCGTCGTCTAAGGAAACAGTATACATTGATAGTTACGTGGAAGTAACGGTTAAAATTGAAAATGAATGGGAAGGTACTGTTGTTTCAGCAACGGCTTCCGACACATCCGTGGCAATTGTTACCGTTACCGGAAAAACAGTCAGAGTTACCGGTGTGAAGGAAGGTACGACGAAAATTTCTGTGGTTTATACATCACAGGATGTTACCTCTGCACCGTTAGTATGTGATATTACGGTAAAAAAAGATCCTGCTAAGGAGACCGGTAAATATTTAAAGGATTCCCAAGGCAGAGAAGTATATGTGAAGGATGGAGAATCCTATCGTTTGGCTACGTATGCAGATTATTATACTGCCGGTGAGTATTATGTAAGAACAGAAGCGAAGTACACCGGTTGGCAGATTGTTGACGGAAAGTATCGGTATTACGATGCTTCCGGTAAATATGTAGTGGGAGAACAGGTTATCCAGGGAGTAAAACACACCTTTGGTTCTGATGGAGCTTTAGTAATCGGAACAGGTGTTATGGGTATTGATGTCTCTAAGTGGAATGGTAATATTGACTGGGATGCTGTGAAAAATTCCGGTGTGTCCTATGTTATTATTCGTTGCGGATACAGAGGTTCTTCTAAGGGAGCATTAATTCAGGATTCCAAGTTTGAACAGAATATTAAGGGAGCTACGAAGGCCGGCTTAAAGGTAGGCGTATACTTCTTCTCTCAGGCAATCGATAAGAACGAAGCAGTAGAAGAAGCTTCCATGGTATTGGAATGTATTAAGAATTACACCATATCCTATCCGGTATTTTTGGATGTAGAACCCAGTGGCGGCAGAGCGGACAAGCTGACAAAGGCAGAAAGAACCGAAATTTGTCAGGCATTCTGTGAAACCATTAAGAAATACGGCTATACACCGGGGATTTATGCTAATAAGACCTGGCTGGAAACCAAGCTGGATATGGGCGTATTAAATAATTACAAAGTGTGGCTTGCCCAGTATGCATCTGAACCTACTTATCAGGGAAGATATGATATGTGGCAGTATAAGGATTCCGGCAAGGTAAGCGGAATCAGTGGTGATGTAGACCTGAATATGAGTTATTTGGGTTACTAAAGACCGCTTAATAAAAAAAGTTGGAGATGAATATGGAAAAATCATCAAGGATAAATCCTTTTAGTCTGGTCCGCGAATTATGGCAAAACAGACAGCTTATTTGGAAATTGGCGGCAAATGACTTCAAGAAAAGATATGCAGGCTCTTATCTGGGTAAGATATGGGCATTTGTACAGCCTGTGGTAACAGTACTTATGTACTGGATTGTATTTGATAAAGTATTCCAGACCCGCGCACAGCTGGTAGCCAGCGGTGTGGAGGTACCCTATGTACTATATCTGACTGCAGGACTTGTACCCTGGTTTTTCTTCTCGGAAGCACTTTCCGGAGGAACCAGTGCACTTTTGGAATATACTTATCTGGTAAAGAAGGTAGTGTTTAAAATCAGTATTTTACCGTTGATTAAAGTGATAGCGGCAGGTTTTACACATTTATTCTTTGCGGGAGTTCTTTTGGTAATTGCAGCTTGCTATGGCTATTTGCCTACACTATATACCATACAGGTGTTGTATTATACCCTGTGCCTTTTTGTGCTGGTTTTGGGAATTTGTTTTATGACCAGTGCGGTAGTGGTATTCTTTAAGGATTTACAGCAGATTATCGGTATTGGCTTACAGCTGGGAATGTGGGCTACGCCGATTCTTTGGGATATGAATATGCTGAGTCCTACCATGCAAAAGGTAATGGGTATTAATCCTTTGGTATATGTGGTGGAAGGATATCGAAATTCGGTATATGGTAATCAGTGGTTTTTTGAAAATGTAGGCGGAACTATTTATTTCTGGTCGGTTACCGTATTGTTGTTTGTGTTGGGTGGATTTGTGTTTAAACGCCTGAAACCCCACTTTGCAGACGTATTGTAGAAGCCGGAATGGAGAATGATATGGTAGAGAAAAAGATAGCCATTAATGTGGAAAATGTAGATAAAGTCTATAAGCTTTATGACAGACCATCGGACCGTTTGAGGGAAGCCTTCAGTTTGTCAAAGAAGAAACGTTATAAGGAAAAGTATGCACTGAATCAGGTAAGCATGACGGTTTATCAGGGAGAAACAGTAGGTATTATCGGAACAAACGGTTCCGGAAAATCTACGATTTTGAAGATGATCACGGGTGTGTTACATCCTACAAAGGGTAATATTACTGTTAACGGCAGAATTTCAGCGCTTTTGGAGTTGGGTGCCGGTTTTAACATGGAGTATAACGGTATTGAAAATATCTATTTGAATGGTACCATGATGGGCTTTAGTAAGAAGGAAATTGATGAGAAGCTGGAGAGCATTTTGAGCTTTGCAGATATCGGTGATTATGTGTATCAACCTTGTAAAACCTATTCTTCCGGTATGTTTGTGCGTCTGGCCTTTGCTGTGGCAATCAATATTGATCCGGAAATATTAATCGTGGATGAAGCATTATCCGTAGGTGACGTTTTCTTTCAAGCCAAGTGTTATCAGAAGTTTGATGAGTTTAAGAAGCTGGGAAAAACAATTTTGTTTGTCAGCCACGATTTAAGCAGTATCAGTAAATATTGTGACAGAGTAGTGCTTTTGAATCAGGGAGAGAAGCTGGGAGAAGGTTCGCCGAAAGAAATGATTGATGCATATAAGCGCGTCTTGGTAGGACAGTACAGTGAAGACGGTGCGGAGAAAACGGACGCAGTCAATCCGAATTTATTGGAATACGGAGACCAGTCGGCACATATTGAAACCTACGGTATGGTAGATGACAGAGGCGTACCCACAACGGCAATTGTGAAGGGAAGCAGATTTACCATTCATATGACAGTAGACTTTAAAGAGGATATTGCCGCGCCGATTTTTGCTTTTTCCATAAAGAATATTAAGGGTACGGAGATTACGGGAACCAATACCATGTATGAAAAGGCATTTCTGGAACCGGTAAAAGCAGGAGAAAGAAAGCAGGTAACGTTTACGCAGGAAATGAATTTGCAGGGAGGAGAATATCTCTTGTCCCTGGGTGTAACAGGCTTTGACGGAAGTGACTTTAAGGTGTACCATAGGTTATATGATGTAGTAAATATTACAGTGATTTCAGATAAGGATACGGTAGGATTCTACGATATGAATTCTGTCATTGAAGTAAAATAAAACAATACGAAAGCATCTTGAAATAGGTGTTTTCGGCGGAGGATAGCATGTCTGAAGAAAAGGCTTTAGAGAAAATCGGAAATATTACCTTGGATCTGACCCATTATCAGGGGAAGGATATCTATTCAGATGGTGATATTGAAGATGAGATTTTAGGAATTGTGAAGGAACTGTCGCCGGTAGAATATCCGAGGGTGATTGAAGAACGCGCCAGCTGGCCTATTTTATATCATTTGTCAGCGCTGCGTGAGAATATTGTGGACTGGTTACCTATCCAAAAGACGGACAAGGTATTGGAGGTGGGTTCCGGCTGTGGTGCCATCACCGGTGCACTGGCAAGAAAAGCGGCTTCTGTGACATGTGTGGATCTGTCGAAAAAACGCAGTACTATTAATGCTTATAAAAATGCAGATTGTGATAATGTAACCATTCATGTGGGTAATTTCAAGGATATTGAGCCGGATTTGGCTACGGATTTTGACTATGTATGTCTGATAGGTGTATTTGAATACGGACAGGGATACATGGGCTCGGACAAACCCTACCATGATTTCTTGAATATTTTGAAGAAGCATGTAAAAAAAGATGGCAGATTGGTCATTGCCATAGAAAATAAATTCGGACTGAAGTATTTTGCCGGCTGTAAGGAAGATCATGTGGCAGGCTATTTTTCAGGTATTGAAAATTATGCAGAAGGTGGCGGAGTGCGCACCTTTACCAGAAACGGACTGGAAAGAATCATGAAGGAATGTGGTGTGGAAGAATACCATTTTTACTATCCATATCCGGATTATAAATTCCCTACCACGATTTTTTCAGACAAGCGACTGCCCAAAAAAGGTGAGTTGTCCAATAATCTGCGTAACTTTGATATGGACAGAATGCTTTTGTTTGATGAAAAGAACGCATTTGACGGTATTATAGAGGATGATTTGTTCTGGTTGTATTCCAATTCCTATATGGTGGTTATCGGGGCTGACGTGGAGCAGGAGTATGTACGTTTCAGTAATGACCGTGCAGAAGAATTTAATATAAAAACGGTGGTAGAGCTTGCGGATGGTAAGAGAGTAGTGTGCAAATATCCGATGAACAAAGAAGGTTACGCGCATATTTTGTCCATGAAGTCGGCTTATGATAAGTTGAATGAGAAGTTTGCAGGAAGCAAATTAAGTATTAATCGCTGCGAGATAGAGTATGTAGGGGAAATGCCGGTGGCAACCTTTGAATATGTAGAAGGGGTTATGCTGTCAGAAATTTTGGACGCCTATTTGGAAAAAGAAGACTACGAAGGATTTAAGTGTTTATTTGCAGAGTACTATGAACGTATTTCCTACAATGAAACAGTTAAGGTGACGGACTATGATTTAGTATTTTCCAACATTCTGGTAAAAGGAGATGAATGGACGGTTATTGATTATGAATGGACCTTTGATAAAGAATGTCCTGCCAGAGAATTAGCGTTCAGAGCGTTGTACTGTTACCTGTTGGAAAGCGAAAGCCGCAATAAATTTGACATGAGTGAAATGTTAAAACTGCTTCATATTACGGAGCAGGAAAGCGAAGAATTGCGGGAAGGCGAGCTTACATTCCAAAAGTGGGTGACCAAGAAGCGCATGTCTATGTCTGAGATGCGGGACAAAATAGGTTATAAGATACTGTCTCCCCAAAAGTATATGGAGGAGAATAAGGAGAAGGAACGTATCAGACGGGTACAGATTTACGAAAATAAGGGAGAAGGCTACAGCGAGGATACTTCCTATTTCCTGCCGGGAGATGTATTCTCCGGTAAATGTATAGAGGTGGATGTGGACTTCGACGGAAATGTGAAAGATTTACGTATTGATCCGGTCATGGAGGCCTGTGTAGTATTAATTAAAGAGCTTACCGTAAATGGATATCCTTTGCCGGATTATACGAAAAAGTATATTGAAGTAAATGGCAAGTGCTTAAAGGGAGAGGTTACAGGTTTTGTATTTCCTACCAATGACCCCAATATCAATATTCATGTGTGCAACATGCCACTGAAGGGGGAGAATACACTGCATTGTGTGATGGAGTATGCGGGAATGTCAGAGGAAATTGGCAATAATTTGTTCCAGTCCATCAAGAAAATATTTTAACGTACGCAAATAAGGAGCGGACTATGAAAAGCGAAGAAAATGTACAGATAGATTATAGGGAAGCTTACGAAGCGGAGCATAAAAAGTGTTTGGATTTATTTCGCCAGATTGCGGACCTGGAGGCAAAAAATGAGGATTTGCAATATCATCTGAATCGTATCCATGGAAGTAAGGTATTTAAGATGACAAAGCCTTTGAGATTGTTTGCCCATTTTATTTTGCGACAATACAAACGCTTGAGAAATTGTGGCAATATAAAAGATGTTATTGCAAAAATAAAGAAGAAAAATAAAGAGCGTAAAATTAAGGAACGCTACGGTACCAAAAGCTTTCCGGATAAGGAAGAGGCAAGGAAACAGCGAGAAACTGTTTTTGAAAGAATGGTGAAAATCAGTATTCTGGTACCGCTTTACAATACGCCGAAGGATTTTCTGAAAGAAATGATTGATTCCGTGGTGAACCAGACTTATCAGAACTGGGAGCTTTGTCTGGCGGATGGGTCTGATGCGGAACACGCATATGTAGGGAAAATCTGCCGTGAATACATGGAAAAGCCGGGTGGCGAAAGAATTGTATATAAGAAGCTTCCGAAGAATGAAGGAATTTCCGGGAATACAAATGCCTGTTACCAGATGGCTACAGGTGAGTTCATCGGATTGTTTGACCATGATGATGTGTTACATCCCTGTGCTTTATATGAATACGTAAAGGTAATCAATGAGAAGGATGCAGATTATATTTATTGTGATGAGATTACCTTTAAAAACGGTAATTTAAACAAAATGGTAACATTACATTTTAAGCCGGATTATGCTATTGATAATCTGCGCGCGAATAACTATATTTGTCACTTTAGTGTGTTTGCCAGACATTTGCTGGAGGGTACTGAGCTGTTTCGAACCAAGTTTGACGGTAGTCAGGACCATGATATGATTTTGCGTTTGACGGATGCGGCGAAAAATGTGGTGCATGTACCCAAAGCATTGTATTACTGGCGTAGTCATGCGGGTAGCGTGGCTTCCGGTATTGAAGCCAAGACTTATGCAATCAATGCAGCTAAGGGAGCTGTAGCAGAGCATTTAAGAGGTCATGGCTTTGAGAACTTTACAATAACCAGTACCAGAGCTTTTGAGACTATTTTCCGCGTTAGTTATGAAATCAAGGGAATGCCCAAGATATCCATAGTGATTCCCAATAAGGACCATAAGGAAGATTTGGAACGTTGTATTTCTTCTATACTGGAGCGTACCTCTTATCTGAATTACGAAATCATTATCGTGGAAAACAATAGTGAAACCCAGGAAATATTTGAATACTATGAAAGCCTGAAGCAAAAAAAGAAAATCAAAGTCGTAACCTTTGAAGGTGCGTTCAACTATTCGGCAGTAAATAATCTTGGTGTGAAGCATGCTGACGGAGAATATATTTTACTTCTAAACAATGACACTCAGGTAATTTCATTGAACTGGATAGAAGAGTTACTGATGTTTGCCCAGAGAGAAGACGTGGGTGCAGTAGGAGCGAAATTATATTATCCCGACAAGACAGTGCAGCATGCAGGTGTGGTATTACAGCTGGGAGCTCACAGAACGGCAGGTCATATTCATTGTCTTCAGGGAAGAGACAGTATCGGATATATGGGTAAGCTGTGTTACGCACAAAATGTATCGGCAGTTACAGCAGCCTGTCTCATGGTAAGCAAAGCAAAATACGAGGAAGTGGGCGGACTGGATGAGCAGTTCCGTGTGGCACTGAATGATGTGGACTTCTGTCTGAAGCTGAGGGAAAAAGGCTATTTGAACATCTTTACACCATATAGTGAATTATATCACTATGAATCTATTTCCCGCGGTTCTGATTTGGAAGGGGAAAATTCAAAACGCTTGGATAAAGAGGCAGAAGATTTCAAACGGAAGTGGAAGGAAGTGTTGGATAAGGGAGACCCTTATTACAATCCTAATTTCTCTTTGGACCATAATGATTATTCCTTGAAAATGAACATGGACGATTAATATTTGCCTATTAATGTCCGGTATGGTAAAATAAGAATAGAGTTTTAGAAACAGGGTGGCGGAAGTCACTATACAGGAAGGAGTGTGTGGATGCATTTGCAGGCATTCATACAGTGAAAATATGAGAACCTATTTAGTAACAGGTGGTGCCGGATTTATCGGTTCCAACTACATTCATTACATGTTTAAGAAATACGATAACGATATCCGCATCATTAACGTGGATGCACTTACCTATGCAGGTAACCTGGAGAATCTGAAGGATATCGAGGACAGAGAAAATTATACTTTTGTAAAGGCGGACATCTGTGATAAGGAAGCCATTGCAAAAATCTTTGCAGAGAATGATATTGACCGTGTAGTACATTTTGCGGCAGAAAGTCATGTAGACAGAAGTATCCGTAATCCGGAAGTATTTGTACAGACCAATGTGCTGGGTACTGCAGTGATGTTAAACTGCGCGAAAGCAGCCTGGGAGCAGCCGGACGGCAGCTTTAAGGAAGGCAAGAAGTTTTTGCATGTTTCCACAGATGAGGTGTACGGCTCCCTGCCGGACGATGACAATGCGTTCTTCTATGAGACTACACCTTATGATCCCCACAGCCCTTACTCTGCAAGTAAGGCAAGTTCGGACATGCTGGTAAAGGCATATATGGATACTTACAAGTTCCCTGCAAACATTACCAACTGTTCCAATAACTACGGACCTTACCAGTTTCCGGAGAAGCTGATTCCCCTGATTATCAATAATGCATTACAGGGCAAGAAGCTGCCGGTATACGGTGACGGAAAGAATGTCCGTGACTGGCTGTTTGTAGAGGATCATGCCAAGGCAATCGATATGGTGCAGGAGCAGGGCAGACTGTTTGAGACCTACAACATCGGCGGCCATAATGAGAAGCAGAATATTGAAATTATTTATATAATTATTGATACTTTACAGGAGATGCTTCCGGAAGGCGACCCGAGAAAGGCTCTGGTAAGCAGGGATTTGATTACCTATGTAGAGGATAGAAAGGGACATGACCGCCGCTATGCGATTGCACCGGATAAGATTAAGGCAGAGATTGGCTGGTATCCGGAAACCATGTTCAAGGAAGGTATTAAGAAGACCATCGCCTGGTTCTTTGAAAACGAGGAATGGATGAAGAATGTGACCAGCGGTGATTATCAGAAGTACTACGCTGACATGTACGAAAGTAAATAAGTAAGACATAATGGGGACGATTTCTGGTCGTTCCCATTCGGTGTGTTTAAAAGATACTAAATTTGCGGGAAAAGAGGAAAGATTTATGAAGGGAATTATATTAGCCGGAGGCTCCGGTACCAGATTATATCCGTTAACCAAGGCAATCAGCAAGCAGATTATGCCGGTGTATGACAAACCCATGATTTACTATCCTTTGTCAACTCTGATGCTGGCAGGCATTAATGAGGTGCTGATTATTTCCACCCCCAGAGATTTGCCGGTATTTGAGGAATTGTTAGGGGACGGAAGCCAGCTGGGCATGCATTTTGAGTATGCAGTGCAGGAGTATCCCAGAGGTCTGGCAGATGCGTTTATCATCGGTGCAGACTTTATCGGCAAGGACAGTGTGGCTTTGGTGCTTGGAGATAATATTTTCTATGGTCAGAGCTTCTCTAAGTTACTTCGTGAGGTGGCATCCAGAGAAAGCGGTGCAACCATTTTCGGCTACTACGTGCGTGATCCGAGAGAGTATGGTGTGGTAGAATTCGACGAAAACGGTAAGGCACTTTCCATTGAGGAAAAGCCGCAGAATCCCAAGAGTAATTATGCAGTACCGGGACTTTATTTCTATGACAATGATGTAGTGGAGATTGCAAAGAATGTAAAGCCTTCTGCAAGAGGTGAAATTGAAATCACCAGTATTAACAACGAGTACTTAAGACGTGGAACTCTTCGTGTAGAAACCATGGGAAGAGGTTTTGCATGGCTGGATACCGGAAACCATGATTCCCTGCTGGATGCAGCTAATTTCGTGGCAGCGTTCCAGAAGAGACAGGGACTCTATGTATCCTGTATTGAAGAAATCGCATATAAGAGAGGCTTCATTGATAAGGAGCAGCTGCTTAA
>JBGVKL010000052.1:0-2434 GCA_045123675.1 Acetatifactor sp. | reverse complement strand
GGAGGTAGTGCTGGTGGCCGTTATGACATTATGGGGTATGGGTTATGCCTGCCTTCAAAGTATGTAACACAAGTTATTGGCAATCCCGATATAAAAAAATTGCATTTTACAGGCAATTCATATACTTGCGATTGAATTTATTTCACTACCTTTGCATCAAAGTAGGAACTAGTCTCTGCGAGACACTGCAAAATGGTGCAGAAATTAGGTGGAGCAATAGCGTGAGATTACGTTAGGAGCATTTCTTTAATGCAAAGATATATAGCCATTTAGAAATGGAACTCATCTTCCGGTGGCACCACTTAAAAAGCAGTTACAGCAATGTAGCTGCTTTTTTTAGTGTCTTTTCATGCGCTTATTATAATATAATATTGCAACATTAAATACAACAAAGTGTACTGGGTACACTTTAGTACTAAAACCTACAAGCCACTATAATTGGACAACGGCACTATACATAATTTTGTGTAAATGAAGAATACGGGATTCAGAAATGAGTCTCGTATTTTCTTTATTATTAATTTTGTAAAAACATAAAATTATGCCAGAACGTAACAAAGTTGTTCCCGATTCGATGCTGAACAAAGAATTCCTCAGCCAGTTCAAGACTGAAGCTGATGTCAGCAAGTTCCTCAAACAGCTTCACTCACAAGTATTGGAAAAGATGCTTGAAGGTGAAATGGATGTCCATTTGGGTTATGAAAAGAACTCAGTGGCAGGCAATAATAGCGGTAATTCCCGTAATGGGAAGTATCCGAAGAAGATTCAAACGGAACATGGTGAGTCTGTCATATCCATTCCTCGTGATCGTAATGGTGAGTTTGAACCGATAGTGGTTCCAAAACATGAGAGTCGTGGCCTTTCCATAGAAAAGCTTGTCATCTCGTTGTATGCCAAAGGAATGAGTGTATCTGACATAGAGGAAGAAATGCGTGAAATCTATGATATAGAGCTTTCTACCTCTGCCATATCTATTATTACCAACAAGGTCAATCAAGCTGCTATGGAGTGGCAGAATCGTCCCTTGGATCCAATCTATTTGATTGTGTGGATGGATGGTATTGTCTTCAAAGTCCGTGATAACGGAAAGATCATCAACAAGACAGTTTACTTATGTGTGGGGCTTAAGCAGAATGGTCTGAAAGAAGTACTCGGCATGTGGGTCGGTAAAACTGAAAGTTCCTCATTCTGGATGGGTGTCCTGACCGATTTAAAGGCACGTGGAGTACAGGATATACTTATAACCTGTACTGATAATCTCAATGGATTTACAGAAACCATACGGAGCGTATTCCCTCAATCATCTACCCAAATCTGCGTCGTACATCAAATCAGGAACTCCTGTAAATATGTGGTTTATAAGGACAAGAAGGAGTTTACAGCCGATATGAAGAACATATACAATGCTCCAAACAAGGAGGCTGCTGCCATGGAACTCGACAATTTGGAGAAGAAATGGGGCGGAAAATATCCCTATGCCATCTTATCCTGGAGACGCAACTGGGATGACTTGACGGTATTCTTCCAATTCCCATTGGAAATCAGAAATATTATTTATACGACAAACCTTATTGAAAATCTCAACGGGAAGATTAGAAAGTACACTAAATCAAAGCTTTCCTTCCCTTCTGATGATGCGGTCAAGAAGACTGTTTACCTATCGTTGATGGAAATTGAGAAGAAATGGACACAACCTATTCATAATTGGGGCTTGATTATGAACCAATTTATTCTTATATTTGAAAACAGAATCCAGATATAGGAGATTATAGCTGAATCCTGTTTTCTCATTTACACAATATTTTGGACACTGCCTGGACAACAAAAGTCCGCCTAACAATAATTGTCAAGCGGACTCTATTATATTCATCAGCACAATTACTTGCGAGAGGCATCATCCAAAGCTTTACAGGCCTCAATGACTATATCCCTCCAAGGTTGTTCATAATCGGTAATCTTCATTGTACGAACCTTCTCCAATACAGCATCCACACCACTCATGTCAGCACCTGCAACACGCAATGCACGGATTTTCTCCGACACTTCAATACCGTCTATCAAACGTTCGAAGCGTATAGATGAACGGTTATAGGGATATACAAAGTATGTGTCACCTGACATCCAATTCCCGAAACGAGAGTCGTACTGAGGATTTTCAGCCCAAGAATTATAAGCCCAACGCAAAAAGCCATCATAGTCATGAGCAATATTCTTCCATCCCAACAATTCTGCCTCATAAGGTTGTGATGTTGTGAATGTATTAGGGAAGGACGGATTACAACATACATAGAATGTAGTAGTGTATCCTTGAGCACGACGCATAGCAATATCTTCTGGCGTTACAGTCTGGTGACGCATAGCAGCACACACATCACGCATCATAGTAAATTTCTCATATGAACGATGATTGTCCGCCAAAGCGAAACCCATTTCA
>JBGVKL010000051.1:0-2002 GCA_045123675.1 Acetatifactor sp. | reverse complement strand
CACCTTGAGAAACAGCTTCCTCTCAATAAACTTGGATATGCCCGATATGGTTCTTTCCGCACTTCTCCTGCTTTTGCACAGAATCATACAGTCATCAGCGTATCTCACAAACTTGTGCCCACGCTTCTCCAGTTCCTTGTCAAGCTCGTTCAGCATTACGTTGCTCAGTAAAGGGCTGAGCGGACCTCCCTGCGTTACTCCCTTGTCACTCCTCTCAAATACCCCATGCTGAATTACTCCCGCATTGAGATACCTGTGAATCAGCGACAGCACCCTGCCGTCTTTTATGTTTCTTGATAGTTCCTCTATCAGCTTGCTCTGACTTACGGTATCGAAGAATTTCTCCAAATCCATATCCACAACGTAGCGGTATCCGTCATTGGCATATTCCTGGCATTTCCTGAGTGCATCATGGGCATTGCGGTTCGGTCTGAATCCATAGCTGGTTTCCGAAAACTGCGGCTCGTAGATTGGTGTCAGAACCTGCGCTATTGCCTGTTGAACCATCCTATCTACCACTGTCGGTATTCCCAGCTTGCGAACCTTTCCCTTTTCTTCCTTGGGTATTTCTACCCTGCGGACGGGCTGTGGCTTGTACTTGCCCAGCCATAACTCACTTAGCAGGTTATATTTGTTTTCTTTAAGATACGGCAGAAGTTCATCTATACTCATCCTATCTACTCCGCCGACACCCTTATTGGCTTTCACACTGAAATAGGCATTATTCATGTTATCCCTGTGTAAAATCCGTTCAAGCAACCTGTCCGCCTGCAAATCTACAATGAAGCCGTTGTTTTCAGCAATCCTCTCATGGTCGGACGCTTCCAAATACTCTCCCTGTTCCGCAGGTACCATCCTTGGATAGCCTTCTTTATGAAGTTGTATGCCCTTTAATACATGTTTGGTTACATTCATTTACTGACTTCTCCTAAAGTTCAGCCCTTCCCAGACTGTTTGCAACCAGTCTGGTACTATGGCTTCTGCTGACTTCTCACGATAAATCTTGTTTCAACCATGGTGTAGAAATTTATCCGTTACCATGTTCGTGAGACCTCCCCAGGTAAGAGCACACTCTTTTTCTCCATGTATCTGCCACATATATTATGCACTATTCCGAATAGCTATTGGACTTCATCCTGTTTTGCGGACTTATCCTAGTACATAACCTCATGTGATTTCTGTTCGTCAGACCGGAGATTTGCCTACACCTTCCTTCAGATTCCACCTCACGATGGACACCCTTGGTGTTCAGCTATGTCATTCCCGCTATTAGGGCTGACTAGGGACTTTCACCCATTAGAGTGCGCCCATGCTGGGCGCACAAAAAAAGGGCAGCTACAAATCTCTCGACTTATAACTGCCCTGACGCTGTAAATAATAAAATCATACTTCAAAAAGATAAATAAGCTAATCTTATCTTTTTTTAGAATTATTCAATACCTCTACAATTCTATCTTTTACCTTTTTGCAAAATTCTGTACTTCTTAACACATCATATCTCTTTTTTTCTGCAAACTCATCTCTCTTTAACACATCTATGACAATTTTCTTTGCATCAATAAAATAATTATCTACATCAGTCTTTAGCACTTCAATCATTTTTTTATTCTCTTTTTCAATCGCTCCACTACTAAAATCAGGAACATCTAAAGTTCCCAAAATTAAAGCTCTTACAACCATTATCACATAAAATCTTAACACATAATCATGTTTAGAAAACAGTTCATTTTGCTGCATATTAACAAATTTAACAAATAGATACGAAGCAAGATAATAAATTTCTGCTTTATGATTTTTACAAAATAATTGTTCTTTTTGACTTCTTAAGATATTTGCTGGATTTCTCCCATATACCATATTGGGATTTTGCAGATAAACACTTTCAAAAGCACGTATTATTCCATGTAGAGTAACTACTTGATATGCACCTTTCTTTTCTTTGATATCATTCTCTTCTCCAGAACGTCTTTCATAAAACATCTCCAATGGCATTTCTTTTGAA
>JBGVKL010000050.1:0-2552 GCA_045123675.1 Acetatifactor sp. | reverse complement strand
GTCTCCCGATCCTATTTCTCTTGATACGAGCAGTAAGCTTGTAATCTTTTCGTCCTTTACTGTAAGGGCAAGCTCTTCACTTATTTTAAGTTTACCGGCAAAAGTTACCTTAACGGTATATTCTCCTACTTCAAGAGTTTCTGCAAATTCGTCAGAGAATGTAAGTGTATTTTCAGAAACAGTATAATCCTCTGCTTCTAATGTTGCAACAACATCTTCTCCCTTTAATATCTCAACAGAAGCAATTTCTGTATCGTTTTTAAGGGTAATTGCATCTATAGAAACTGCCTCTGCAGTCTGATCTATAATAACTGCACCTTCATTGGTAATTCCGGGGACATTTGCCAGGTCTTTTGCTGTAATGGTTTCATTTTCCGCATCAGCCTTCAAGAGACGGATTTCGGTTAAACTCCACCATGCATTTGCGTTGAGGACATTAATAGCTTCAACCATTACATATTGAGCCTTTACATTGTAGTTAGATCCTCCAAATGCAGCTGAAAGCACAGTTCTCTTAAGAAGACCATCGCCATAGTAGGTGTCTAAGGGATACCAGGTTTCTCCATCGTCAGAAATCTGAATTCTTCCGTTCTTTATGTTCTGAGCACCGCGGCTTGATGTGTTATAAACTCCACCGTCATTTGCAATACGTGAATATACAGCTACTCCTGAGAAAGTTACAGGTCTGCCGTAGTTTATTTCAATCCACTTGCTCTTTCCTTCCGCATTGGGAGTATTAATCTGGAAACTGTTTGTATCTGTTGTAGGTACAGTTCCGTCAAATAAGTTGTCTATACTTCCTTGGTGTGTACCAAGCGCTTCGTCAGCTCCTACAGTAACAGCTACTGGGGTGTAACCGGTATCCACTTCGTCAGCTTCATATACAGGTTCTGTATAGTAAAGTCCGGTACGATCTGCTGCCGCAGTAGGTGTTAAAATTTCAAGTCCCGCAAGCATCAGATAAGCAGGGTTTGTGGAGGTGGACTTAATCTTAAGACCCACAAGCTCTTCACCCTCTTCACCTGCGTATACATGTACATTGTGACGAGTACCTGTTGCCAAACTATTAACTCCGGATAACTTTACCTTTTTGATAACCATTTCACTACCGTCGGCATAGATACCAACAAGAGTTACCTGACTGGGCGAGAATCCCACGTTATCAATTCTGGGAACAAATCTTACACCGCCCACTTTTAAGGGGCCGTTGAATGCCAATGTGATTGTTCTTTCTCCGCTTCCGTCATCATCGCACCAATAACCGGAAACTGTGGTCTCAACACCGTTGTTAAAAAGGTTTTCTAATGCGGTGTGAACATTATAGTTCGTTCCCCATGATCCGATTGTTCCCATAGAGGGAAGATATGAACCGTAAGGTGAGATATAGTCATAGCCATAGGTTTCTCCAAGAGTTTCCTTTACAGCTGCTGTAATATCTTCGGGAAGCTCTGCTGCACCTTCCTTTGCATCGATGAATCTCAAGCCTGAAATATCCCATGCAGCGCTTGACTTGATTCTTACAAACTTTGTATCCACCAAATAGGGTGTTTCCTCACCATTTGCGAAAATAACATCTGCGTAAGAGCCATTGTCAGTAACCTGGGCGGTCACATCATAATAGTAAACACCGTCATTTGATACCTGTACTGTTGCAGTTGCAAGTCCGTTTGTTCCTGCTGTGCTTTCTAAAAATCTCATTCCGGAGAAAGCAGTGTCAAAACCTTCTGCCAATTCAAATGTGAGCCATTTTCCTGCGGGAACGGAAATATATGTATCTTTGTCATCATCAAACAAAGCATCAGCATCTGTTACTTTTTCATAGGAAGCATTGGGCCAGTGAATTTCTTCAAAGTCCTCTGCTGAAACCTTAGTAACTGCTGTTACTACATCAGGCTTTAAGAAATGTAATCCTGCTACAGCTATATACTTATCTACACCTTCCATGTAGAGTCTGAAGTAGCGATATTCAGCTTTTTCGTCAAGTATCAAGTCATACTTCGCATCAGCGCCTGTTGCAGAACCCTCATAAAGGTCATACCAAGTGTCCATGTCATTGGAACCCTTAATCACGATCTTTTTAAGCAATGCATTATAGCCTGAGCCGGTGAGTCTTGCAAAATATCTTAAACCACCGATTTCTACAGCTTCACCGAAGTCAACGTCAATATAGTTTCTGCGTGAGTTCTCTGCAGAATGGTAGGTAAAGGTGCTTGCAACGGGATTACCTTCTGCATCTTTAGGAACGTCAACCAAGAATGCGTTTATTGCGTTATATCTCTTATGTCCCCGAGTAGAATCCATTCTTACTCTGAAGTTTTCATAAGATGCTGCATCTACTTCGTCTGCTGCAAATACTGCATTTGTGTATATCTTGTCTGCACCTTCCCATGTGGGAACTGTCTTATCAGCACTTGTAAACCAAGCTGTTGTTACTGTCAAAGGATAGTCAATGGTCTTATCATCATAGGTTACAGAAAGAGTAATCTCGTTACCGTTAAGATCCATTCCTGCAAAAATATCATATGCAGCAACTAAATCAGCACGGTTTATCA
>JBGVKL010000049.1:0-3379 GCA_045123675.1 Acetatifactor sp. | reverse complement strand
GATAACCCGGCAACAGGACTTACAAAAGAACAAATCAGCAATATCTATGTAAACAATGCTTATGATAACTGGTCAGAGGTTGGCGGTCCTGATGCTCTTATGTATCCTTATTGCAGAAATAATGACTCAGGCAGTCATGCACAGATGGAAAAGCACTTCTTAAACGGAAACGAAATCAACACCGAAGTGCAACGTGAAACCTCAGAAACAATGTCGGATATACTTACCGATGTTATGGCGGCCAAAACCGATAATCCTGTAGGATATGGATTAGGTTACAGCATTTATTACTACTACCACAATATGCGTTGGTTCTATCCTGTAGAGGAAGAATTAAAGCTCCTTGCTATAGATGGTGTAATGCCGACTGATGAAACCATCGCAGACGGCTCATATCCGCTTTCTAACAACACTTATGTTGTTTTAAGAAAAGATACACCGGCAGACGCTCCTGCTCGCAAAATGGCAGAATTTATGCTTACAGAGGCGGGACAGGTATGCGTTGAAAACGCAGGCTTTGGAAGATTAAAGAAAACAGTTGAAATATCAAGCGATATGCTCTTTGCAGATAAGGTCAACGCACAGATGCCGACAGATAAGAACTATATGTTCTCACCAATGTCTATTAAGATGGCATTAGCACTTGCTGCAAACGGTGCAACAGGAGAAACACAGGATCAAATTTTAAGCGCTTTGGGACTTACAAATCTTGATGATTTTAATGCACTTTCAAAGGATTTGATTGCAAGATATTCGCAGACTGATATTCTGAAGCTTAACATCGCAAATTCTATTTGGATGAATAAGGATAAAACCTCACAGAATTTCAGTAATAGCTTTAAGAAAACCGCAACTGATTTCTATGACGCAGAGGTTAAATCGATAACTAACTCTAATGCTGTTAAAGAAATTAACGGTTGGGTAAGCGATAAGACAAACGGAAAGATTCCTACAATCATTCAGAATGCTGATGACTTCTGGGCTATGCTTATAAATGCAATATACTTCAAAGGGGCATGGCTTGATGAATTCAGTGTAAATGCCACTAAACCGGACCTGTTTAATAATGCTGACGGAACAAAGATTAACGTCGATTTTATGAACAAAACAAAGTGGTTCCCGTATGCTGAAACAAATTCGGTACAGATGATTGAGCTTCCGTACAAGAACAGGGTAGATAAAATCTCAGATGATGGAGAGTATCTTGGAACAGACAGATATGATAATCTTGATGTAAGTATGTATCTGATTATGGCAGAGAATGATATAAATGTGGAACAGGAATTATCTGCAGCAATAAATGATAATGCCTTTAAGAGTACATATATTAAAATGGCAATGCCTAAGTTTAAGATAGAGTATTCAACCGATCTTAATGATATATTTATGAACATGGGTATAACAACTGCCTTTGATAAAAAGAATGCAGACTTCACAAAGATGTTTGATAAAGGTAATATGTGGTTTACAAAGACAATCCATAAGACATTCATTGACGTGGACGAAAAAGGAACCGAAGCTGCAGCTGTAACTGCAATCGGTATGGCAGGATCCTCACTTCCTCCTGAACCGATAGAACTCAAATTTAATAAACCGTTCTACTTTGCAATCCGTGATAATACAAGCGGAGAAACATTATTTATGGGACGTTATGCCTTTGCAAACTAAGGAGGCTGATTGTATATGAAGAAAAAAGTAATTGGTCCTATATTTTGCTTTGTATTTATAATCGCTACTGTATTCGGAACTTTATATGCCGTAGATCATCAAAAAATGAAAAATAATGAGCCTGTTGTGTTTTCAACTTGGGGTAAGCAATATGTTCCGCCTGTCAACGATTATCCGATCCGGAATGGTGTTAATCCTGACGAAGAACAATCTTTTGTTGGAACAGTTATCGAAGAAACAACCTCATATATGGTTGTTGAGCCTGCTCACGATGAATATGAGAAAACCGTTGCAGACAGAATTAAAATCGAGTACGGAACAGACCATATAGATTATCTGTATGGTACAGGTTGAATGGTGGTTATTTACTATAAAGGCGACATTAACACTGCTGACGGCAATATGGCCTCAACAAAGTCTGATGATATTTCAACAGAGGGCTTCCGTGAATGGGAAATGAAGGTTGTTCCGTCAAATGAGCCGAATAATAAGAAAATCATGGAAAAGACACAGCCACATGACAGTGATACTACTTCTCATTGGTATAAGCAATATAATCTGTATTATCATGGTCTTGAGGATGTTATAATCACAGTTGATGGAGAGAAACACTCACTTGCTCATGCATTGAAGCGTGGAAAGATTACAATGTGCGCAATCCTTGCAAAAGCCAATCAGGATGTATCAGACGGTGTTATACAAGATTTGCGATACAAAGACGGCGGCAGTACAGTTTTTAAGTACCCTGATTATACAATCGTAAAATACCATACTCTTGACGGTAATGATGATATGTATATTGGCACACCTGATATTGGTATTGATGTAAAGGATAGATGAATTTTAGAAAGGAGCCTGCGGAATGAAGAAAGAAAAAAGAAAACGAACCACAATTAAAGAAGTCATCGTATATATTCTTCAACAAGTTTTTGCGAATTCGGTAGGCTCTTGGGGTGATTTTATTGTTGATGAAGATGGAAACTTTGTAGATTACGATGATTATGAATCGTAGATACCACATGGTTTCAATTTTGACTAAATCAAAATAGAATTAAAACTATAGAGCGAAGCTTCCGGCTTCGCTCTATCAATAAATTTTTTAGTTTTTCATTGACTTTTTTGAGTTTTGAATTGTCTAATAGGTGAAGAACTATATTAAAAAAGTAAAGATCGACGAGGTGAATTATGAGAAATAAATTGAAGCTAGAAACAACATCAATGTCGTTACATATTATGGCAATGGCTTTTATGCTTTGCGATCATCTATGGGGTACAATAGTTCCCGGTAATGACTGGTTGACTTGTATTGGACGTATTTCATTTCCGATCTTTGCATTTATGATTGTTGAAGGTTATTTTCATACAAGCAATCTTAAGAAATATGTTGGCAGAATATTGTTGTTTGCCGTAATCTCCGAAATACCATTCAATCTTGCTATGGGAAGTCGCATATTCTATCCGGTACATCAAAATGTTCTTTGGGGATTTTTGATAGCTATTGGCTTAATATGGTGGAACGAAAAAGCTAAAACAACCGGGAAACTGTGGAAACGAATACTCGTTGGATGTATTACGGTTGTATTGGGATATATAGTAGGGCTTTTGAGTATGGTGGATTTCTATCATGCCGGCATATTAACCGTTCTGGCATTTTATTTTTTCAGACAAAGGAAATGGTGGAGCTATATAGGACAATTGATTTGTTTGTGGT
>JBGVKL010000048.1:0-1521 GCA_045123675.1 Acetatifactor sp. | reverse complement strand
TAATGGAAGATTCTTAAGAACTGCTTTTCCATCATCTCCGGTAACAAGTGTTGCCACAAGCTCGCCCTCAGAATAATACTTTGTTCTGTTTCCGTCAGCGTCTTTCTGCATATCAGCTGTAAAGATATCCTCAGCTGCATATACTTCATACTTGGCTCCTGCAAGGCTTCCCTCACGGTAAACAAATGATTTTTCTTCGGATTCTGCGAAAAGACCTCCCTTATAACCGTCGAGCACTTCACCCTTCTTCGCTACAGTAAGCTCACCAAATACAGGTGAATCCTCATAGTCAACTGTAATGATGGCTTCATAAGTTTCAGGGTCAATTTCATAAGCTGTGTCAGTATCTACTGCCACTTTTACATAGGTCTCATTTACCACATAACCATATGGAGCAGCAATCTCCTCAATTCTGTAATTACCAAGCTTTAATGCTTCCGGTAAAATCAAATCCCCGTCCTCATCTGTGAAGAATGATTTGTGCGTTACCTTGGAAGGATAAGTTGTAATCATGGTTACATACTTTCCTGTATCAAGATTAAAAATCTTAAACTCTGTGTTTGGAATAAGAACTGTCTGCTTTGTATCAGCATCTTTCTTTACCACACGAAGTTTTGCTGTAAACTCACGGTCGATAAAAACTCTCCAAATCTGAGGCTCTGTTGGATTGTTCTCCACAATCTTTACCTCGAAAGGTTTGATTGTTTCCATGTTGTGAGGTGTTTCTGTTTCAAGTACCACATAAGTTCCATAAGGAATTGCAATGGATACTGCATGACCCTTTTCGTCTGTGTAAATGGACTTTGCTCCATTCTCACCGATAACAACAGGTGTTGCACTTTCATAATCGTAAGAGCCGTCTGCCTTAACCTTCAATGATGATTTCAGGTAAGCAGTAAAGCCTGCTCCTGAAAGAAGAGGAGCTTCTGTATCATCCCCATTGTCTGACACTTTGATCAGCTGGAATGGCTGCTTAATTACCTGTTCCTTGGAAGTTGTGCTTCTAAGAACCTGCGGAATCAAATCTCCTTCATAATCGCATACCACATCATGCTCTTCCTCATCCAGAAGATATCCTTCGGATGGTGTGATTTCCTTCACATAGTATTTTCCAAGATAAAGGTTATCAATGGAACAGGCACCCTTTGCATCTGTTGTAAGAGTAGCAACAAGGTCTCCAGCCTTAAAGATTACTCCTGTTTTCCCGTCCGGATGAACAATGTTCTCACGGGCATACAATCCATATACTGCTCCTTCAAGCTTTGCATCGCCCTGTGGAACTGCTTTTCCGGTTTCCTTATCCAACTTGAAAATCTGAATCTTTGCAGTAGTTCTGTCATTCTTGAATGTGTGGGCAAAAGTTGCCTTTGCCTTATCCTGTGACATTACACTGAAATTGAAACTGTAAACATCATCGCTGTTACGGACATAATTTACAGGTGCTTTAGTCTCTGCGATATAGAAGCTGTTGCTGATTGGCAGGTCTACGGTGTAAGTTGCCTTTCCGTCAGCCCCGGTTGT
>JBGVKL010000047.1:0-3675 GCA_045123675.1 Acetatifactor sp. | reverse complement strand
GGCATGTGTTAAGAGAGTAGACTGTGACATTGCAATTTCCACAAATGGCGGATATCCTTTGGATCAGAATATTTATCAAGCCGTTAAGGGAATGACTGCTGCAGAAGCAACGCTTCCGGAAGACGGTGTAATCATCATGGTTGCGGGCTGCCGTGACGGTCATGGAGGACAGGATTTCTATGATAATATTGCAAATGTAAAAGAACCGGGCGAATTTCTGGAAAAAGCAATTCATACACCAAGACTAGAGACAGCTCCGGAACAGTGGACCAGCCAGATTCTTGCCAGAATTTTGGTGCATCATAAAGTGATTCTTGTTTCTGATCTTGTAGATCCTAAGCTTGTTTTTGGGTTGCATATGGAACTGACATCAACAGTGGATGAAGCTTTGAAAAAAGCATTTGCTTTTAAGGGAAAGGATGCAAAGGTCGCTGTCATTCCAGACGGGTTGGGTGTTGTAGTAGAAGAACAATAAGAGAAAATACATGAAAGGATATTTAAGAGATGATACATAATATAATGTCAGAGTTCTTAGGAACTGCCCTGATGATTGTTTTTGGTGTTGGAGTTCATTGTGACGAAGTATTGAATAAAACAAAATATAGAGGAAGCGGACATTTATTTGCGATTACTACATGGGGATTCGGGATTACCATCGTGTTGATGGTATTTGGAGGAGTCTGCATCAATCCTGCAATGGCTTTCGCACAGGCAATTCTTGGCATGATTCCGTGGAACTGTTTTATACCTTATTGTGTGGCAGAATTTCTTGGAGGATTATGCGGAGCATGCATTGTTTATGTAATGTATGCAGATCATTTTAAAGCGAGTGAAAACGTTGTTGATTCGGTGGCAATTCGAAATATATTTTCTACGAACCCAAATATCCGAAATCTTTCGAGAAATTTCTTTGTGGAAGCATTTGATACTTTTGTCTTTTTGTCATCAGTTCTTGGTATTGCAAAATATTCTGAAAAAATGCTTCCTATCGGAGTGGGAATTTTGGTATGGGCAGTAGGTATGGGCCTGGGAGGCCCTACAGGCTTTGCCATGAATCCAGCCCGAGATTTAGGTCCGCGTCTGGCATATACATTATTGCCAATTAAAAATAAGACGGATAATGATTGGCAATACGGATTACTTGTTCCGGGGATTGCGCCTTTTGTAGGGGCTGTATGTGCGGCATTATTTGTAAGAGGGTTTCTTGGAATTTAATATATAATTTCTGATTCAAGATCCCTGTGTAAGTTTAGTTAAACAATTTAAAAAGATACTATATGGTAATGGAAAATGATAGATGAAAGGAGAAAGCCAAATGCATAAAACAACAAAAAAACTTACTATATCAGCCATGTTTATAGCGGTTGGTATGGTTCTGCCTTTTTTGACAGGACAAATTCAGCAAATTGGAAATATGTTGCTTCCGATGCATCTTCCAGTTATTCTGTGCGGCTTGATATGCGGATGGCAGTACGGAGCATTAGTCGGTTTTATTCTTCCGTTTCTGCGTTCGGTTACATTCGGGATGCCGCCTTTGTTCCCTACAGCCATTGCGATGGCATTTGAATTGGCTACTTACGGATTGGTTATAGGATTTATCTATGGACGTTCTCACTGGCAATGTTTGATTTCTCTATATAGATCGCTGATTGCGGCTATGATCGCAGGGCGAATTGTTTGGGGCATTGTCCAGATTGTATTGCTTGGACTAATTGGAAAATCTTTTACATGGCAGATGTTTATAGCAGGGGCCTTGTTAAACGCCGTTCCTGGAATTCTTGTGCAGTTGACATTAATTCCTACTATTATGGTCGCATTAAATCGTACGGGTTTGGTAATTTTTCAGAGAAAGCAGCCGTTAGAAAATTTGGCTGTTCGGTAAATAAAAATGTTGATACAAGATATTGCAGAATTACTTCTAACCGAAATAAAACAGCGAAGCACGTTGGTGCTCGTCATTGACGGCAGATGTGCTGCGGGTAAAACCACCCTTGCAGCACACCTTGCCGAACTGTGTGATTGCAACGTCATTCATATGGATCATTTTTTCCTGCCCTGGAAACAGAATACAATGGAACATTCACAACAGGCAGGAGAAAATATGGATTATGTGCGATTTCGTGAAGAGATTTTGATTCCGCTACATGAAGGAAGGAAATTTTCTTACTGGCCTTTCAACTGCCATAAGCAGGAAATGGGAAAACCTATTTTAGTATTTCCAAAAAATGTTACAATCGTGGAAGGTTCTTATTCCTGTCACCCGGTTTTAAAAAAATATTACGATTTATCGGTTTTTTTGGATGTAGAAGCAAAAAAACAAATACAACGTATTCGCCTGCGAAACGGTGAGGACGGCGTTCTAATGTTTCAAGAGAGATGGATTCCGATGGAGAACACCTATTTTCATTCGTTCCGTATTCAGGAAAAATGTGATTTATATTTTAAAACTTAAAGAAGACATCAATTTACTTACTCAAGTTGCTTGACATCTAATTTCTATAGATGTATCATCTAACCTCGGAAGGCAAGGGCGTCTATGATGT
The DNA here is from genome assembly GCA_045123675.1 of Acetatifactor sp. Taxonomy (GTDB): domain Bacteria; phylum Bacillota; class Clostridia; order Lachnospirales; family Lachnospiraceae; genus Acetatifactor. The sequence goes on along the minus strand of JBGVKL010000047.1, from coordinate 1,132 downwards.
GATAGAAAAATCGCATAAAAGGTGTTTTTGCCTTTTTGCGTTGTAATCCTCAAAAGATGACAAAGCGTCATCTGTACAGTCAGAAGAAAGGAGCGTGAGGAGAGGTTATGATGAATGATTTAACCGTAGGTAAGCCCGAAGCTGTATTATGGAAATTTTGTATGCCTTTGTTTGGAAGCATCGTATTCCAGCAGCTTTATAATATTGCAGACAGTTTTGTTGCAGGAAAGTTTATAGGTGAAAATGCACTGGCAGCAGTAGGGAATAGTTATGAGATTACGCTGATATTTATAGCATTTGCCTTCGGCTGCAACATGGGGTGTTCTGTTATTGTGTCACAGTTCTTTGGAGCAAGAAGATACGAAAATATGAAGACTGCTGTTTATACAGCGATGATTACCAGTGCAATGATATGTATTGTTATAATGGTTTGCGGTCTGTTTTTTTGCGATTCATTGCTTGGAATGATCAATACACCGGAAGAATTGCTTGGTGATTCTAAAATATATCTGGATGTTTATATTTTAGGGCTTCCGTTTGTCTTTTTTTATAATATCGCAACGGGAATCTTCTCAGCATTGGGAGACTCCAAGACACCCTTTTATTTTCTGGCAGCTTCATCCATATCGAATATTGCTGTGGATATCCTGTTCGTTATAGTTTTTCATATGGGAGTGGCAGGGGTAGCCTGGGCAACTTTTCTGTGTCAGGGAGTTAGCTGTGTACTTGCTGTTTTTGTTGTCTTTCGAAGATTGAAAGGAATAGAAACAGATAAGGTTCCATTATTTTCATTTGATATCCTAAAAAGAATTATGACAGTTGCAGTTCCGAGTATTTTACAGCAGAGTTTTATCTCTGTAGGCAATATTATCATTCAGGGAACAATTAACGGATTTGGTCCGAGTGTTATGGCTGGATATTCAGCAGCGGTAAAGCTTAATAACCTTGTAATCACTTCATTTACAACCCTTGGAAATGGTATTTCAAATTATACGGCGCAGAATATCGGAGATGGGAAGCTGCCACGTATACGGGAAGGGTTCAAGGCAGGCATTAAGATGGTCTGGATGCTTAGTATACCGTTATTTGCACTCTATTTTTTTGCTGGAAAATGGATCTTGTATGCTTTTAT
>JBGVKL010000046.1:0-1865 GCA_045123675.1 Acetatifactor sp. | reverse complement strand
GGTATTCAACTCATACCCTGCGTGACTCATGGCTTCCGCCACGGACAGATATGCATCGTGAAGCTTCACATATTTACCTACTAATCCAATGTGAACCTCCTCTGAACGGTTTCTGATTCGCTCCACCATCTGTTCCCATTCGTTTAAATCCGGCTCTGCTGTCTCAATGCACAATTCTCTGCACACAACAGAGGAAAAATTAGATTTTTCCAGCATGAGTGGTGCTTCATAAAGATTTGGTAATGTTCTGTTTTCAATCACACAATCCGGCTTTACATTACAAAAAAGTGCTATTTTCTGAAAGATAGACTCTTCCAATGGCTTATCAGAACGTAAAACAATGATATTGGGATTAATACCCATTCCTCGCAGTTCCTTTACGGAATGCTGTGTCGGCTTAGACTTATGCTCCTCTGAACCACTTAAATACGGCACTAAGGTAACATGAATAAAGAGACTATTCTCTCTGCCTACCTCTAACGAAATTTGGCGCACCGCTTCTAAAAATGGCTGTGATTCAATATCTCCAATCGTTCCACCAATTTCCGTAATTACAACATCTGCATCCGTCTGTTTTCCAACACGGTACACAAACTCCTTAATCTCATTTGTAATATGTGGAATAACCTGTACTGTCGAGCCGAGATATTCACCTCTTCGTTCCTTATTCAAAACATTCCAGTAGACCTTTCCTGTAGTCAGATTTGAGTATTTGTTTAAATCCTCATCAATAAATCTTTCATAATGTCCCAAGTCCAAATCCGTTTCCGCACCATCCTCCGTAACATACACTTCTCCGTGCTGATAAGGACTCATAGTACCGGGGTCCACATTAATATATGGATCCAACTTCTGCGCTGCAACCTTTAGCCCTCTTGCCTTAAGCAGACGCCCAAGAGAGGCTGCTGTTATTCCTTTTCCCAGACCGGATACTACACCTCCGGTCACAAATATATACTTTGTCATTTCTATATCCTTCCTTACTCGAACTCCACTGTTGAAGGGGGTTTGCTTGTAATATCATAAAGAATACGATTAACATGAGGAACTTCATTCACAATACGACTGGATACCTTATCAAGCACTTCATACGGAATCCTTGACCAGTCTGCTGTCATAAAGTCCTCGGTTGTTACGCTTCTTAATGCAATAGCCCAGTCATAAGTACGTCCATCTCCCATGACACCAACTGATTTCATATTGGTAAGCACCGCAAAATACTGATTCATCTGTGTATCCAATTTTGCCCTTGCCACTTCTTCCCGGAAAATAAAATCTGCTTCTCTGAGAATTGCCAGTTTTTCTTCTGTTATTTCACCTATGACACGGATTGCCAGTCCCGGTCCCGGAAACGGCTGTCGCATAACCATATATTCCGGTAAGCCCAACTGTCTTCCCAACTCTCTTACCTCATCCTTAAACAGCAGTCGCAATGGCTCGATAATCTCTTTAAAATCTACAAAATCCGGTAAACCACCTACATTGTGATGACTTTTGATCGTCTCAGCATTTTCTTTTCCGGATTCAATTACATCCGGATAAATGGTTCCCTGAGCAAGAAAATCCGTTTTGCCGATTTTCTTCCCTTCCTCTTCAAACACACGAATGAATTCTTCGCCGATAATCTTTCGTTTTTGTTCTGGTTCCGTAACTCCTGCCAATTTTCCAAGGAAACGCTCTCCTGCATTCACACGAATCAGATTAATATCCCATTTTTTGAATGCTTCTTCTACTTCATCACCTTCATCTTTCCGAAGCAGTCCATGATCTACAAAGACGCAGGTAAGCTGTGAACCTACTGCTTCCGCAAACAATGCTGCGCAAACAGAAGAGTCCACACCACCGGACAAAGCCAGCAACACCTG
>JBGVKL010000045.1:0-3942 GCA_045123675.1 Acetatifactor sp. | reverse complement strand
TAACTTTTTTAGGTATGCCTGCTTGGTCAAATGGAAATAGTGGTACACATTATACTATTTTCTATTCACTCATATTTTTATTACCTGCAGTTCCACTTTCTTTTAAATACGAAAGTGATTTATTTGCAAAGATTGCTAAATGGATATCCACTATATTTAGTTTAGTTCTTTTAGTAGGACTTATTTTCATGGTTATATAGTAAGCGATGAATTACCTACCGTTCCAATTCTTCATAATCATATGAGATAATCTAAACACATGAAGTATATATCCGGATTTTGATATTGAGTTAAAGCGTTTTGCTATAACCACACCCCTTGATCTAGAGTATTTTACTTCAAAGTATATCAGGAACGGAGTTGATATACCCGAATGGATTATCCTCAAAATTTAACTGCATCTGATCGTTACTGGTATGACCTCATACAGAAATGCCGAACCAGTGGAAAGTCAGATTATCAGTGGTTAAAAGATAACAACATCAAATCACCTACTTTTTATTATCACGTAAAGCAGCTTCGTAAGAAAGCATGCGAACTGCCTGAAGCTACGAAAAGAGCCTCCATACCGGAAGTCCAGGAAGTTGTTCCTGTTTTCTTCAAAGATGAAGAGCTTTCTGCTCCAACTGCTCCATCAGAAACTACAATTCCGGAGGCTTCAGATAATGCTGTTGCTGTCCGTCTCCAGATTCGTGGCATCTGTGTGGAGATCTCAAACTCAGCATCGCAGATCGTTATACAAAATACCTTATCTGCGTTGCGAAACTTATGTTAGGCGATATTTCCGGAATCTCCAAAATCTACTGCGTAACAGGCGCCACCGACATGCGCCGGAGTTTTGACGGATTAATGGCGATTATCCGGGATACTTATCAGATGGATCCGTATGAAAAAGCAGTTTATCTTTTCTGTGGAAAGAGAAAAAACACCCTGAAAGCTTTATATTTTGATCGTGACGGGTTCTGCTTACTTTCAAAAAGACTGGACAGCAATGGCCGTTTTCAATGGCCCCGGAATTCATCGGAAGTTCGTCAATTGACCAGACAGGAATTCCGATGGCTGATGGAAGGGCTGTCCATTGAACAGCCAAAAGCAATCCGTCCTGTACCTCAGACAACCAAAAAGGTATTCTGATTTGTGCAGTATGGAGAAAATAAATTTTTTGTAGATAACCGATTTCTTACGTTTTTTTCGGTTATCCACAGCAATGCACTGAAAGAAAAATCCACTTGCGAATAATAAATCTTTTCAGTTCATTGCTGTGGATAACGTCATTGATAATCAGCTAAAATGCCCGATTTTCAATGAAAATACCAATAATTATCCACCGTCAAAATGACGACTGCTTCATATTGACCGATTTGTCAAAATCCTTGATTTTTCCTATAATTAGTAGAGAAAAAAGGGGGTGCCTACATGTCATATGAAGATGAAAACAAGCTTTTAAAAATGGTGATCGAGACACAGGCATCTCGTATCGCAGATCAGGAAGCAACGATCAAGGAGCTTCGGAGCATGGTAGACGAATTGCGTTCGTTAAAAGCAAACCTTGAAGAAACCCTTGAAGAGTTCCGTCGTCAGTTCTTTGGGGTACGCAGCGAAAAAACTTCTGCCTCAAAAAAAGAAGAAGCCGAAAAGAAAACCGTTCAGGTAAAGGGCTATACTGCAACCCGGAAGAAGAAAGCTACCCGCGAGGAACTCTACGCAAATCTTCCGGTACGGGAAGTCTTATACACAGTACCTGTGGAAGACCGCAGATGCGACTGGTGTAATGCCGAGATGATCTCTCTTAATGCACCTGCATTTGTAAGAGAGGAACTGCGTATCACACCTGCTAAGGTGGAAAGGATCCGTTACATGCAGGAGGTGCTGATCTGCCCGGAATGCAAAAAAGATAAAGACGGTTCTTTTAAAAAGGCAACGGTTCCTTCTGCGCTGATCCCGCATAGTCCGGCATCGGCATCCGCTGTTGCATATGCCATGTTCCATAAATGTTTTATGGGACTTCCATACTACAGACAGGAATCGCTCTTTGATCAGTTAGGGGCAAAAATCCCGAGGGAAACCCTGGCAAACTGGTGCATTATCGCCAGCAGAGACTATCTGTATCCTATCTATGAGATGCTTCATAATGAATTGCTTCATCGCGATATTATTCATGCAGATGAAACGGTATGTCAGGTGTTGCGTGAAAACGGTAAAACTGCACAATCCACTTCATATATGTGGATATACAGATCAGGATCTGACGGTCTGCCCGGAATCGTGATGTACGAGTATCAGCCGGGAAGAAGTGGCGATTATCCGAAACATTTCCTGGAAGGATTCCATGGACTTCTCCAGTGTGACTGTTATCAGGGCTATAACAAAGTAGAAGATGTCCTTCTTATCTGCTGCATGGCTCACTGTAGAAGGAAGTTTTACGAAGCACTTCCGGCAGAAAGGAAGAAAAGCATAAAACTTCTTGATATCAACTCATCGGAGGCTCTAAAAGAACCTGAGATCCCAGAGAAAGACCTGGATAAATACATTCCGGCAGAAATAGGGGTTGCTTACTGCAATAAACTATTCTACCTGGAACGTACATTTAAGGATTTGGCACCTGATGAGCGGAAGGCAAAAAGATTAGAACAGGAAACTCCTGTCTGGGACGCATTCCTGAACTGGCTTTCCGGATTAAATCCAACCAAAGGAAGTAAGCTGGAAAAAGCGGTGAACTATGCTAGGAATCATAAGGATAGTTTACAAGCATACTTACAAGATGGCCGCTGCGAACTTTCTAATAATGCAGCGGAGCGATGCGCAAAAAGCTACGCTATCGGAAGAAAGAATTCTCTTTTCCATACATCTGTCGATGGTGCTAATGCAAGTGCCATCATCTATAGTCTCGTAGAGACAGCAAAAGCAAACAACCTGAATGTGTTCCAGTATATCTACACGTTATTGCTGTACATGCCGGGCTGTAAAGATAAGTCCGAAGGCATGAAACAACTTTTACCGTGGAGTGATTTTATCAAGGAACACTGTACAGGTTTAATAGATGTAGAGAATGTGACCGTGGAAAATCATCCACAGTTGCCGTTTTAGCATGCAATAAAACACAAGGCGATGGATAATTCTATACGGTGTCTTATTCATCGCTTACTAGGTAATCGTCTTTTTCATATTGTACCTCGCATAACTTTTTAGCTTTTATTTTCATCTATCTTTGTTTGAGTTTCTTTTAAGAAATGTTAACGAAATATTAATTTGAAGAATTAGAAAATATCTTGAATAAAAAAGCTCAGGAAACCACTTGAAATTTCCTAAGCTTAGTATAATCATCTTTCTATTAAATCTGTGGGCTCACACTCCAACACTTCTGATAATTTCACTACAGTAGATAACTGCGCTTTATTAATATCTCTTAGCCCCTGTTCATAGCTTTGAATCAACCGGATACTCACACCTGATTTTTCTGCAAGCATTGCCTGAGAAAGGTTGTGATAAGCGCGAAATCTTGCAATCGCAGACTGTTTATAATGCTCTTTCAAAAGTACATCTACATGCATTACAAATTTAGAAATATCTGCTTCGTGCAGCGTATCGTACATTCCCAACATTTTTCCTGGCGAAGCCGCCCGGAATATATAGGAAAATTTACAGTTTTTCTCCCATGCATAATGAGCCAGTGACCATCCCAGCCAATATTCTGGTGTTTTATCTAAATACATCGCGTCTTCCTGTTCGATTTCCTGATCTTTCACCTCTGAAACCACCAGACGAACCAGTTCACAGCCTGTTTTTCCTGCAATATATGCCGGATTCCCATCTTCAAATTGTCTGCACACATTGGAGGCTAAAAACATCTGAAAATATTCATCCACCGTATAATCACAGGTATTTACCGCAAAATCTACCATATGTCCAAAATTATTCTGTGCATGATATAAATAATCTCTA
>JBGVKL010000044.1:0-26990 GCA_045123675.1 Acetatifactor sp. | reverse complement strand
AAACCAGGTTTCATCATCCATCATCTTGGATAACTTATTTCTGGAAAGTCCGGTCTTATCAACATAAGCGTTAAGAATGGATTCCTTCACCTCATTCAGCATTGCAATTGCAGCCTCCATATCCTTGGTATTACCCATAGCTACAGTTGCTGGATTGTGAATCATCATCATGGCTACAGGACTTACTAGAACGGTATCCCCTGCCACTGCAATCACTGAAGCAGCACTTGCAGCAATACCATCAATCTTCACTGTGACATGCCCCCTATAATCACGAAGCATGTTGTAAATCTGAGCTGCTGCAAAAACATCACCACCCGGACTATTAATCCAAACCGTAATATCTCCACTATCTGCATTCAGCTCATCTTTAAAAAGCTGTGGAGTCACTTCATCGCCATACCAGGTTTCATCTGAAATTTCTCCATTTAAAAAGAGCGTTCTTTCTACTGAAAGTTCGCCCTCATTCTTTACCCAGTTCCAAAACTTACGCTTCATCGCTTACCTCTCTTTCTATTTTCTGGTGGTGGTTCCTCTGGTGTAGGTTCCGGTGCTGTCTGCCCACCTGCAAAAATTCCCGCATCAGCAAGTTTGCACATGTTACCGTTTATCAGATATAAATTTCCACCTTCTTCATCAGATAAAGGATTAAGGTCCTCCATCTCACGAATATCATTTGTGGAATACCACCCGTTTTGTCTGCCAATACTATACCCCTGCATACGTGAAGCATAATCACCTCTAAGCAGTCCATCGACATTTAGCTTAATAAAATACTGTCCCTTTTCTCCTGGAAGTAAGAGTGCTTTCTGCAAGCTCTGCTCCCACCTGATTACCCAAGGATCCAAAGTGTACTTAACAAACTCTAGTGACTGCTGCTCAATATTTGAAAAGCTCGACTTCTCCAAATCTCCAATCATATGCGGTGGTATTCGGTACAATCTTGCTATTTCATTGATCTGGAACTTTCTTGTTTCCAAGAACTGTGCCTCCTCTGGCGGGATACCAATCTGCTGATACTTCATTCCTTCTTCAAGTACTGCAATCTTATGAGCATTATTGCTTCCTCGATACACTGCATTCCAAGACTCTCGGACCTTACTCGGATCCTTTAACACGCCCGGATGTTCTAACACGCCACCAGGATTCGCACCATTTGCAAAGAAGCTGGCGCCATATTCCTCACAAGCAAGTGTCATGCCAACTGCATTTTTTGCCATAGCAATGGGTGAATAACCAATCAATCCATCAAAACCAAGTCCCGGAATGTGAAGCACATCCTCTTTCTTAAGTTTGATATCACCATATTCCTTGAAGTTTGGATTTTCATCTGAGCTTCTGGAATACACGTAATAAATCTCACCCTTATCATCACGCTGCACATCCATCTTGTTTGGAAGCAGTGGATATAACGCAAGCACTCTACCGGCTCCATCACGAATAATCTGCGCATAGGCATTTCCCCAAATTAAAAGATGACTCATAAGTGTTTCTCTGAACACAAATGAAGTCATCTCTGGATTGGGCTCATCATGGAGCACCTGGTATAATGGATGGTCGATTACTTTTTCTTTGCCACCGTCTTCTCTGTACCGATAAACATGAACCGGCAAAGAAGCAACCGCCTCTGATAATATTCTTACACATGCATACACCGCAGTGGTCTGCATTGCAGTTGTCTCATTCACCGGCTTACCGCTAGTGGTTCTACCAAAGAGGAATGAATAACCTGCATCCGCTGCTTTATCAGTGGGTTTATCTCTTGCCTGGCCAAATCCAAATAAACTCTTTATTCCCATATCGCACCTCCATTAAAATACTAAAATTCCGCGTTCATCATAAACGCTTCCCTGGTCTCCTTGGTTTCTAACAGCTCTATCCAGAGCCATAATCGCTGCAACAATACCATCAATCTTCTCAGGTGATTTTGCCTTTGTTACTTTGATGTTTTCTGCAGCATCTGTTTCTACTACAACATTTCCTGCCATCCATCTAAGTACTGGATCGCCTCCATGAACAATCTTTCCTTCAAACAATAATTTGCTAAACTCCTTCGTAGCTGGTGACATATCTTTGTAACCCTGGCCAAAAGGAACCATTGTAAATCCGTCATCCATAAGATGCTGAGTAAGCATTGTCGCATTCCATCTATCCACTGCGATTTCCAGAATGTGATACTTTGTCCCCAGATCCTCTATGAACTTTTCAATAAAGTCATAATTTACTACATTTCCTTCTGTCGCCATAAGATATCCCTGTTGATACCAAACATCATACGGAACACTGGCACGTCTCACCCTTATTGGAATGGTATCTTCCGGTACCCAAAAGAACGGTAATAAAATATATTTTTCATTCTCATTCCTCGGAGGAAACACAAGGACTAATGCAGTAATATCACCAGTGCTGGAAAGGTCCAACCCTCCATAGCAATCTCTACCAAGTAACGAGTCCATATCAATCGGTTCATTTCCAAGGTCATATATCTGTTCTGGAATAAACCGCGTTAAACTCGAAACCCACATATTAAGTCGAAGCTGTTTGAACACGTTCTCCTCTGCGGGATTTTGAAGCGCTTCTTTATAGGCATCTCGTACTCTTTCAATCTGAATCGTCTGGCCCAGAGAAGGATTTGCTTTATACCAATTCTTCTCATCATGCCAATCGTCATCATCAGTAAGACCAAACACAACTGGATAAAAAGTAGGATCCACTTTTCTTCCTGCCAGAATATCTGTGGCCTTCATGTGAAGTTCATAGCAGATGCTTTCCTTTTCGGTTCCCGCTGTTGTAATAAGGAAGAACAGTGGCTGCTCTCTGGCATCACCGGAGCCTTTGGTAAGGACATCATATAAACGTCTATTCGGCTGGGCATGCACTTCATCCAACACCAAGCCCGATACATTAAGACCATGCTTGGTTCCAACCTCGGCAGAGAGGACTTGGTAAAAGCCTGCGTTATCATAATTGACGATACGTTTTGTAGCACCCATTATTTTGCTACGCTTCATAAGTGCCGGTGTCATTTTCACCATTTGATTTGCAACATCAAAAACAATACTGGCCTGGCCTCTATCGGCTGCAGCGCCATACACTTCAGCACTAGGCTCATTGTCTGCATATAAAAGATACAAGGCAACTGCCGCTGCAAGCTCAGACTTTCCATTCTTCTTCCCAATTTCAACAAAGGCGGTACGAAACTGCCTATTGCCATTATCATCAACAATTCCAAAAACATCTCGTATAATCTGTTCCTGCCAAGGTAATAACCAGAAGCGTTTTCCGGCCCACTTGCCTTTTGTGTGTTTCAAATTCTCTATAAACTTAACAGCCCTATCAGCCTTCTTCTCATCATAATGAGATGTCGGCAGCATAAATCTTGTCGGCTGATAGTTCTTTAACTTCGGATAACTCTTTGGCCTTGTTTCAGCCATTAACCATTACCCTCTAAAAGCAAAAACTCCATCTCATCCACCGCTGCATCCTGACTAATGTTTCCAGCAATCATTCTGCTTCGTGATGATGGTGTCAGACCAAACTCACTACAAAACTTAAGCATGACCTTAAGGTTTGTCTGTGCAATAGATACCTGTGGAACCTGCTGCCAATATCCACTCGGAGTTTTCACGATAGTACCATGCTTCTCGATGAATTCTTCAGCTTCCTTCCATCTGGCATAGGACTGACAATAGCCGGCAAAAGCTGCCATATCCATCTCAGTCAAGGTACCAAGCTCTACCATCTTGTCTACTAATCTATCCCACTCGGCTTTTGCTTCCTCATTTAGCCAGTCAGGGCACTCTGGTGCGACTTTTTCTGGCGTTGGCTCAAACATATTAAGTGGTCTCTTTCCTGGATTTCCCTCCAGAACCTTAACCGCAGTTGGCTTCGGTTTTCTTCCTCTTGTAGCCATATCAATCTCTCCTTTCAAAGCATTAAAAAAAGAACCTCTCGGTCCTTATGTATCTGTAACGAGAAACAGGCCTCATGGCCCGCCTCCCTGGAATTTTCTTTTTTCCAAGTTTAGTTGTATTCGTTTAATAAAATGGCGTATGCAATCTGCGCTGCCTCGTCATCCTCTGCTGGCTTTATATCCCAGCCCCTATCGTAATTTGCAACCGTCTTGCCCCCAATGGTAATCAGGAGCTTTGAAATCCTGCCTTCGTCAATTCCGTAGGCACTTCCTTCTTCATAAGCCTTCACCCAATAATGCGCTATCTTGCTGCTTCCATCCTTCTGTGGTATTCCGATTGTTCCTTCATGAAATCCTTTGCTCATCTTCGTTCCCGCCTTTCTTAATATCTGGTTCCCTGGTGTGCTTCGAGATTTTTGAAAAATGCATCAACCTCTGCCAGGTCTGTCAAGAAATCTTCGTAAGCACCAAGGCCGCACTCTTTGATGATTCTGAATGCTCCCTGTCTTGTCTTAAGAACTCCGAGCCCGTTTGCTTTTGCAATCCTGCAAGCCTCTTTTGTAAGTTTTCCAAGGCTTGTAATCTCTTTGCTGTTTCCCTTTTCAAATGCGCTATTGCATCCTGTCTTGTCAATAAATCTCATTTTGCTTTCCTCCGCTTTCTTTGTTTTCCCTTTCGGTAGGTACATATTCGCTCTACTCGCGACTATTATCAACTCATATCTGCACCATAATAGTGACAAATATGTACGAGATTTATTGTGTATATTACTACGACCAAAAAGCCCCGCCGGGCTCTCTGGCTTTTGCCTTTTATAATAGGCTAATCTTAAAGGCTGGAATTCTTTCTTTTTTGGTTTCTCCTTCAAAGCAGGACTTCCAATCATCGAATCGGCTGTTGATTTCAATCAACCCTTCCAGTTTGCAGCCTTTTTTCTGAAGCTCTGCGATTGTAACAATCAGGCTAGAAAAGGTGCTCGAAATGGTAAATTCGGTAATTCCAAATCTTCTACAATTTTCTAAAATCTCATCAATGTCATAATCCCAAATGACCTCCCCGAAATTAATAAGATCGTTTCCTGCTTCTTGACTATAGAAGTAGGCTGCGCCAAAAGTTGGATTAACATTAATATCGCAATATTTTGTTCCTACCTCTGCGGCTTTGTCTAAAACTTCAATTCTTTTCATCATGGCTATGTGCCTCCTTTTCTTTTGGTAGGTACATATTCGCTCTAAAGTACATATATATCCAGTTAATTCTGAGCATATATTAAACAAATATAGGTACCTGCTTTTGTGCAGTTTATTCTGAAATCTTCTTACACAAATCCTCGCCATAAGCAACACCAAGTGAGGAACCACAATCCCATGAAACATGAATCGTTCCAATATCATCTACGCCAGTAACAGTTCCCTTGTCACCCGGCCTTAATCTACTATACTCATCCTCCATGCGTACCAATTCTACTCTGGTACCTGCAGGATATTCTGCTTTTAATCTATCAACTACATGCTTTGGTGCTCCAAACATAATCTCATCCTTTCCATGCACTATCACCGGTTAGCTTGCTAAGAAGGACCTGGCGGCAATCCTTAAACTCATCACCATTAAGTCCAAGCCTTAACAAAAAACACCGGAATAAGTACTTATCATTGTAACTGCTGGTCTTCTTCATAACTGCTTTTTTATGAACCTGCGCCTGCTTACAAATGGCTAAGGCAAATTGGATATAGGCTTTTACTTCCTTCTTCTCAAGCGTTGAATTGAACAGTCGAAACTCTACCGTTCCCTTGGTAAACATAGCGTGCAAATTCAAACCATGATATCTGGTGCTATGGTATTTTCCTGCTACCGTTTCATAGGGTGATTCCAAATACCACTCTTTCCTAAGCTCCTCCAGGCTTTCCGGCTTCTTCTTAAGAATGCTCTCCACCAGTTCATCATTGATTCGCTTGCAATATCGCATTCGGTCCTTTGGTATTCCAAGGGCCCTATAAATAAGCTGCTCTTTACTTCCTACCAAGGTAACCAGATTCACAATCGCCTGTGGAGTAAAGCCCTTTGCATCAACATGAATATGCAAACCACAACTTCTATTCACTCTGGCACCTGCTGCCTTTAACTTAGCGACAAGCTGCTGCAAAATCTCCAAATCAGAATACGTAAGAATCGGTGTAACCAGCTCACATTGTTCCTCATCCGAGTAGGCTTCAATACTGGCATCTCGTACCACTCTCCAAAGCCGCTGGTTACTATCTGCAATATCTCTTTCCTTAAGCTCTCCGCCTTCATAGAAATATCCTGTACCAAAGAAGTCTGCCACAACCTCTGCAGCAGCTTCTCTGGTAATACCCAGGAATTCTATCTCAACGCCATACTTAAGATTCTTCATTTGCAGCTTCCGCTTTCTTTGCCAGGTACTTCTGCTTGTGGGCTTCCTTCTGGTCTTCCGTTCTGAAGGCTGTGTGCCCACTCAGGTTCGAAAGTAAAAGCTTTCTGGAAGTCTTATGCTCTGTTCCGCCAAAGCCTATGCGTACCAGCCAAACTCGGAAGGAATACTTCTCATTCTCGATTGGCTCCGGATTGATTTTGATATACTTCGATTCCAGGGCCAGCTTATTGATTGCTGCCGCAAGCTCTGTGAAGGCTTTTATCCAGTCGCTGTTTTCAGTAACCGGGAAGCCTATGAAGTTTATCTTGTCCTTCTCAAAGTCAATGCCTTTTGTCATGTTGTCGCTTCCGCATTCTTCCCATAAAGAAAGGAACTCACTAACTTCTGTTGGTGGTTCCTCCATAATGGCTTCAATGAAGCGCTCGTTTATTTCAAAGGCTCTTGGTGCACCGATTGCTTTGTTGATGATTGCAGCTTTGGTGTAGAAAATGGATACCAGGTTTATTAGGCTCTGGGCTGTATGCTTCTCCAAAGGAAGTGAAATACTAAGCACCTCTCTGTCCTCATTCCAAGAATCATCAATGAGCTTCTGGTCTGCAAGGATAAGAAGTAACTCCCTGTTTGCTTCCATATCCTCGATTACCAAGGTTCCATCTCTAAGCACCGTTGCCACCTCATTCTTATAAGCAAATGTAGGTGGTCCCTGGTACTTCATCTTGCCGCTTAAGTTTTCAATGGCGGCTACTAACTCTTTTCTGTCTGCTACTAAACACATAATTTCCATGCTGGGTTCCTCCTTTTTCTTTGGTAGTACATATATCACTCTACCCGGCAGAAATAGCAAGTTAATTCTGTGTATTTTCTAAGATATTTTCATCGGCAGGTTTTACCTCGGCATATGGTATCTTCACACCATCTCGAATAACGAAAATATTATCCTCTGAACCGGTCTGCTCAATGAAACGCTTTACAATTACATCCATGAACTTCTCATCCAATTCTATACCGTAACAAATGCGGCCCGTCTGCTCACAGGCAATCAAGGTGGAGCCGGAACCAAGAAAGGGATCCAGTACAATGCAGTTACTCATACAAGAATTCTGTATTGGATAAGCCATAAGTGCTACCGGCTTCATAGTAGGATGGTCTTTACTTGCCTTCGGGCGATCATACTCCCAAATGGTAGTCTGCTTTCTATCCGAATACCAGTTATGCTTACCACCCTTCTTCCAACCATAGAGGCAAGGCTCGTGCTGCCACTGGTATGGACTTCTTCCAAGCACCAATGCATTCTTCTTCCAGATACAACAGCCTGACAAATAAAAGCCTGCTGCTGCAAATGCTTTTCTAAAGTTAAGCCCTTCTGTATCCGCATGAAAAACATAAATCGAAGCATCTGCTTCCATTGCATGCTCCATATTTACAAACGCAGCAAAAAGGAAATTATAAAAGTCCTCGTCAGCCATGTTATCGTTTTTAATCTTTCCGGCAGTCTCCTCAACATTTACATTGTAAGGCGGATCCGTAAGCACCATATTTGCCTTCGCCCCATCCATCAAAGTGTCATAGGTTTCTGGCAGTGTGCTATCTCCGCAACAAACTCTGTGTCTACCAAGAAGCCACACATCACCTGCCTTTGAAAATGCTGGACTGTTTAGCTCCTCATCAACATCGAAATTATCTTCTGTGATTTTCTTATCATGCACGCTATTGAAAAGCTGCTCAACCTCCGGTGGATCAAAACCAGTGAAGGCTACATCAAAGTCTGCTTCCTGCAGGTCTTTAATCAAATCTGCTAAAAGTTCCTTATTCCACTCACCAGTGATTTTGTTAAGTGCAATATTCAGTGCCTTTTCCTTTGTCTTATCGATTGAGATTACAACACAATCAATCTCCTCATATCCCAGGTCCTTAAGAACTGTAAGTCTCTGGTGACCACCAATGACTGTCATATCATCATTTACGATTACCGGATCCACATAGCCAAACTCAGTAATACTGTTTTTGATTTTCTCATACTCAGCATCACCAGGCTTTAGTGTCTTCCTGGGATTGTAAGAAGCTGGTACCAGATCAGCAATCTTTAGTTTCTTGAACTCCATCTTTGCTACTCCTTTCAAATTTCAAATCATAAAAATAAGCGACTTCAGGAAACTTCTCCTCGAAATCGCTTAGATATTTATAGCAAGCACTCGACTTGCCATTTAAGTCTGCAAATTCTCGCAGGCTCTTTTTCTTAAAAAACGATGGCTGATTGCACCATCTTGCAATACTGATATAAACGCCTCGGTATGGGCTTTCCTCATATCGATTAAAGCGCATCACATATGGCAGGCATTTGTGCTTCATTAGAATTTCAATTCTGGTAAACAAATCAAAGATATCCTGTTTCCAGAAATTATCATCCCATTTATCAGCCCTATCAAATCCGGTAAAGCAATAAAACTTAAGCACTCGGTCTGTATACTTTCTTGCCAGTACCATCTTCTTTTCAATGAGCTCGGCATCCGCAACATTATCAAATGCAAAAATAAAATCGCCATCATACTTTCCTGAAAATAATGCTTCACATTTCTCATCCGTAAGTAGCCTCTCATCAAGTCCCTGCTTAAATTGAAATGGCTTACCAGTTGCCTTAAGCTCATCAAGCATTTCTTTCCAGGAAGGACAGCCCAAAAAGTTATCATCCAGCATACATATCTTTTTGCGACTTACATCAAGAAATTCTGAAAGCGCAGAATGTACATGTACCCTGTCATAATTTTGATTTACACAAAAAGAGCATTTACGAAAGCACCCTCTGGTCAAAAAGCCAATGGAGTAATCAGTGTAATATGTGTATTCACATTTCTTCCCACCTGCTGCAAGCTGCTCACCAACCCACTCATCATACAAATGATAATCTGGCATATGGTGCTCTACCTCCTCTGGCAGCCTTGGCGCCTTATCATAAAAAAAGCCCGTACCACCATAACTTACATTTGGTAGTTCGAGCACTTCATCAGGCACCGGCGTATCCGTAAATACCTTTGATATAAAAACTTTGTCGTATTTTGTCAGGTCACTGTAATCCATTTTCAAATGTATATCACAGCCCTGCTCTTTATAAAAACCCGATAGCTTCATGCAAACCAGATTAGGAAATCTATGTCGCTTCCTACCTATCAGGTCTGCATCGATTATCGCTATCAGCATTCCTGCCTCCTATGAAATTCGCTGCAGCTTGATTGCAGTTGCCTTTTTAGGTGCAACCTTCTCAGCCTGCCGCTTCTCTATTTCTTCTTTTGTCACTGGCGCCTCTGGATCCGACCAGAAACGAGCTTTGATATAACAATCGTGACAACAATATTTACGATTCGGGTTCCCATACGATATGAACTTCTCGTGACAATATTCACAGGTAAGCTCTATCGGTGTCTTCCTGGTTGCTTCATTGTCATTTGGATTTGCCTTCCACCATTCACGCCTGCACTTATCATTGCAAAAGAGCTTCACTCCAGAATGCTTATTTCTAATAAGGCGGGTACCACACTGCTTACAGTATTTTGGGTTTTCCCTGTGAGTATCATAATTAAGTGCAATCAAATCAGGAGTACCCACCAGACCTCTGGTCTTACAAAAATATCTGACGTTTCCTTTTGACACTCCATCACCTAATGCATTCGCTATGGCCTGATAACCCATACCTTCAAGTCTCATTTCTGTGATTCGTTTCTTCTGTTCGTCTGTTAACATGAGCACTCCTTTCCGGGCAATAAAATAGCGCTGGAATAAACAATCCCAACGCACAGTTCACACCCTTATTTTTTACTAATCCTTTATTTTGCTGCGGTCTCAACCGTTATCATTCGCGTACACCTACACTTGCCCCTTTTCAATTTCGCGAAAATGCGCGTTTGAGGGGGCATCGGTCTTCAGGCTTTTGCCCTGTAGAGATTAAGACCGCCCCTCCCCTGTCACTCTTACACCCTTGCAGAAGGATAACCGCCTCAACCTACTAGAATTTATAAGTTGGATTGTTATCCTCCTTCCAGGTCTTCTTATCATGACAAGGTTTACAAAGCGGCTGCCAGTTACTCTCATCCCAGAACAGCTTCTGGTCACCACGATGCGGTACAATATGGTCAACGACGGTGGCTTGTGTTAGCTTGCCTACCTTCTTGCACTCCACACACAGTGGGTGGCTGTGCAGGTACCTAACGCGGGCCTTCTGCCAACGGCTGTTGTACCCACGCCTGCTGGCGCTTTCTCTGTCGCCTTGGTGGGCGGCCTTGTGCTCGTCACAATACGGGCCACTTCCATAAGTAACCAGTGCAGGACACCTTGGGTGCTTACAAGGTACGCTTGGTCTGTATGGCATACCATCACTCCTTCCAAAAGGGAGGTGCGGCGAAAGGATAGGAAACTCCACATCTCCCCGCACCAAAGAAAGCAAAGAAAAAAGCCCGCTGGATTTGGTCCAGTAGGCTTCCTACAATTCTTCGCAGTTTAATAATATCACACCTTTTTTAGAAAAACATTTCCGATTTTTTGAAAAAGTGCTCACAAGAGTTGCCTTCGGCAATAGCAATATCGGCAATAACGATTATATCATTTTAAAGATTGCCTGAACGCCTGCATCATTTGCAAAATCAGCATACGCAGTTACAACTAAAGCTCGACCTCTTCGGTACCCCATCGCATAAGTAAGATAATTTGCATTCCTTTCACAAATACCAAGTTTTTTGGCCAACTCTGAAATCCAGCATCCTCTTTTCCCGTAATCTTCAAGAATCAAATCATATAAATCACGTATCGTATTCATAAATTCTACACCTCCAAAAATTCTATTATCTTTTCTGTATTTCCTGACTGAATTAACCTTGCTGCCTTCTCATTTACCCTACGCAAAAGTTCAACCCCATCAATATTCTGTACCTCAATAACCTTCGCTTCCTTCTCAGCAGGAACAAGTCTTGTTCTTGCTGCAAGTATACACAATCTTGTCATATAAGAAATACGGACCTTCTCAATGTTAAGCTGCTGTTTCAAGCTCTCGACTACGATCTCAAAATCGTTCTCATCAACAGTAAAACTCATTGTACCTCCATATGCCTGTTCATCAACTTCGTTATCATCATTGAATTTCAATTTCTTTATGGCATTCCAATCAGGAATATTTTCTGCAGCATCTTTATATGCATAAAACAAAGCCTCGCTCGGAGATTTTTCTACACGCATATCTCCTTCAATAATTTTCTGGATTCCAATGACATCTTCTTTCGTAGGTCGAATACTCTTATTTAACATCTTTCATATCTCCTTGTCTTATTTGTAATTTTTGTATCTAATTGTATTATAACACCATTTTTTCAAAAAACAAGTACTATTTGTAATTTTTTTATTGAATTGTAATTTTTGTAGTGTTATACTCTTATTAGTAGCATTGGTAGCCAGAAAGGAAGGTACCAATGAAAGAAAGACATTTGAAGATTTATGAAGCACCAGGCCAAAAGAGGAATATTCCAAGAATAAACCTCCAAGGTGAATGGTTATCTAATCTCGGTTACCAAGTCGGTGACCACATAATCGTATCTTACGATCAGGGTAAGCTCATTGTCGAATTAGAACCCGTAATTCAGGCAGAAGCTGAATCTTAGGAATACTTCATTCCAAATTATCCTATTATTTGAACTATTGAAATTTTTGTATTAGGCTATCGTGCTACGTTTTTGTAACTCGCAGTTTTTGTACCCAAAGGAGGAACCTATTGTTTACACAAAAAGATATAAGGAGCATTGACCGCAGCTATTTCAATGTGATTTTTGCCGGCTGCTACTCAATAACGCTCCAATCGAAAAATACCAAACATTACTGGTGTATTCAGCACGAAGAATATCCTACATTCTCAACCTGCCGGATATCTCACAAACATAATTATTCTGACCAGTTTCATTCTCATCGTAACAGACCGAATCTTAAAAAAGCTATTCAAGATATTAAATCCCACGATGATTTTCAAATTAATGTAAGAGACAAAGAAAAAAGAGCCCGCCACATTCGTTTGCAGCAAGCTCATAAAATCAGCTAAGTAATTCTCCAGCTAATTGTGATTCCCTTTTCTGATAGGCTCTCACTAAATATTCAATTGCAGTTCTTCTCAGTTTTTGAAGTTTTGTAATACTGATATACAAATTCGCTGCAACCTCCTCCCATGAAAAACCATCAATTACCAGCTCATGCATTGCAATGGTCATATCCTCTGGTAGTTCATCAATCGAAGCTTCAAGGAATGAAATCTCGGTATCCAGTGCCGCATATCTTTTCTGCATTGGCACCACTAATTCATTATTGATTCGATCTAACTTTTCACGATACCCCATTGCAATACGAGCTGTTTTATCAGACAAATCACTACTCTGTACTCGTTCCCCATCTGGGTGAGAGAAACTCATAGCACATATAAGTTCATCTGCTGAAAGGAACTCTTGAGTTTCAATTTGCTTCTTTAAATGCTCGCGTTCTCTCACCATGTGGGGATATTCGCTTATCATTTTTTCCACGTATCCTTTCATGAAAATCTTACTCCTTTCCGTCTAAGATTCTTGCCTTCACTGCTTGAAGTAAAGCCTCCTGGGTTACCTCCTTACATTCCAAAGCAAGTAGTACATCTTCATCTATTGTTCCTTTGGTGATTACATGTTGAATGGTGACTGTATGCTTCTGGCCCTGACGCCAAAGCCTCGCATTACATTGTTGATATAGCTCCAGGCTCCAGGTTAGCCCAAACCAAATCAAATGACAGCCGCCCTCCTGCAAATTTAATCCATGACCAGCACTTGCAGGATGAATAATTGCTACTGGAATCTCACCCTTATTCCATTTAGTGATATCCTCTGACTTATCAATCGGTACTGCACCGAAGCGCTCGATAAGTCTTTCTCTGTCATGCTTAAACCAGTATGCAATCATTACCGGTTTTCCATTTGCAGCTTCAATTAAGTCTTCCACTGCATCCAGCTTCCTGTCGTGGATCCTTCTGACATTTCCGTTCTCATCATACACAGCACCGTTTGCCATCTGGTGTAACTTATTAGAAAGTCCAACTGCTGACTGAGCATCAATATCACCACCCTCAAGTGGTATGATTAAATCAGCCTTCAAACCATCATACATTTGCTTTTCCTTCTCGCTCATTTCCACTTCAACATTTGAAAAAATAAGCTCTGGCATATTCAAATGGTCTGCTGCCTTCATGCTTACACAGATATCAGATATCTTTTCGTAGATAGCTTCCTCTGCACCTTCTCTTGGTTTGTAGGAAAATATCACATCACGATTTCGTTTATCCGGCATGAAGTATCTTTCCCTGAAGCCTCCAATAAATCTTCCAAATCGCTCACCCATGTCAAGAAGATTTATCTGGGCCCACAAATCAATCAAGCCATTCGGCGTAGGACTTCCGGTAAGACCGATTACTCTTTTTACAGTTGGCCTTGCTTTCCTGAGTGCCTTAAAGCGTTTACTTTGATGACTCTTAAAAGAGCTCAGCTCATCAATCACTACGCAGTCAAATCTGAAATATCCATTCTCAATCAACCAGCACACATTCTCACGATTCACGATATACATAAATGCTGGCTTTGCTAAGGCTTCCCTTCGTTCCTTTTCGGAACCAACAACTACCGAATAGGTCAGCCCATTTAAGTGATCCCACTTGGCGATTTCCTTTGGCCAGGTATCTCTTGCTACTCGAAGTGGCGCTATGATTAATACCCTGCCAACATCAAAGTAATCCAGAAGCAGCGACCATAATGCGGTCAGTGTAATAACTGTTTTACCAAGTCCCATATCAAGTAATAGCCCACAGGCTGGATGCGAAAGAATAAAGTTCGTTGCATATTCCTGATAATCATGCGGCTTGTACGATTGCATCTAACATCACCTCAATTTCCTCTTTGCTATCCAAGCAGAAAACCAAAAAGCCTAATGCTTCTAATTGTCTTTTTCGCTTTTCCTGCAGTAATCTCATTCTTTTTCCTGGTGCCTTCAGCTCAATAAATCCGAGCTTTCCATCTGGAAGCAGCACCAATCTATCTGGTACTCCACTCATGCCCGGACTTACAAACTTTAATGCCATTCCATTCCTTTTCTTTGCAGCCTTAACTAAAGCTGCCTCGATTTCTTTTTCTCTCATAAAAACCTCCATTGCTCATGTCTATTTCCAATGAGTTCAAAACTCTTTATGTGCTATATAGGGTATATACACGTACTATTGCGTATCCCTTATTTACTCATTTTCATTTAATAAAGTAATAAGCAATATAAGCAATAGTATATCTGTAAGCCTTGTAAATACTGAACTTTCATTATTGCTATTGCTATTTCTATTGCTCATTTCTTGGCAACGAAAATGCCTATCGGCAATACCTACTTTTTTAGCAGAACGGAAGCGCCTCGTCGTCATTTACTATTTCCAATCTCACATAAGCAACCTGTGAGCCATAGTCCTTAAACGACAATTTGCCCGATTTATTTCCGTCATAACGCTTCCAACCTTCGAGCTTTGCCATAATGGCGTTAATCTCATAGCTATCCTGCTTTCTGATATTCGCCGGCTCTCTGCCAAAGCACTCAGCCCAGATTTCCAGATTGCAGACCTTCTCCCTTTGCACAACACCAGCTCTATTTTGCGTAGTAAACTCATCTCCAGATAAGTACATGCGCTTTTCCGATAATGATAACTTTGACCAGTCTTCTGGCAGGAGCTTATCCAGATATGCACGCACTAAGCCCTCTCTATCATCATTTTCCAACGCCTCCTGCTGCTTCTCTGCTGCCGCCTCTGCATCATCGCCCTTAAGGATTAATTCCTCTCCAGCATTGTATAAGACCATAGCCTCTGCCCATAACTGTTCAATAAGTGCTTTATCCATATGCCAAGGATGCTTTTCACATTCTCCGGTTACCTGCACTGGCCAGAAACGTCTGTTGCCAGTTACGTCACGAAGGAAATGCTGACTGTTTGAAGTGCCACAAATAATACACTGGCGTGGATGACTCTCCACCACAGTTCCATAAGCCACACGAAACTTATCATCCTGGCGGGAAGAGAAGCTCTTAACTGTCTCAACTTCAACCTTCTTAATACCATTCATTTCACCAATTTCCATAATCCAGAAAGCCTGCAGCTTCTCAGCGCCGGTCTTATCTCTCATATCTGAAATGGTAAGTGAATCAGAAAACCAAACTCCACCGAGCTTTGCAAAAAACATACTCTTTCCAATACCCTGCGGGCCCGAAAGAACTAACACAGTATCAAACTTAATTCCCGGTTCATACACTCTTGCAACTGCTGCCACTAAAGTCTTTCTGGTAACAGCTCTAACATAGGAACAATCCTCTGCACCTAAATAGTCGATAAGCAGCGACTCCAGGCGCTTCTTGCCATCCCACGCTGGCAATCCCTCCAGATATTCCTTAATTGGATGGAAGGAACGCTCGGCTGTAACTGTAAGCAAAGCATTCTTTAACTTGGAAGGACTAAAGATGTGATACACACGATCTAAATAAGCAGTAAGCGAAGCAAGGTCCGCGTCAGACCAGCCAGCTTTAAGTGGCTCCCAAGGTAACAGCTCACTATCTCTTACAGAAATACCACAGGAATGCTCGTTATAACAAATCTCCTGCAGACGCTGGTCATAGCGTAAAATCGTGACAAAGTTTGTAAGTGATTCACTGATACCACCATTATTATCAAGCTCTAATTTAGCTTGCCAGTTAGTATCATTGGTGTCGTTAAACTCATCTACTGCCTGAAGCTCACGCTCTTTTGCAAGCTGCAGCTTTACCTTTTCATCCTTAATCGCAAGCTCTACCATTGCCTTATATGAAGGTAACTTGGTAGGCGTTGTATCCACCTTTGCCTTATCATCCTGGCTTCCAAACTTATGAACTCTTACTACATCAAAAGCATTCATGAGCTGACCGCACGCTGGATCCGTTGCATGATGTGAGTAAGCAAACTTATCATCATAAATAACTACACCTGCGCTACTATCTGCAGGAATATAATCGTATCTTCCCTCCATAGCAGAAGGCTTATAAATATCAGAAATGAAAGTGTCGATTGCTTCCTGGATAGAATATGCTCTACAAAAAGCGCCAACCATTCCTTCCTTTTCAAGTGGATCCGCCTGCTTTGCAATAGTACGTTTTACAATCTCTGACTGGCGTGAGCTCATAGGCCACTCGCTAGTATCATGCCAATCCTTATAACGAGCAAGGATAACATCCGGATTAAGCATTGGACCATCCTGCGACTCAAATAAGAACTCACCATCTGATGAGGTGGAAGGCCAATACATAAGTCTGGCTGCTTCATGGCAAGTATCATCCACCATTTCCATACCGATATCCTTTGCTACCATTCTGGAAATTGGAGCATATTCCTCTGCAGATACTTCCCTGGAAAGAGGAATGATAAGTCTGACACGAGGTGCATCTGGTGTATGCTTATGGGTGCTATACATTAAGCACTTAAAATCAAAAAGCATAGTAACCGCATCCCACACGCCAACTACTGCATGGTCCAAATCCAAAGTAAGCAGAGATCTGCCTTCTACATAACCATTCTTACGCTTACCGCCTTTAAGAGCGCCACCTACAAAACCACCGACGTCTTTGGCATTGTCCTGTGCAGGCTTACTCATTTTTCTGTATTCAGATACAGTTTCAGTGGTACGAATTGTCTGAGAACACTTAGCCTTAAAGTCCTCCCAGCTCATATCTTTATTCTTCCACTTCTTGTCCATTCGACTATTTCCTACTGCGATTCTCATTGGCTGCATCCTCCTTTGCTAACTTCTTCTTCAAACGCTCAATACCAACAGTTGCACCACCTAAATCGCCAGCACGCATCTGACCGATAATGGTGCGATAGGTCTGCTGTGGAATGCGCGCCTTAATTGTATTTAATTCTTTTATTGCTTCATTCATTTGAACTTTCCTCCTTAATCCTTCTGATAAAATTCACACTCATAACCTGCCGCATTAAGAATCAGGCCCGGTGTCCAATCAGGTGCTATCGACATAATCTGACAAGCCTCATCAAGACTGGCATCAATAGGTGCCTCGATTACAGCTTCATCATGTACATGCATTACAATCTTGTATCCCGCTGCCAAGAGTCTGCTCATAGCCTCAGCCAAAATATCTCTACTCAACGCCTGGATAATGTTCTCGACAAACTTCGGACCATATGAGCTAATAGAGCCCCACTTCTTTGAAGCATCTACACCCATATAAGAAATCTCGTCTCTGTCATATTCGTTTCTATAAATGGAAGGCTTCACATAGGCTAAGCGTCTACCACTTGGTAAGTGAATGAAAAGGATCCCCTTCTCATAAGAGAACTTCAAACACTTATATTCCTGCATCTGCTTATCACGAACTGCTTTGATAACACATTTATGAATATCCCACCACAGCGTTACAATGTTCGGATTACTCTGTCTCCAGCTATCCACGATAGGTTTTAATTCTTCCTCTGTAAGTCCCATATCCAAGGCACCCATTGATTTCATAGCGCCTTCACCGCCGCCATAACCTAAAGCAAGCTCTGCAATCTTACCCTTCTGACGAAGCTCTGAATTGACACCATGCTTCTCAACCGGAACACCAAACATCTGTGAAGCTGAAGCACAATAGATATCACCATTTTCCTTAAATACCTCCTGGCGCCAGCTTTCCCCTGCAAGCCATGCAATTACTCTAGCCTCAATCGCACTGAAGTCGGCTACGATAAACTTGCAACCGCTACGCGGTACAAAGGCTGTACGAATAAGCTGTGATAAGGTATCCGGAATGGAATCATATAAAAGCTCTACCGCTTCAAAGCAACCACTCTTTACTAAGTCCCTGGCCACCTTCAAATCAGGTATATGATTCTGTGGAAGGTTCTGCACCTGAATAAGTCGCCCAGCCCAGCGGCCAGTTCTGTTAGCGCCATAGAACTGTAAAAGTCCATGTGCTCTACCATCTGTGCAGCGGCAATTCTCCATAGCTGCATATTTCTTAACTGAGGACTTAGCAAGAAGCTGACGAAGCTCTAATACTTCTTTCACTTCACCAGAAGCATTATCAAGAACTGCTGCCACCTCTGCTTTTGCAAGACTGTCCATTTCCACACCCTTTGACTGAATCCATTCCTTTAACTGGATAGGTGAGTTTGGATTTTCAAGTCCGGTAAGCTGCTGAGCTCTCTTTAAGTATCTGTCCCTGGACTCCTCATCACATTCGATAGCCTTTTCAACTAAATCCATATCAAGCTCAATACCTAAATCGTTGATGCGCTGGTCCTCTGCATACTGCTTCCAAAGAAAATCTGGAACCGGGAATAAGTTCACTCTTGTAAAAATCTCCATTTCAGTTTCAACATCACGCTTGTTGTAGGCTACGAACTGCTCCCACTTTTCAATATCATGCTCTGGAAGATTCCTGGTGCGACCTCCATTCGTCTTTGTGGCCTTGCATGGAATTGAGAAGTATTTAATCAAATCCTTACCAGACTCTAGCTTCTGCTTTTCGACTCCAAGCACTGCACCAACCTGCGCCAATGAACCCGGAAGTCCTAAATACAAGGAAGCTACCATAGTACAGCGCCAGCTCTCTGGTTCCAGATATGTTCCTAAATAAGCACCAAGGCATACACGCTCAAACTGAGCATTGAAGGCGTATTTAAGGACCGTATTATCTGTAAGTGCTGTCAGGATATCTTCTGGTATTTCTTCACCACGAGCCAGGTCAATAACTGTAACTGGACCACCATCTACTGAATAACCAAAAAGCAGAACTTCAAAGCCGGAGGTTTTATCTACATACTTGTAAACTCCCGACTTTGTAAGATCTGCTTCACTATAAGTTTCTATATCAATATTTATTCTTTTCATCTTTCTATCACCTTTCTTATAAATTAAGTGGTTGATAGGAATCACCCAGAGGACTATGCCTCCGGGCTTCCTAATTCAATTGTTAATAACTGCTGCTTAGTTTAAGAAGTCATCACCTGCAGGACTACCAAAGTCATCTGCTGCTGAAACTCTACCGCCACCTAAGCTCTCACCGTCACCGGTCTTCTGGATGTTACCAAGGCCACAAGCAATACCCTTATTTCCATTTGTGTTAAACGCATAGAAGTTGATTGATACTCTTGCATAGCAACCGCTATAAACCTCAGTCTCATCTGTGATAGGCATACCATTCAAATCCACAATCTGAGGTGCTGTCTTGGAATTACAATTGATAAAATATGCATCCTCGTAGGCTTCATCATCCTTCTCCACATCACCGTCTCTAAGAGGTAACTTAAGTGCTGCCTTGTTAGGCTTCTTGCCACCGAACTTTGCAATACCATCATTGATAGCCTGGTCAATTGCCTTATTGATAAGTCCGATTGTCTCTGTGTCGCTCTTAGGAATAATGATAGAAACCGAATACTTCTCATCAGATCCGTTGATGCTCTTTGGTGCCCATACATTTGCGTATGAAAGTCTTACCTCATTTGTTACTACTCTGTTACCGTTCATAATCTTAGCCATTTTACTAATCCTCCATAAATTCATCGTTTACTGTGTTTACTGATACTTCCGGTCTCTTATCACTCACCGGAACGAGTGTTAATTTGCCCGCTGGCTTGGTAACATATTGTCCCAAAATCTCAGCGAAGGCTTCCTTACCCATGAGCTTTTCAAAAGCGGTCAGGGTTATAAGTGACTTGTTATAAATGTCTGTATATCCTGCTTCCTTTGCTGCAGCTTCTACCTTTGCTTCATCAGAAAACTTACGAACTGATCTGCCTTCGACTAACTTGTAGCCATTCCAGTGCTTACCATTTTCAATAGCCTCAGCCTGCGCATAAGCCATAACATCGCTGGCCCATTTGCTAAGCTCGTCTGCTTTTTCCATAACCTCTGCAACTTCCTCATCAGATAAAAGTGCTGGTGGCTGGAATTCCATTCTGGCAAGCTCCAAAAAGCTCTCTGCCCTGGCACGACAAGTATTTCTTGCTTTACAAAATCTGCACCAAGAGCCTGAAACGAAATCGCCCTCACCCTTAGCTGCAAGCTCTGCCTTTGGCTTTAATACTTCCTCCGCCCACTGATAAAGCTCTGTAGTTGAAATGGTCCAAGTACTAATGCTTGATAATCTTGGCTGGAAAATTGTCATCGTTACCTGCTCAATGTCATACAAACAATCAAACAGATTTAATGCACCCAGCGCATATAACATCATCTGCGGGTTATGATCTGCATACACAGCCACGCCCCTTCCATACTTGAAATCCACTACATTTAATTCCTTATCAGCTACTAATAAGAAGTCGCCGGTTCCAAAACCATCTGGAACATAACAAGAAAAATCTAAGTGCTGTTCAATAAGTGTTACTGGATCCTTACAATGCTGCTTGGCCTGTCCTACCAAATCCATGATGTAATCACGATAATCATCAGTGAACTCCTCCATTTCATCAGTCCAGTAATCACTGGTTGGCCTTCTGCCAGCTCTCATTTTTAATGCCTTACGAACCTTCCATTCACAAAGCGCATGTGCTGCAGTACCTTCTGCAGCGAAGGTTGTTGTCTCATCCTCCATGCCGGCTGTGAGCTGAGCAGATGGTGTACAGTTCATCCATCTGTCAGCAGCCGATGCACCAAGGACTGAATGTACCTCTGGTGGCATATCTTATTCCTCCTCTGTCTTGTAGAAGCTACAGCCTAAACAATCAGCTCTATCAAGAGCCACGCACTCACCTTTGAACTTTCCATAATGAATACAGTCCTTGGCGTGCTTTACTTCACTCTTAGGTGCGCTTCCGTTAAAATACTTCTTCATTTCTGCGTTGAATTGAGTCTTGCTCATTTCTGATAATTTCTTCTCATAACCTTCCATGGTGCCTCCCTCTATGCAGTGATAAGCTCAAGCGAAACCTTAAGTGCCTGGTCCACTCTTGCCATATCTGCATCTGATAAGTGGTCAATAACTGAAATCACATCTCCCTTATCAATGGTGGCAAGCTGCTCAGCCTGAACCACTGATACCTTGCGAAGGCCATCGTAATGCTGGATAACAATATGTGTTGGCATTTCCAGGCGCTTCATAGAAGAAGTAATAAAAGCTACGATAATATTGGTGCTATGCTCGTTGCCCTTGTTGTTCTGGATAACCACCGCAGGGTGATTACCACAAACAACATGCCCACGAGGCTTTTTATTAGGGTTCTCGACAAATACGATGTCGCCACGCTTAATTTCTATCTCTTTCATGGGCGACCTCCTATTTGATTTCCTTAGCAGCTTCAAGAAGTGCTTCATAATCCTCTGGATTAACTGCAGAGAGCTTATTTGCACCGAAGGTTTCAAGAAGTGCCTTCACCTGTGCGGTAAGTCCTGCCTGTGACTTCTCAGCCATAACAGCTCTGACCTGCTCGATAGTTACTGGATTCTTAGTGGCCTCTGTTGAAGTTTCTGAGGAGTCTACTTCTCCAGTCGCTTCTGCTTTCTTTGTTGCTTCCTTTGGCTTCTCTTCCTTCTTCACTGCTTCCTTTGGTGCTACAGCTTCCTTCACAGGTTCCTGCGTAGGGGCAGATTCGAGCTCTGTTGCCAGGATTGTAAGTGTCTTCGATAATTTGGCGATATCCGATGCCAATTCTCTTATTGATAATGAGTGAGTCATACTTAATTTCCTCCATTTCCGAATTGTAGAATTTAATAGGAATGTTGATCTTCTGTGCTTCTTTGATTTCTTCAATCATTCCCTCTGAAACCTCGTCTGCATAAACTCTGACTTCTTTACATTCTTTAAGAAGTGCAAGGCCCATGCGGATACCTCTGTATCTGTCACTTGGATAGTTATCATCCAAAAACTGAGTGAAGTATAGATGCGGCGCTATCGGTATTCCGTCATAGGCAGTGTAGCTGCAATAGCGCTTTACCTTTTTTAGATTCTCTTCAACGTCTCCTCTATATGGGGAGCAAATAAAAATCTTGTCCATAAATTATTCTTTCCTTTCCAGGTCGAGTGTGTTATACTGACCTAAAGTTGATTGGAATGTTCACTGTCAAATCTTCCGGGAAGTCGACGCGACATCGTTCATTCCTTTTTCTTTCTTTACTGCTTTCCAGTCGGTTTTGTTTGTGTTGTTCTTCTTAACCGTTTGGTAAGTTGATGATCAAAAAAAATAGCATCAAACTCTGCGAAGGATAAATTTAGCTCATCAACCAGAGTTAACATCTCTGCCGCTTTGAATTTATTGTCTTCGCTACATTCTTTATGGCACATTGCCTTCTCGGTGATGCCCAAGGCACTGGCCAAATCCTTCTGACGAAGGTTACGCTCAACGCGTTTTGCTTTAAGCATTCGAACATTCATCGCTACATCTCCTTTCGTTTAAGATGTACATATCATACTAAACCAAATGGTAAGTTGTCAATACTATTTTATCCGTTTGGTTAGTCAAAAATATATTTTATACACACAAAGCCTTTATTTTAAGCCATTTCTTTCATTTTTATGTTTTCCAATTATTTTTCCTTATTGACACATTTGGTAAGTTCTGTTATACTTTTGGTAAATCAGAAATTCGTACAATTATTTTAATTAATGAAAACTACGAATGAATGCAAACTATATTTGTATGACTACTGTAGATAGGCTAAGAAATAGAGCCAGTCAAGAGCAATCCAGTTAGAGCTGAAATTAAAATGTGAAAAGAGGCAAACAATTACTACTTATAAAAGACCTCAGTAAATGAATGAACAAGTAGGCCAAACACTGCAAGATGCCAAAGATGCTGACCATGAAAGTGCCCGCAGAGCATATGCAAATCTTATTTAGAAACGAGGAAAACAAAAATGACAAACAATATTTTAGGAAGCCGAATTTCTGATTTGTTACAAAAAAATGGACTCACACAACGAGAACTTGCAGAACAAGTCGGAGTGACTGAAGTTTCTATGTCCAGATACGTCAAAGGCGAACGTACTCCAAAGGGACCTATTGTAGTGAACATTGCTAATGCACTTCACACAACTGTTGAAGACCTTATGGGACAGGAAACCAAAGAAGGCGATCCTGAACTTGAGTATTATCGTTGCCAGCGTGCAATTGCTCGCAACGCAAAAAACTGGTCACAAAAGCAGAAAGCAGATCTTGTTAATGCACTTTTCGATTCAGAGTCCTAGAAAGGATTTTTGATGAGCAGAAGTCTACTTAGTGATGAACGGTGTGATGAAATCAAAAAAGAGGTTCTCTTCTTATATGAAGAATGTGAAATTCACACCTACCCAATTGATTGCTTTGCAATCGCACAAAAACTGTATTACGTATTAAGACCATACTCTTCTCTTTCACCAGAAGAATACATCGAGGCTCTTGGCATTGATCAAGACGGTTATTCAAAAGTGGAGTTTAACCCTGTTACCGGCATGAACCAATACGTTATCTATTATAATGACAGAGCTATTATTGGTAGAATGCGCTGGACTATTCTCCATGAAATTGGCCATATATATCTTGGCCACCACGATAACCCGGATGATTCTCTTAATGCAATTGAAGAAGCCGAAGCAGAATTTTTCGCAAAATATGCAATTGCAAATCCACCTTTGATAAATATTTCAAAGTGTGAACGACCTGAAGATGTAGAAGTCACATTTGAAACTTCTCGTACTGCTTCAATCTTTTTATTTGATTACTTCCAGAAATGGCTTCGTTTTGGTCCACGCGAATACTTACCATTTGAGCTGGAGATTATTGAGCTGTTCCAGGCAGCATAGTATTAGGACTTGTAAGGATAACTACCCTTTATCCTTACCGGTCCTTTTCCCCTCTTTAGAGGTATGTGTATAACTCTGTGGATAACAAGTGGATAAAACACAAGATATTGTGTATTTATATTCACTTGAAATACTAGATGTAGTAATGTATAATTAAATGGTACAAACAAACATGCATTCTATCCGGAAAGCGAGGTGAATTTATATTATGGATGAGACATATTTTGACAACATAAATCGAATAGCAGACAGCTTAAGACCTATGCAGGCTATTGCAGATAGTTTAAAACCGATGCAGGCCATCGCTGCTTCTCTTGCCCCTTACGAGCAAGTATACGAATCAGCAAGAGTGGTTCAGGAAACCATCGCAAATACCGTTGACATGTCAAGTGTCGTTGAAGCTGCAAGCGTAGTATCTTCAGCATTAGAACCAATTATTGAGACTGCTTCTGCAGTCGCTGAGATTGTTGAGCCTGTTAGCTCTACTATTGAAATCATCAGTGAAACGACGGAAGTTGTAAGACGTACTTTTGACTTAAGTGGTATCACCGCAGCTATTATGAGCGCTGTCGATTTATTTGCAGGCGTTGGCGGACTTATTTCAGAAACAGTTACAGCCATGCACGAACGCATGCATGAGACAATGCACAACTTATGGCATTGGCTTGTTGCCCACTTTAAAGAATTTTTAGAAAGACGAGAAGAAAGGAAAGAACATAATCTCCTGCTCGAAGTAAAGCAGGTAATCATACTATGTCCAAATCCATGTGTAAAGTCACTTATCATAGATTTTCATGAGCATACCCGGCTCATTCGAAAAACCTATTTGCTTCGAAATCAAGACCGAGGCAGTGATGATTCCTCAGACAATTATTGCTATAACAAGGTAACTTTATTAACAGCATAATTTGATGGAGGTAAAATCATCATGAAATTTGACTTAGAAGACTGTATCAAGGACTCCTTCGACGATACAATGAAAACCCATATGGAGTCCGATACCTATAGAGAGGAAGGTTGGGAAATAAACAATATGTATTTCGAAGTTCGTAGAATTCTCGACATTCCAGAGTACCAGAAAAAATTAGATATTTTAATCAATGCCCTTGAGGATCGTGGCATTGCAACAGCAAAAGAAGCCTATCACCGAGGCGTAGTGCTTGGCATGTCCCATAGCAAACGCGTACTTGGCGATATGGAAAGAGAATGCTAATCAAAGGCCCGGCTAGTTACAAATTAGCTAGTCGGGCTTAATTAGTGAATATACGAAAGGAGTTTTGTTCTATGAGTTACGAGAGAATGAGAGAAGATCTCCAACAAGCCACCTGCGCTTGCGGCAAGGGTAAGGTTATTCGTACTTATTATTATGAAATGGATGATTGGAATAGAACACGTGATGGTTATGAGGGCGAAGTAATACAGTGCGATGAATGTAAAGCGAAATACCATATAGAAATCACCACTCAGCACTATTCCTGCCCTAAATGGAAAGGTGATGGAATTATTACAAATTACTTTCTTGTACCAAATGGTAAAACGCTGAATCCAGCATTCAAGAATTCAGCTCACTTTAGTTATCAATTCAAAGACAGATGTGTATATGGCTTTCCTCTTAATACCCTTAAAGATGTAATCGAAGACATGAGAGAAAATAAATACAGTACACGTTTAGCACTTGAAGCCAGTCAAAAGATTGTTAAAATGTACTATCAGTCATACAAGAAAAAAAGCCTTCCTGCTATCATTGACATCCTTCAAGAATGCGTAGACAACTACTATTCATTTGAATGGACCTTTGAGAAAAAACAGGAATATGATAAAGAACTTGAAAAGGAAATTGAAGAACGTCACAAAATTATTGATGAAGTCCTAACAGAATCATTTCCTTTAAAATTTTAGCAAAAAGCCCGACCAGTATTATAACTACCAGTCGGGTTTATATTTTAATGCATATAATCATATGGCGATCTGTATCCGGTGGACTTCTTCTCTTTCTTTACTCCAGGCACACTATTTTCTGCTTCTTCCTGGGAAGTAAACAATCTATGCCTTTTTACTTGAATTCCACCACCATTTTCAAAACGAATCAGATGCATGCCAGCGCTTATTCTCACAACAGTACACTGGCGTACTATTCTGTTATTTTCTACAATATAGGCTTTATCGCCCGGTTTGAATCCTGCCATAATGCCTCCAAATCTGCAAAGAAAAACCAGCTCAAAAGGGAATCAAAGCCGGTCTCTTTACTACCTATTCTGATACTACTTTATTTCTAAGTGCTATACCTTCTACCACTCCATGCATGTACGCTTCTGATAAAAGCATACTATTACAACTTGTGGCTGCATCCAGGAATGAATGAAATGCCTGCTGCTGGTCCTTGGTGAGTAAACTTTCTAAATATGCCAGCGCTCTTCTCTCCTGCTGCTTTGCTGAGACATATTCTTCCGACTGAATATAATCTCTTAACGAATCATCAAAGCCATCCTTAATATATTCTTCAAGTTCCAATAGTTAATTCCACCTCCAATATCGGGATACATATTGACTGGCTCTGTTTAACAAATCGGGTAGGAGGCAGATAATTATTTTATCTACCGACCTCCCACACCACCGTACGTACCGTTCGGTATACGGCGGTTCTCTAGTTTTCACATATTTCCAAATAGAACTCTGTGAATGTAGGATATCCTAGTTCACGGAGTTTCTTGTTATTAAAGGCTGTCTGCAGTGTAAATGATACTATTTAAATGTACATTTTATGGAAAATAAAAATGTACAATCCTAACGCTTATGATACCTTGTTTATGGAGGTGTTTTCCATGAACGAGGCATTGATAACGCAGCTTACAATCTTACGCTTGAGCAATTC
>JBGVKL010000043.1:0-1894 GCA_045123675.1 Acetatifactor sp. | reverse complement strand
GAACGCAAAAATTAAATCCATTACGGAAAAGACTTTAATTGT
The DNA here is from genome assembly GCA_045123675.1 of Acetatifactor sp. Classification (GTDB taxonomy): domain Bacteria; phylum Bacillota; class Clostridia; order Lachnospirales; family Lachnospiraceae; genus Acetatifactor. The sequence continues at coordinate 1,852 of JBGVKL010000043.1, read as the reverse complement.
TGGGATTGATGTAGGAAGTGAAACTCACTTTGCAAGAGCATTTGACTGGCGTAATTATGAGTATTCAAAAAAGCCTTTGGAATTCAGCAATAATGAAGCTGGCTTTGTGACTTTCAAAGCATGGATGGAGGATATCGCAGAGAAACATGGAAAAGACGTTGTGATTCCGGGAATGGAGCCAACGGGACACTATTGGTTCAATCTGGGAGCGTACCTGCAGGACAACGGAATGAAACCGGTTCATGTAAATCCGCATCATGTAAAGAAGTCAAAAGAGCTGGATGACAACAATCCAAACAAAAATGACCGTAAGGATCCAAAGACAATTGCGGCTCTGGTAAATGAAGGAAGATTTTCATATCCATATATACCAACTGGTATTTATGCTGAGATTCGGAGTCTTTCAAATCTCAGATTACAAACCCAAGAAGAAATCACACGGATTAAGAATCGCATCGCAAGATGGTTCAGTATTTATTTTCCGGAAATCAAAGACGTTTATAAAAATCCGGATTCAGTGAGTGGTCTTATGGTATTAAAAGAGGCACCTTTGCCACAGGATATCGTAAAACTGGGTGTAGATGGGATCAATAAAATCTGGCGGGATGCTAAGATAAGAGCGGCTGGACCAAAGAGGGCAAAGACCCTGTTAACGGCTGCAGAACACAGTATTGGAAGTCAGGAAGCACCTGACAGTGCGAGAATCGAATTGAAAAATCTATTGAATGATTATGAAATCTACCGTAAAAGAGAGGAAGAACTGATGAGCATGATAGAACAAAAGCTGTCAGAGATTCCTTATATAGATAAGCTGTTGGAAATCAAAGGAATTGGATTGAAAACAGTAAGCGGATTTGTTGCAGAAGTAGGAGACATCACACGTTTTGATGATCCAAAGCAACTGCAAAAGCTGGCAGGATATGCCATTGTAGAGTGTAGTTCAGGAAAACATAAAGGCGAGAGCCATATCAGTTATAGAGGGCGTAAACGACTCAGATATGTACTGTATGAGGCAGCCATATCCTTGATCGCAAGGAATGAAGAATTTAAAGAAGTACACCGGTATTATAGAACCAGAAAAGAGAATCCGTTAAAGAAGATGCAATCAGTCATAGCGGTTGCCTGTAAAGCACTTAGAATCTTTTATACGATACTAACAAAAGGTGTAGCCTATGACGGAGCAAAGATGTTGCAGGATATAAAGAGACCACAGATACTTGCAGCATAAAACACAGGAAGTAACCAGCCTGAAAAGGCAAACGAAGCAGAATGTAATGGGTAACGTCCGCTTAAAAAGTGCTGTTACAGGAAGCAAGTCAGTAATAAAACAAAGAATGAGCAAGTAGTCGGCAGGAATATTTTCCGGAGGGCATGACCCTGTAAAGGAGCTAAGCTGACACCCGGATTATGGATAGGCGGGACGAAGGAAGTTAGGACTCACGAAGTGATGATCCTGGTAGACACGGGAGGTGCGCAGCCATAGATGGAAGGGCATACACAAGGCCATTTAAAACGGAACAGAGAAGACGTTTTATTTCGTATACCCAAAACCAGCTATTTTCGTACCAGATACAGAGAAATATCCATGACAGTTGCTCATTTATCTGAGATAGAAACTAAAAAAACCTTTATTTTAAAGGAAAAAAGACTTGATTTATTAGGGAGATTGTCATGAGAAAAAAGATAGTAATTACAGGTGCAACAGATGGACTTGGAAAAGCACTTGCATTATTGCTTTCCAGGGAATATGATTTGGCACTTTGCGGAAGAAGTGAGCAGAAAATGAAGGAGCTTGTGGAACAGTTGGGAGATGCCTGTGTATATCACCAGTGTTTTGATATCACAGATGATG
>JBGVKL010000042.1:0-2003 GCA_045123675.1 Acetatifactor sp. | reverse complement strand
ATGACCACAAAAAGGCAAAAACATCTTTTATGCATTTTTACATAAAAGACGCCTTTGCCTTCCGGAGTAAGATAATACATCTATTAAAATGGGCTGTCAATCCCCTTCTTTTAAATTATGTCCCTTTTCGGAATTGTGTGTCTGAATAAAAAGCGTGTATAAATCTACATTTCGGATGTATAAATCTACATCTCCATTCAAACGGTAGCTGAATAGTGAAGAATTGCTCCGAAATTCAATACAATTTTTAAAGGCTTGTTCCAGAGATGGAATGAGCCTATTTTTCTGCGTTGAAATATATAATAACAAATTTATAATTTAAGATTTTATGAAGAATATTCTCAACCTTTCTTCATCATGGTATAATAAAAAAACGAGGAGCGTGATTATGTGAAAAGATTGATAACCATATTTCTATGCTTAACTCTACTCTTAGCCGGATGCAATTCGAGTATGTCTGCCAATTCATTGGCTATAGGGGAGTTGGTTGACAATAGAAATCAACAGACAATTAGCAATCAAATACCTCAATGGGTAATGAATACGGAATGGAATACCCCTTTTTATGCTACAACCTCGTCAGACATAACAATGTTTGATGCATATGCCAAAGAAAATTTTCCCTCTTTTTGTGATGCCCAGTGGACACAAGAACAAAGTGATGCCGTCTACTTGGGTAAGGGAATTGAAATGTTCCAACTTGATAACCAACGACAAATCAATCGTATCGTGTATTACCCTGTTATTTTGAATGGAGTAATTGTAAGTGGATACCAAGTTTATGAACGACTTGGGGAGAATGAAATAGGAAGCAAGGCTTCGCCGTTTTTGGTCAATCAATTAAATAGTATTATGTCCCTAACAAACGAGAACACCCCGCTAATCCTTGGTTTTCATAATGATAATGTGATAGGTATTGTTGGTGACACTTATTATGTGTTAGATGTTGACCCTATGACACATAAGGAAATTGAACTGGACAAAATTCCTAATATCAGTATAGATGTATGTATCAATGTAATGGAAGTATTCTCTAATGAACGAAATGCAAATGTAGAAGATTGGGTTGTAGTTGACCAATGATTGTTTGCTTTATCAAATGACCAATTCCAATTGGTAATATAAAAGCGAAGGTTTAACAGCCTTCGCTTTTCTTATATGATGAAGGAGGTCGGCCTGACGGAATTTCCAATTGGGACACCACACCCGCAGACAAATGTGTCAGCCATCCTTCATCATTCTGCATTCGATTTAGCTAGTTGGGACGGCATGCTGCTCCCGTTTAACGCACCAATCTGAATGAATTTTGAAGAGCTGGAACCGATCAATATCATTCACAGAGGAGGATCATCATGATTGCTGTTGGAATCGATGTTTCAAAATCCAAGAGCACCGTTGCCATTCTGGATTCCTATGGTACTGTTCTGGCAACACCATTCAATATGGCTCATAATCAGCCGGAAATGAATGCTCTCGTATCCCGGTTAAAGGCCTTTGACGAGCCTGTAACCATCCTGCTGGAGTACACCGGACACTATCATTATCCTGTTCTGAAAAAGCTTCAGGATGAAGGCTTTCCGGTGTGCGTTGTCAACCCGTATCAGATGAAGAAATACGGTGATGTGGAGATCCATAAAGCAAAGACGGATAAGAAGGATGCCCTTCGTATCGCAACCTATGCCTTGGAGAAATCCTATAAGCTTGTGCCCTACAGCTTCATGGAGCAGAAATATGAAGACCTCAAATTTCTGTCCAGGCAGTACGACCAACGGATCGCTTTCGTAGCAAAACTCAAAGTTCAACTGATTAACCTGCTGGACCAAACCATGCCCGGAATCACGAAAATTCTCGCACTTAAAAGTCGAAATCCAGAAAAAAGCGCCTTAATGCTCTTTATTAAGCGGTATAAGTCATTTGACGAGATTCAGCGCATTGGCAAAACGCGCTTTCTCTCCACTTACGCAACACTCATGAAGAAGACAACAGATCGCCATGCCCCACAA
>JBGVKL010000041.1:0-2361 GCA_045123675.1 Acetatifactor sp. | reverse complement strand
ATATATATAAAAACCCATACCAAGGGCGTAATATGCATCTTACGTCCTTGATATGGGTTTAGCTCACGAATTGTCTGTGTGATAACTATCCCAGCACCCTGATCCTACAGGAGGCAGATATTCTATTGGTCTGACCCCAGATTGATCCGCTTCAGGTGGATCGTCAGGTAGGTCAGTTCTTCATCAGACAGATCCTTTTGGTAGGTATTCTTGATGTAATCTGCAATACACTGGGCACATTTATAATGCTCTTTGCAGTTTTTCATGATCAGCTGACGGAACACTTCATCCCGTTCACCCTGGGAATCCTCCATAATCTGATTTTGGAATAGACGCTGGGCAAAGTAACGAAGATGAACCACAAATCGGTTGAAATCCAGAGATTCCCGGTCAAACTGATTCTGATAGAAATATTCTACAACGGAAATGGTTCCTTCAATGAGCTGGGTGATTTGATACATCTCGCTCATGTTCGTATTCAACTCCGCATTCACGATATGCAGTGCAATAAAAGCGGCCTCATCTTCATGAAGGGTAACACCCAGTTGTTCCCGAATCACCCTAAGGCAATATTGACCCAGATGATATTCCGTAGGATAGTAACACATAATGGGTCCCTTCAGCGGATTGCTGAACTCTACACCCTGTGCCTTCCGAAGAATGGCAAAACTGATATGATCTGCCATCGTGATCAGCAGAGATTCATTCAGTTTTTGGGGAATTTGAGAGGTAATATGCTTGATGAGGCCCTCCGTCAGGGAAAGATGCTCAATGGGAATCTTCTCAACCAATTCCCGCAATTTTCTCTGTCCGGTTTTCTCTTCCATACGGTAGGTACGCTCAATCAGTGCGGTGTCAATGGTCTCGCCCCTATGGCGCTGAAATCCAATGCCACGTCCGGTAACAATCAGTTCATTACCTTTATCATCCACAGCACAAAGAATATTATTGTTAATGATTTTTTTGATCCTCATTTTCACGCTCACCCCAATTTTGCGTAAAAAAATAACCAGCTCCATCCAATACCCCAACCCTGAGATACCAAATAGAGTTGGTCAAGCCCGCCTTACCGGTAACATTCCAACATTTCTTTACAAAATTTTAGCACGTGGAATAATTCATGTCAATCATGGAAATGACAAAAATGAACATTTTGTGACTTTGCATAATTTTACATCGGCTATTTTAGCTATTTATTCCAGTTCAAGAAACACAACCCACACCGGCACTTTTCGCACAGGCGCGGGTTGCTGCTATCTTGCTTTTATATGTAATGGTTGTTATCTGAAACTGTAATTCACAATGTCAGTTTCCATGATCTCCAGCATCATCCTTGCTCCCAAGCGGAAGCTATTCTGGAACAGCAAACACTCTGCCATAGCCTGAAATTCCCGCACACAGTCTTGGTATCTGGAGAACAGGTCTTTCTGCTCATCTGTCATGGTTGCAACCAACTTTTCTTCATTCCGGCTAATCAGACGGATAAACTCCTTATATTCTTCACTGGGGCTGGCATCATATTCTGCCGGATCGAGATTGCCATACCAAAATTCTTCCAAGACACTCATACCATCGCCTCCCCATAGACCAGTTCCCTGAGAACCATCTCCTCTGCCCGGTTGCGTATGTTGTTCATACTTCCTATCCATGTCATTGGATCAGTCGCTTTCAATTCTTCTGTCACTCCTTCTGCAATCTTCATTTGTTCCATGATGAGCTCAAGACGATCCTGTGCTTGCTCGTCCAGATCAGCAAGATAAGTATGAAGGTTACCGGACAGAGCCAGTAGATTGTATTGTATGGGATGGTGTTCTTTCAGGTAATCCCGGTGCATCCGCCCCCACTTGCCGATGGGCCGTATTTCTTCCGAACTCTGTATGTCTGGGATATCATAATCACCATTACGGATATATTGTATTTCCACTGCTCAACCTCCTTCGTTTTCTATGTTCTCATTGTATCCTTGAAGCCATGATTTGTCGAACTTGTCACAGCAACAAAACTTTGGGATAAAATGGCAGACAAACAAAAAGCAGTCCCGCAAATAGCACTTTTGAGGTGCCTCTGCAGGACTGCTGTTTTGTTCAGTTATCATATCGGAACTCGAAAAGTAGTAAATTGGTAGTAAAACAGATGCCAAAAGGTGATTTATCGTGGAATATCGGGGCATAAGTCAGTCGATTAAGGTAGTGCCGTGGCATACGAACAGTATTTTAATCATTTTCTGTCATCTCCTCATGCGCCATTCCCTTTCGCCCGGATTCGGCGCAAAACGGGAATGTGATAAGTCGAGTAGAGCACAGCTGTTCCGGTTTTGCAACATTTCCTGCAGGTACAAAAAGGCCGCCCATATGGGCGGCC
>JBGVKL010000040.1:0-9847 GCA_045123675.1 Acetatifactor sp. | reverse complement strand
AAAGGTATATTTATATTATAACACAAAGAGTACAAAAGAGCACGCATAAAAACATAAAATTTGACAAAAAAATAAGCCATAGTTGGCTTAAATAAGGGCTTTGTATTAAAGTGGAGAAAATGAAAGTGTCAAAGACCCGGGCGGAATTGACAAGGCGGTAAAAAAGCTTCGCAAACTTATGAAATAAAAAAGATTAATGGATGACATTATGAAGAAAAAATGATATAATAAACTGGTTATAATATTGAGTAAAGGAGAGAGATGATATGGCAACATCTTCCCAGAGAAGAACATCATCTTCAAATTCAACCAGAAAGAATACAACGAAGAAGACATCAGGCAAATCATCTTCAACAAGAACATCGACCAGAAAACCCACTGCTGCAGAATATCGCAAAGAGAGTGAAATGCTGGACGAAATCGGTCTGATTATTTTCTTTGTGTTAATGGTAATATTATTTTTATGTAATTTTGGAATTATCGGTGTGGTAGGTAATGCCATCAGCGGAGTGTTGTTTGGTTTGTTTGGCCTGACCGCCTATGTAGTACCGGTGGTATTGTTTATAGCAGTTACGTTTTGGTATGCAAATACCGGCAATCCACATGCTGTACGTAAGCTGATTTCCGGTATTGTACTGTTTCTTATGATAGGCATTGTGTGTGACTTAATAGCACATAATGCTTCCAACATGACAGAATATGATTTTAAGGCAATATATAATAATTGTAAAACAGGAAAAAACGGCGGAGGTATTTTCGCCGGAAGTCTGACTTATATATTATATAAATATCTGGAGTTTGTCGGTACAATTCTGGTAGTGGTGCTTTGTGCAGCAGTCAGCTTTATTCTGATGACAGAAAGATCTTTAATTAGCGGTGTGAAAGACGGCGGGTCCCGTATGCTGGAAAAGGGCAGGGAAGATTCGCAACGTCGAAAAGAATATGCACAGCAGCGTCGGCTGATTCAGGAAGAAAACAGAGTAAAGAAGGAAGAAGACAGAGCCCGTAAAGAAGTGGAGCGCCGTATGCGCGAAGAAGAGCGGGAGAATGAACGTCGTGTACAGGCAGAAGAAAAAGAAAACGAAAAGATTCTGCGTATGGATAAGAAAGTAACCGGTGTGGCCATGGATACGACTATCCCGAAGAAGGATGCTATCCGGCGAAGGGATGATATCCATGAGATTACGTATATGGAAGAGAAAAAAGCGGAAAACGCAGAAGAACCGGTACATGATAGTTCACATGCATCAGATTTTGATTTTGATAAAATCCGTATTCGAAGTGCTCATCAACTGAATATTCAGGAAGTGCAGGAAGAGAATTTGTCTATGGAGGCAGAAGAACCGGCTATTATAAAGGAACCTGTTTCACCGGTACAAAATCCTTCAACCGGACAGATTCGTGTACATACTGAACATACAGAAGGAATTGAAAGAAAACGACCGGTTGCAAAACCGGCGCCGGCACCAGCACCGGGAGTTTCGGCAAGTGACATGCAGATATCCAAGGATATAGAGGCTGCAGAAAAGAAGGTGCCGAAGAAATATATTTTCCCGCCGCTGTCACGTTTACAAAAGGGAAGCGGAAGCAGTGCGGATAACACCCAGGAGCTGAAAGAAACAGCAATGCGCCTGCAGCAGACACTCAATACCTTTGGCGTTAAGGTTACAATTACCGATATTAGTCAGGGACCCAGTGTAACCCGTTATGAAATGCAGCCGGAACAGGGTGTAAAAGTAAGTAAAATAGTATCTTTGGCAGATGATATTAAGCTGAATCTGGCGGCTACAGATATCCGTATTGAGGCACCGATTCCGGGTAAAGCAGCGATTGGTATTGAAGTGCCCAATAAAGAAAATATGGCAGTGGCCTTACGAGATTTGTTCGAAACAAAGGAATTTAAAGAATTCCCTTCCAATATTGCTTTTGCTGTAGGTAAGGATATTGCCGGTCAGGTAGTGGTGGCAGATATTGCCAAGATGCCGCATATGCTGATTGCAGGTGCGACAGGTTCAGGTAAATCGGTATGTATCAATACTTTGATTATGAGTATTTTGTACAAGGCACACCCGGATGATGTAAAACTGATTATGGTTGATCCGAAGGTGGTAGAATTAAGCGTATATAACGGTATTCCACACCTGCTGATTCCGGTAGTGACGGATCCTAAGAAGGCTTCTGCAGCATTGCACTGGGCCGTAAGTGAAATGAAGGACCGTTATGAGAAGTTTGCAGACTTTAATGTACGTGATTTGAAAGGCTATAACAAAAAGCTGGAAACCATGCGTGAAAATGGTGAAGAGGACGTACCTGCCAAGATGCCGCAGATTGTCATTATTGTAGATGAGTTGGCGGATTTGATGATGGTTGCACCGGGAGAAGTGGAAGAAGCTATTTGCCGTCTGGCACAGCTGGCCCGTGCCTGTGGTATTCATCTGATTATTGCTACACAGCGTCCCAGCGTGGATGTTATTACAGGCTTGATTAAAGCAAATATGCCCAGCCGTGTGGCATTCTCGGTATCCAGTGGTGTGGATTCTCGTACTATCTTGGATATGAATGGTGCAGAGAAGCTTCTGGGTAAGGGTGATATGCTCTTTTATCCGCAGGGTTATCCAAAGCCTGCTCGTATTCAGGGTGCTTTTGTTTCCGATAAGGAAGTGGCTGACGTAGTAGATTTCCTGAAGAACCAGTCCCTTGGTAATACCTATGCAGAAGATGTAGAGGAAAAGATAAGAAGTATAGGTAGTGGTTCCGGTGGTAGTGTTGCAGGTGCATCAGGTGCCGGTGGCGGTAGTGGTTTAGATGAACTTTTTGCAGATGCCGGACGTTTTATTATTGAAAAGGATAAAGCCTCTATCGGCATGTTGCAACGTGCATTTAAGATTGGTTTTAATCGTGCTGCCCGTATTATGGACCAGCTTTGTGATTATGGCGTGGTAGGAGAAGAAGAAGGTACCAAGCCACGAAAAGTTTTGATGAGTATGGAACAATTCGAACAATTGTTGGAAGAAGTAGTATAAATATAAGTATCCATAGAAAGGAATTAACTTTATGAAAACAGATATTCAGATTGCTCAGGAAGCAACAATGCAGCCAATTGTAGAGGTTGCAAAGAATATTGGGATTGACGCAGACGAGCTGGAACTCTACGGCAAGTACAAAGCTAAAATTTCAAATGAATACTTAAAGAAAATTGAAAATAACCCGAACGGAAAACTGATTTTGGTGACTGCGATTAATCCGACGCCGGCAGGAGAAGGTAAAACCACAGTAAGTGTTGGTCTGGGACAGGCGTTCAGCAAATTAGGAAAGAAGACAGTGATTGCTCTTCGTGAGCCTTCTCTGGGACCGTGCTTTGGTATTAAAGGCGGTGCTTCCGGCGGTGGTTATTCCCAGGTAGTACCTATGGAAGAGTTAAACCTGCATTTTACGGGAGATTTCCATGCAATTACCAGTGCAAATAATCTTCTGGCTGCAGTGTTGGATAACCATATTCAGCAGGGAAATGAATTGAATATTGATACCAGAAGTGTTGTTTGGAAACGTTGTCTGGATATGAATGACAGAGTATTACGTAATGTAGTAGTGGGACTGGGTGCCAAGATGGACGGCGTAGTTCGTGAAGACCACTTTGTTATTACCGTTGCAACAGAAATTATGGCAGTATTGTGTCTTTCTGAAAATATGAAGGATTTGAAGGAAAGATTGTCACGTATGGTGGTGGCATATGACTATAGCGGTCAACCGGTAACAGCCGGACAGCTAAAGGCAGTAGGCTCTATGGCTGCGCTCCTTAAGGATGCCTTGAAACCGAACCTGATTCAGACCTTGGAACATACGCCTGCGTTAATTCACGGTGGTCCGTTTGCGAACATTGCCCATGGATGTAACTCTATTATTGCAACAAAAGCTGCATTAAAGATGGCGGACTACTGTATTACCGAAGCCGGTTTTGGTGCAGATTTGGGCGCAGAGAAATTCTTTGATATAAAGTGTCGTAAGGCAGGATTAAAGCCGAATGCAGTTGTTTTGGTAGCGACCATTCGTGCTTTAAAATACAATGGTGGCGTGGCAAAGGCTGACCTGAACAATGAAAACCTGGATGCATTGGCAAAAGGTATTGTGAATCTGGAGAAGCATATCGAAAACTTACAGAAATTCGGAGTGCCGGTAGTGGTTACTTTGAATGCTTTTGTATCAGATACACAGGCAGAAGTTGATTATGTACAGAAGTTCTGTGAAGAAAGAAACTGTGAATTTGCACTGGCAGAAGTTTGGGCAAAGGGCGGCGAAGGCGGTATTGCTTTAGCTGAGAAAGTACTTAAAACTTTGGAAACTAAGGAAAGCAAGTTTAAAGTTTTATATGAAGATGAGCTTCCGTTAAAGGAAAAGATTGAAACCGTTGCCAAGGAAATTTACGGAGCAGATGGCGTAAGCTTTGCACCGGCAGCCTTAAAGCAGCTGGAGAAATTAGAAGCTTTAGGCTTTGGTAATTTGCCTGTATGTATGGCCAAGAACCAGTATTCCTTATCTGATGACCCTGCGAAGCTTGGAAGACCGACGAATTTTGAAATGAATATTCGTGAAGTTTACGTGTCCGCAGGTGCAGGATTTGTAGTGGTACTGACCGGAGCCATTACAACAATGCCGGGATTGTCTAAGAATCCGGCCGCATACAATATTGATGTGGATGATGACGGTGTAATTACGGGATTATTCTAAAATAGATAGAAGAGGTACTTCACTTATGAAATGCATTAAGTGTGGAGCAGAGCTTCCCGAAGGGAAGATGTACTGCGCAGAGTGCGGTGAAGAAATACATATTGTTCCGGATTTTGAGGCGGAAGTAGAAAGCCAGATTGACGAAACCATGAATCATATTATGGATGAAATGGCAGGTCAGTCTGTTTCTCATGCCCCAAAGGCTAAGAAGCATCGTATCTTACTTTGGATTATAATTGCCGTAGTAATCGGTATGATAGTCTGCATTTATGCTTTGTACTATTTATATTCCTCAACGGAATATCAGTTAAATCGAGGTAATTATTATGCAATGAATGCAGATTACTATAAGGCCATTGAATACTATGAAAAAGTGGAAGCAAAAGAAGACAATATTTCGGTGTATTGGTCATTAATTAAATGTTATGATGCGTTAAATAATTTTGAACAATATGAAGCTTATCTTTATAAGGTGATACAATGTGAATATGCGACGGAAAATGATTTATTTTTGGCATATCATTACCTAATTTTGCTATATTGTGAAAAAAATAATTATCAAATGATTGACAGTTTGCTAAAGTCTTGCAATAATGAAGAAGTTATAGCGAAATATTCCGAGTACATGGTTTCAGAACCAAAATTTAGCCATGAAGCCGGTTATTACAAAGAGATAGTTCCTTTGAAGATTAAATACGAAGAGGATGAAGTAGTATATTACACAATGGATGGAAGTATGCCGAATACGGAAAGTAAGGTCTATAGTGGTCCTATTTTCTTAGAAGACGGGGAGTACGAAATCAGAGCTATTAGTGTCAATAAGTATGGCGTCGTCAGTGATGTGGTTACAAAGGAATATCAAATAGAGTTTTAAAAATACAACGAAAGGTGTATGTGAAAATGTATAAGATTGTAAAAGCAAAAGAACTTACCACAAACATTTATTTAATGGAAGTGGAAGCAAAAAGAGTTGCACATGCGTGTAAACCCGGACAGTTTGTCATTGTCAGAGTGGATGAAGAAGGTGAAAGAATTCCTTTGACCATTTGTGATTATGACCGTGAGAAGGGAACCGTTACCATTGTTTTCCAGGCAATTGGTGCAGGTACCTTGAAGATGACCCATTTAAAAGAAGGCGATGCTTTCCATGATTTTGTAGGTCCTTTAGGATGTCCTTCAGAGTTTGTAAATGAAGATTTGGAAGAATTAAAGAAGAAAAATATTCTTTTTGTAGCAGGTGGTGTTGGTACTGCGCCTGTATATCCTCAGGTTAAATGGTTACATCAGCATGGTATTGCTGCGGATGTTATTGTAGGAAGTAAGACAAAAGATCTTTTGATTTTAGAAGAAGAAATGAAGGCAGTTGCAGGAAATCTTTATGTGACTACTGATGATGGTTCTTATGGCAGAAGCGGTATGGTTACCCAGGTAATCAAAGACTTGGTAGCAGAAGGCAAGAAGTACGACGTATGTGTTGCTATCGGACCTATGATTATGATGAAGTTTGTATGTTTACTTACTAAGGAATTAGAAATTCCTACCATCGTAAGCTTGAACCCGATTATGGTTGACGGAACCGGTATGTGCGGTGCTTGTCGTGTTACTGTTGGCGGACAGGTGAAATTTGCTTGTGTAGATGGTCCTGAATTTGACGGACATCAGGTTGACTTCAATGAGGCTATGACTCGTCAGCAGATTTATAAGACTGCAGAAGGCAGAGCTTATCTGAAGGAACAGGAAGGCGACACACATCACGGCGGATGCGGAAATTGCAACTAATAGGAGGCTAAAATAATGGATGTTTTGAAGAAAGTACCGGTTAGAGAGCAGGACCCGCAGGTACGTGCTACTAACTTTGAGGAAGTATGTTTAGGTTATAATAAAGAAGAGGCTATGGCAGAAGCAAGCAGATGTATCGGCTGTAAGAATGCACAGTGTGTAAAGGGCTGTCCCGTAGCAATTGATATTCCGGGCTTTATCGGTAAGGTAAAAGAAGGAAATATTGAGGATGCATATCAGATTATCAGTGAATCCAGTGCACTTCCTGCAGTTTGCGGACGTGTATGTCCTCAGGAAAGCCAGTGTGAAGGAAAGTGTATCCGTGGTATTAAGGGAGAACCTATTTCCATCGGTAAACTGGAGCGTTTCGTAGCAGATTATGCTCGTGAGAATGGTATTAAGCCGGAAGGTGCAAAGGAAAAGAAGGGTAAAAAAGTTGCAGTTATCGGTTCCGGTCCTGCAGGTCTTACCTGTGCCGGTGATTTGGCAAAGATGGGTTATGATGTAACCATTTTTGAAGCATTACATGAGCCGGGCGGAGTATTAGTATATGGTATTCCTGAGTTCCGTCTGCCGAAGAAGGCTGTTGTGGCAAAGGAAATCGAAAACGTTAAGTCTCTTGGCGTTAAGATTGAAACCAATGTAGTAGTAGGTAAGTCTGTTAAGATTGATGAGTTGATTGAAGATGAAGGCTTTGATGCAGTATTTATCGGTTCCGGTGCCGGACTTCCTAAGTTCATGGGTATTCCGGGTGAGAATGCAAACGGTGTATTCTCTGCAAATGAATATTTGACCAGAAGTAACCTGATGAAGGCGTTCGATGAGAACTCTACCACACCGATTATGCATGGTAAAAAGGTAGCTGTCGTAGGTGGCGGTAACGTGGCCATGGATGCTGCAAGAACTGCTTTAAGATTGGGTGCTGAAGTACATATTGTATATCGTCGTAGTGAAGAAGAACTTCCTGCACGTGTGGAAGAAGTACATCATGCAAAAGAAGAAGGTATCATTTTTGACCTTCTTACTAATCCGGTAGAAATAATTAAGGATGACAAGGGCTGGGTATCCGGTATGAAGTGTGTAAAGATGGAATTAGGCGAGCCCGATGAATCCGGCAGAAGAAGACCTGTTGTAAAGGCTGATTCTGAATTTGTTATGGAATTAGATACCGTAATTATGTCACTTGGTACTTCACCGAATCCGTTGATTTCTTCAACCACTGCAGGTTTGGAAGTAAATAAGTGGAAATGTATCGTTGCTGATGAAAACAATGGAATGACATCTAAGGAAGGTGTTTATGCCGGCGGTGATGCAGTTACCGGTGCAGCAACCGTTATTTTGGCTATGGGTGCCGGAAAAGCAGCTGCAAAGGGTATTGATGAGTATTTAAGCAATAAATAAATCATATAAGTCCTCCCCTGAATTCAGGGAGAGGACTTGTTATGCAATTTAGGGAGGATTATTTATGGCAGGATATAAGGATAGTGAAGCACGTGCAGAGGACAACCTTTCTTCTGCATGGACACTGGTTATTGTAGGCGGTATCGGACTTGTCGTTTTGGTGTTGGGCTTCTTGGGTATTATACCGATTCCGATTTATGGAGGAGGTAAATATTTGTTTTATGGTGTAATGGCTGCATTATGTATTATTTTTATTTTTGCAGGAATTGTATCTTTTAAGAAAGTTAAAGTGTATTCTGCAGAAGCAAGCACCGAAAAGTCCCGGAAACAGCAGATTATTGATTGGTGTGTTGAGAATGAAATCGCAACAAAGATTAATGATGCAATCGCGGTAGAAATCGCGGATATGCCGGAAGAAGAAGCATATTTTAGACGTGCGGAGATGTTGAAACACGTGGTATTTGCACAGTTTAAAGATATGGGATTTGAATTCTTGGGACATGTTGCCGACGAAATTTATGATTCTTTGTTTGAGGAATAATTTGTGAAAATCTCAATCGTATGTGTAGGAAAAATTAAAGAAAGCTTTTATCGACAGGCTATTGAAGAGTATGCGAAGCGTCTGAGCAAATACTGTAAGCTGGAAATTATTGAAGTGGGAGATGAGAAGACGCCGGATAAGGCAAGTGAAGCTTTGGAGAGCCAGATTAAGGAAAAGGAAGCAGACAGAATTCTTGAAAAAATCAAGGAGGATGCTTATGTGTTTACGCTGGAAATCAAAGGGAAGTCATACACTTCAGAGGCTTTTGCAGAAATGATTCAAAAAACTACCGTACAGGGTAAGAGTCATTTGGTCTTTGTAATTGGTGGCTCTTTGGGACTTCATGAAAAAGTATTGAAGCGTTCCAATCATGCCATAAGCTTTTCGGATATGACTTTTCCGCACCAGTTGATGCGAGTGATCTTGACTGAGCAGATTTACCGTGCGTTTCGAATTATTAATGGTGAACCGTATCATAAATAAAAAGTTCAGCCTGTGCGAATAGGCGCGGGCTGAACTTTTTGTAAAGGTGTATTAAAAGGGTGGCAAATGTGCTATCCTTTATTTTTTTACATAAAAAGTCGATACCGGCAGGTGAGAAAGAGGTTTTCTGTGCATAATTGCATTTTTTTGTGATTTCCCAGAAGATTTTATACAGTGTTTCTGTGAGAAATACTACTGTTTAGACACTGAAAAAAGATATACGGAGAGCCTGGTGTGGTACATAGAGGGATTGTTTTTTTAGGGAAATGTTGTATGATGAATGAAGGTGAAACTTTGAATTTATTTAAGAGAAAAAGTAAACTACAAGGATTGAAAACTAAAGAATATGGAGGAAAAGCATGAGAAAAGTAGGTGATCGTATTTATACGATTAATGAATCCGGGAAAAAGTATGTGAGAAGATGGAAGATATTGGAGATTAATGGAAATCAATATCGCTGTGAAAATAAAAGAACGCACGGAGTTTCTGTTCTATCAGAGGACGAAGTTAAAATATATGATTCCAGAGAAGAAGCAGAGAAAATTGCCAGCGAAATGCAAAGAAAAGCGGATAAACCGAAAAGAATCATATTGACAGTTTGGGTATGTATAGTGTTGATTTTTGTTGCCTTGTTCCTAACCAGTATGTTTAAAGGAATGTAAATGTTTAGATAGGATTTTCAATCAGCAGTAAAAGAAGTAAGGTGATAAACAAATTTGATTTTTTATGATAGAGAGGATGGTTGAAATGTATATATCAGAGTATTGTGAAGTTGATTATGAAGAAAAGTATAATGTGGTTTTAGTAAAATGGAAAAAGTTTTGTTGTAATCAAGATTACAGGAAACCGTTAGAATATGCATTAGATATTATTAGGGAACATGAAAACTGTGATTATGTAGCGGATACAAGAAGCGGG
>JBGVKL010000039.1:0-1996 GCA_045123675.1 Acetatifactor sp. | reverse complement strand
AAAGTAAAGGAAGGTGCATACTAATGAGCGTTGAATTTATCTATCCTGAATTTGAAGTTATCAGAAATGAAAGTAAATGTATCGCTTGCAGAGTCTGTGAGCGACAATGTGCTAACGAAGTCCACAGCTACGATGAAGAACATAAAATCATGAAGTGTGACGAATCCAAATGCGTCAACTGCCAGCGTTGTGTTTCTCTCTGCCCTACCAGAGCCTTAAAAATTGTGAAAAGCGATTGCACCTTGCGTGAAAACGCAAACTGGCAAAACGATACGATTAAGGAGATATATAAGCAGGCAAACAGTGGCGGCGTCCTGTTATCATCCATGGGTAATCCAAAGCCTCTTCCTGTGTATTGGGACAAAATT
This sequence comes from Acetatifactor sp., assembly GCA_045123675.1. Classification (GTDB taxonomy): domain Bacteria; phylum Bacillota; class Clostridia; order Lachnospirales; family Lachnospiraceae; genus Acetatifactor. The sequence continues at coordinate 1,628 of JBGVKL010000039.1, read as the reverse complement.
CTTATCAATGCTTCACAGGTAACCAACCCATCCATTGACCCTTTACGAGAGCCGATGGAAACCAGAGTATATCTGGGTAAAAAACCACAGAATGTGCAACGCAACGAAGATGGCACACTAAACTGTGAATTACCACCACAGCTGGAGCTTTCCATGCCTGTTATGTTTTCTGCCATGAGTTATGGTTCCATCAGCTATAATGCACACAAATCTCTGGCTTTGGCTGCTACTGAGCTTGGAATTTTATATAACACCGGGGAAGGCGGACTTCACGAAGATTTTTATTGTTATGGTGAGAACACTATTGTTCAGGTAGCTTCCGGACGTTTTGGCGTACACGAAGAATATTTGAATGCCGGATCCGCAATTGAGATTAAAATGGGGCAAGGTGCTAAACCCGGTATCGGCGGGCATCTTCCCGGTGCCAAAATTGTCGGTGATGTATCCCGTACCAGAATGATACCGGAAGGCTCCGATGCGATTTCCCCGGCTCCGCATCATGACATTTATTCTATAGAGGATTTACGACAACTTGTTTTCTCTTTAAAAGAGGCTACTGAATACAAGAAGCCAATTATTGTAAAGGTTGCTGCTGTTCATAATATTGCAGCTATTGCAAGTGGTATTGCACGAAGCGGTGCTGATATTATCGCTATTGATGGTTTCCGTGGTGGTACCGGTGCAGCTCCTACCAGAATTCGTGACAATGTAGGTATTCCTATTGAGTTGGCACTAGCTGCTGTTGACCAAAGACTTCGGGATGAAGGTATCCGCAACAATGTGTCCCTTGTTGTTGGCGGAAGTATCCGTAGTGCTGCCGACGTAGTAAAAGCCATTGCACTGGGTGCAGATGCCTGCTATGTAGCTACTGCTGCCCTGCTTGCTATGGGTTGTCATCTCTGTCGAACCTGCCAAAGCGGTAAATGTAACTGGGGCATTGCAACCCAACGTCCGGAGCTTGTAAAAAGACTTAACCCTGAAATTGGCAGCGAGCGACTGATTAACCTGATGACCGCATGGAAACACGAAATCAAGGAGCTTATGGGCGGTATGGGCATTAACTCCATTGAGGCTTTGCGTGGAAATCGTCTGATGCTTCGTGGTATCGGACTAAACGAAAAGGAACTGGAAATTCTCGGTATTTCTTATGCCGGTGAATAAAGGAGGTGCTATATAAAATGAAACGTGTTTATGTCAATGAAGAATGGTGTCTTGGATGTCATTTATGTGAATATAATTGTGCCTTTGCCAATTCCGGTAAACAGGACATGACAGACGCATTGAAGGGAAAGCCGATCTATCCTCGCATTCATATTGAGGAAGGAGAACAGATTTGCTATGCCGTTTCTTGCAGACACTGCACTGACCCCATATGCATCAAAAGCTGTATCTCAGGTGCAATTTCTACGGAAAACGGTGTTGTCCATATTGACCAGAATAAATGTGTAGGATGCCTTACTTGTGTTTTGGTCTGCCCTTATGGAGCGTTGGCTCCAAATGAAAACAGTATTATGCAAAAATGTGAACTATGCCTTACTAACACATGCGGTGAACCCGCCTGCGTGAAAGGTTGTCCAAATAAAGCTATCGTATATGAAGAAAGGGGTGAATAGTATGGCTCAATATGT
>JBGVKL010000038.1:0-7703 GCA_045123675.1 Acetatifactor sp. | reverse complement strand
GGTGACAACGCGTGGAAGGACAAGCTGATTCGTTACAACGGCGAGACCATCTCCTACGATGCGCAGGGCAACCCCACCACCTATCTGGGCAGCACTCTGGTCTGGGAAAAGGGCAGACAGCTTAAGTCCTTCGGCAGCAATGTCTATACCTACAATGCCAGCGGCATCCGCACCTCCAAAACTGTAAACGGCGTGAAGCACTCCTTCATTCTGGACGGAGCCAAGATTCTGGGCGAGTATTGGGACGGCAACACCCTGATTCCTCTCTATGACAACGAGGACAACGTCTGCGGTATCCTGCATAACGACATTCCCTACTACTTCCTGAAAAACCTGCAGGGTGACGTAATCGCCATCACCAACCAGCGCGGAGAAACCGTAGCCCGCTACACCTACGACGCATGGGGTTCCTGCACCATCACCTATGATGCCACCGCAACCCCCACAGTCGAAGGCGGCGAACCCATCAACATCGCCACCGTCAACCCCTTCCGGTATAGAAGCTACTACTTCGACACCGAAACCGGGCTGTACTATTTGCAGAGCCGCTACTATGACCCCGCACTGGGGCGGTTCATCAATGGGGACGAAGCTTTTAATTTGGGATGCTCTGAGAACATCGAATCTTGGAATAGTTTTGCTTATTGTTGGAATAACCCTATCAATATCGAAGACAGCACGGGCTGTTCTGGTGTTCGTATCATTGTTCCCAAAAATCCAATCTTCTCCTTGAAAAAGTTAATAGCTTTTTCAAAAAAAGCAAAGCGGATTACACAGTGGATTATAAACTTAGCGAGAATAGCAAAATGCCTTGTCTGCGGTATGGCCAAAAAAATCAGGAGGCTGGTTAATACTGCTGTTTCCAAAGTAAAACAGAAAATCAAAACCGTCTTTGATAGCGTAAAAAGATGGCTTAAGGCAAATATCAAAAAACTGAACAAATGGTTTAAGGAAAATGTTCAGATTACTACATATCGGGGTGCACCGGTATTGGTATTGAAATGCCTTGGTTACAATGCATTCTCGTTTGGCATCATTGTAATAGGAAAAGACGAATACGATAGTTGCCTTAAAGGCAATTCCCAAACCTTAGAGCACGAATATGGTCATATTCTGCAGATGTTAACGCTTGGCTTTTCAACCTACGCTTTAATGTATGCGCTACCCTCTTTCATAGGTTTTTGGTGTAAGGTTCCCTATGATCGGTATTATTCACAACCATGGGAATATACGGCAGACATATTAGGCGGTGCTAACAGAGATAACTATGAATACTCTGAAAATGCTGCTGTCGTGAGCGTAATATACTTTGCAATATCCTTATGCTTTTCGTATATGTTAAGATTAGTAACATAAAACAAATAGGAGGGACTTATGAAGCATAAAATAACAGCATTATTGATTATTTTGATGTTGTTGCTCACTGTTCTGAGCGGATGCGGCCCCAGATATTTTATCTATTCTGAGGATTATACCGGCTTCGAGCTGCATCAGGTGGCGATTTACAATGTTGCCGGTGGCGAGGTGAATGTCAGCCTTGTGAAGGAACTGGAAACGGATGCATATGGCAGAATTCTTTTCAGCTACTGCGTCGAGGATGATGCCTACCCCATCGGTGCCTATGTGATTTGTCAAAAAAGAGATGGCGAATTTATATACTATTACGAAGATTCCTGCTCTGTGATGGCAGAAGACCTCTCGGATATTACTGACCAGACGTTGGATGTGCTGAAACAGCAAAATGATTGGGGCGAACCTTTTCAGGAAGAGAAATGCGCCAAGCGGACACAGCTTGAGCAAAAAATGGGTGCCTCAGAATACAACACCGTGGAAGGGTTCGAATTGGACAACCAGCTTGATTTGGCACATGCCGCCGCTGACCATTTTGAAGAAATCCTCGGAGATGACAGCTTAGTTATTGCGGAATACGCCGGTATGGATTTAGAGGGGCGTGTTCTCTACTATGCAGATTGCGGCACAGCAGAAGAACCCGTCTACTATGCAGTTATCGTACAACCGGATGGCAGCATACCTGATGGCGCTTACATCCGTATCCAAGACTTTTACAATTGCTCTGAGGAAATCATTGACCTGAAAACACGCAATGGCTGGCGTTCCTGAGTATCTGATACCTGTCGCAACAATTAAGTGAACACCGCAGGGAAAAACGTGTTGTTATGCTCACAATCCCACCTCCGCACCTCATTTGAGGTGCGGAGGATTTTATAGTGGTTTGACTTTTCATGGGAATGGCAGTATACTAAAAACAACCGTTACCCCCACCACCTATCTGGGCAACACCTTGGTCTGGGAAAAGGGCAGACAGCTTAAGTCCTTCGGCAGCAATGTCTACACCTACAACGCCAGCGGCATCCGTACCTCCAAGACGGTGGGTGCTATCAAGCATACCTACACGCTGGACGGTGCCAAAATCCTCCGGGAACAGTGGGTCGAGGGTGAGGATATCAAACAGGAAATCACTCCCCTTTACGACAATGAGGACAACGTCTGCGGCATCCTCTGCGGTGATATCCCCTACTACTTCCTGAAAAACCTGCAGGGTGACGTAATCGCCATCACCAACCAGCGCGGAGAAACCGTAGCCCGCTACACCTACGACGCATGGGGTGCCTGTACAGTTTCCTACGATGCCACCGCCACCCCCGCCGATGAAGATGCCGTAGCTATCAACATCGCCACCGTCAACCCCTTCCGGTATAGAAGCTACTACTTCGACACCGAAACCGGGCTGTACTATTTGCAGAGCCGCTACTACGACCCCAACCTCGGCAGGTTTCTGGGGGCAGATGACATTACTTATCTTCACGCCCACGAAACAAATTATAGAGCTAATCTTTACCAATATTGTGAGAACAGCCCTATTAATTACGTTGATCCTACTGGGTTTATTTCGATTACGGCTTGCGTAGTTATCGGCATAATTGTAGGAGCAGCTATTGGTGCTATCGCATCAAAGATGTTCTATGGCAAAGTAAATGGTTGGTGGATTCTTGGCGATGCAATCATCGGCGGCGTTTTAGGTTATGTAGGAGGAGCTTTTTTGGAGCCTCTGGTATTAAGGCTGGTACACTTGCTGCCAAAATCCAAGCTACTAAACTGGCTAAAACGATTACTATGTCTAAAATTCGTTGGTTGGGCAAGATTGGCGAAAAGATGGCAAAATGGCCTAAAAACAAAAGCACATCCCTTCTCTGTCGGGAACAGCAAGATATCGCATTCCCGATTATCTTAACAAAACCGAAAAGGTAATCGGAGAGGTCAAAAATGTCAAAAAACTGACCTATACTAACCAAATTAACGACTTTGTGCAATATGCTTGGAAAGAAGATTATACGTTCATATTAAAAGTTCGCAGAAATACTAAATTCGACGACAAATTGATGACGTTAATCGAGCTGGGTGCAATTGTTATTATGTATCTTTACTAAGCGTGAGGTGACGCATTTTATGAAATATCTCCGCATTTTCAAAAGAACGGAAGAAGATGCATTTTGGGAAAGACAGCGAAGGATTGCGTATTCAACGCCGGGGAGCATTCTGGAGGCGTACCATACCTTTTTGATATCAGAAAACATTCCTGTATCTTCTGATGAAGACTTAATACGTAAACACTTGCGTGGTCGGGTAGATTTACAGGAAGGCATCTTGCGGTTTTATAAAAATGCACAGTTAGAAAATGAGCGCATTGCTATTTTAGAAGATATTTATGCAATTGACAAAAGTAGCCCTCTCGTTGTGCAGCTTGCGTTAGAAGCCTTTCATTCTTCAGTGCGACCCGCCAATTTGTGGGATTATGGAGAACTGCTGTATAGAATCAATAATTTCCAACACTTGGAGCAGTATATTTTACTGGCAGAAAATGAAGCATTGGGCGATGCCAGACAAATGATTGTTCTTTTGCTTGGGAAGAGCAAGCAAAAGAATGTGATACCTACACTCATCAGGCTGTTGGAGGATGGCTCTGTGTGCGGTCACGCATTGGATGCATTAAGTAATTTCAAGGGCGATGAAGTCCGCCAAATTATGGAGCGATTTCGCTTCCACAAGAGCGAGTGGATACGTGAAATTGCAATCAAGTACCTCAAAAAGCACCGTTCATTGTAACGAAAGAGGCCGTTGCAAATAGAGTTTTCGGAAAGTTTGATTGCTGCAGATGTTTCTCTGAAAATATGTTAAACTGAGGTGCAATATGGAATGTAAATTGTATAACACCGGCACGGAAGCAGTTACGGTTTTGTATGCAGATAAGACAGTACTTCTAAACCCCTGTGAAGATGTGGTCTTGAATACCGGTTCGGATAAGTTTTGCATAAAATTACAGCATACCAAAGGATATGGGTATCACGGGCTTTGGTACGTTCTCAACGAGATTTTTACATTGGAACAAATGCGTACCGCTTTGATTGTCGACGGCGAATATGTCATTACCCCACAAAAACAGGAAATGCTCATTCATTTCAAGGATTATGAGTATGTTTTCGAGAAAAATACCTCTTACCGGACGTTTGTATTTCACGCGCAGGGCGCAAAGCTGGAAAGAGAACGCCTTTCCGTGGTACAAGGGGAGCGGATACTTTCTCAGGCAAAGTTTTTATATCTGTTTGGTGGTAAGAAAACATTACTGCCGCTGTCTGTTGTTTTGTTCTTTGCCTGCTGCTCCAATCTTCTATTTGCATCGGATGCCTATGCTTGGATGTGGCTTCCTGCCATATTGTCGCTTTTGCTTTTTGCAGTCTCCTTTGCCAATTATCTGCGTTCGTTGAAGTCGTTGAAAAAGGCGATTTACGAAGATAACATCTTGCGATACATGGCATCTGAGAGGAAAGAACACCGAACCTCTCAGGACGATTTGGTACGCAAGTACATGGACGAAAACGCAGGAACAGAAACATATACGTAAAAACCCCCTTGCCGGCACCGCGTTTTAACATCCGAATACCCACAACGCCTCAGCCGCACCTCTTTTGGGGTGCGGCTTTTTTGTAGGCTGAGAAATTGACATTTGCAGGAAAAGGCGGTATACTGAAAATGATAGGGCAACCCCACCAGCTATCTGGGCAGCACTCTGGTCTGGGAAAAGGGCAGACAGCTCAAGTGTATCCAAAACGGTCAAAACCAGTTCCTTTACACCTACAACGCCAACGGCATCCGTACCTCCAAGACGGTGGGTGGTATCAAGCATACCTACACGCTGGATGGTGCCAAGATTCTCCGGGAACAGTGGGTCGAGGGTGAGGATATCAAACGGGAAATCACTCCCCTTTACGACAACGAGGACAACGTCTGCGGCATCCTGCACTGCGATATCCCCTACTACTTCCTGAAAAACCTGCAGGGTGACGTAATCGCCATCACCAACCAGCGCGGCGAAACCGTAGCCCGTTACACCTACGATGCTTGGGGTGCCTGTACAATTTCCTACGATGCCACCGCAACCCCCGCAGTCGAAGGCGGCGAAGCCATCAACATCGCCACCATCAACCCCTTCCGCTATCGGAGCTACTACTTCGACACCGAAACCGGTCTGTACTATTTGCAGAGCAGATATTACGACCCCAACCTCGGCAGATTCATCAATGGGGATGAGGAAGATTTTGCAGTTACCTACAATATTATTGAGGTGAACCGTTTTTCATATTGCCTCAACGATCCTTTTAATAATGAAGATATATGTGGGAATATTGCGACATTTATTCTCAAAAAGATAGGCTCTGTTCTGTGGGGAATTTTCCTCGGAATCGCATCTCAATTCTTATCTGACGTACTATTAAGCGCATTAAAGAGGAAATGGACATTTTCAGGGAAGGGAGACTATATAATTTCTGCCGCATGTGGTGCATGGGATGGTTTGTGGGGAGGAGGCATTATCAAGGAAATATGCAAATCTCTACTTGTAAATATTTTGTCTCAAATTGTGAACATGGTGAAGAACAAGAGTAAATTTGATTTTTTAAGTCTCATTATGTCTGTTGTTGATGCATTGTTTTCGTATATTTTGGATAAAATTATCAAAACACCGCAATATATTCGAGATATAAAAAAGAAAGCGCGAGAAAAGGGCATCAAGGGACTGAAGAAATTAACCAAATACTTAAATCGGCGAATTGCTTTAATCAGTATAACCAAATTTACTATCAATGCAATTTATTCGGCAGTTACTAGCTTTGTTCAGGATGCTATCGGATACGTAGTTCAATGCGCAAAAGATCTTTTTTCCGATCTAAAAAAAGAAATTGGAGGTATGGCTTTTGCTTAATATTCAAGGATGTGCTTCGCTTTTGTGGATATATCTTTTGGTGATACTGATATTTGCTGTTGCAATTATGTCAATTATCAATATTGTATTTGCCATTCTAAAGTTCTGTAAAGTAATAAAGAGAAAGCAAGAATGGATTATTGTGAACGTTATCGGCTTAGTAATATCTCTTATATTTGTAGTTCCGCCATTATTGGATATTGCTTTTTCTTCCTACTGCGTCATTGAAAATGTGGTTACCATAGAAAAGAAATCCGAAACTGCTTCTCGATATAATCGAGGAGCCAACCACACACTTCTTATTACTACTGAAGACGGAGCGATATACAGTTGCTACGATTATTTGGTTGAGAAAGAAGAATTAACAGATGCAGCTGCTTTTCCCGGAACAGCAGTATATGCGAAATACAGCAATCTATTGCTTGGTTATCAATCAGGCAATGTCGCTTAAGATATAGTTTTACACATCCTACAGCCGCACCCCAATCCGGGGTGCGGCTTTTTGTGGGCTGAGAAATTGACATTTGCAGGAAAAGGCGGTATACTAAAAACAACCGTTACCCCCACCAGCTATCTGGGCAGCACTCTGGTCTGGGAAAAGGGTCGGCAGCTTAAGTCTTTTGCCGGTACTGCAAACGGAGGCGCAAGATGGATGATAAAACTGCATATCTGATTATGGTGCTTTCTCCTTTGGTATTTTTGCTGTTGTTTCTAAGCGTGCGATATACGGTTGTGTATGGCATCCTGCGGAAACAGCACAGCCGTACCTTTATCGAGAAACAAAAAGGACAAGGCTTAACATGGCTTCTGCTTAGCAATTTCAAGCAGGATATGGGCAGCGTGTGGTTTGGCTTTCACGGATTTACGCTCCTTGCCATGGCGTTGAGTATATGTCTGGCAGTTGGATACCTGCTCCTTTGGATTGGGAAGTATCCTCTCAAAAGTTATTTACTTCCTCATATTATGGCAACTGCGGATATTTTGGCTTACCTGATTTTCGCGATAAAAGCAATCGGGAATAAAATCCGCGGACGGGGCTGATTGAGATAGGGAGCGTGTAATGACATAAAGTCGGTAATGGAACTGCAGAGCGAACATTGGAATATTAAGATGCTCAATACCGCCGGAGGAATGATTCCGGTAATATCCCTTCATATTTTCCGATCCAAAGGGGCTGTCTCAAAATTGTTTGAGGCAGCCCCTTCGTCATATTGTGGAAACACAATGATAAATTGTTGTTTGAAGATCGATTACGCATACGCTACTTGCCTCTCCCTATGGGAGAGGTGCCCCCGAAGGGGGCGGAGAGGGCATCGTGATTTTCTTAAAGAAAATCACATCGCCGCAGGCGATAATGACACATTTTTCTGATTGCCCTCTCAGTCACGCCTTACGGCGTGCCAGCTCTCCCAAAGGGAGAGCCAAG
>JBGVKL010000037.1:0-1662 GCA_045123675.1 Acetatifactor sp. | reverse complement strand
CAGCCAGCGAATAAATGTGAAACCTCAAGCATTCACAATGGTTTCACATTTAGGAATTGTGTATCAAAGAGTTGCAGGTGTGTGAAACTTGTGAAGCCTATTTTCAGACTTAAATTCATTTTCCGTCCATTTTTCTTATTCACATCATGCCGAGGCATTTGAAGGAAAACGCCGAGGCGTTTTTTAAAAACACTGCTGTCCCAAAGAAAATGTTAATTAGTTTTCTTATTGTTTGTTTTTCAGTATCTTATGAAGATATTTCCATGCGGAGGATTTTGAAATGGATGTATTGTGCTAATTTCGCACAAACTTTCAAAATGTCACAATATGTCCCAAATTCCTTACGTGTTCAATCAGTTGTCACAATTCATAGATAGAAATTATTTTGAGATTTTGGTAGCCCGTTACCATGGCAATCAGTATGTCAAGGAGTTTAGTTGTTGGAATCATCTTTTGGCTATGATATGGGCGCAATTAACGTCCCGACGCAGTCTGCGTGACATTGAGGTTTCATTGCGTGCTCATGGCGACAAACTTTATAGAATGGGTATCGGTAAGCATATCAGCCGAAATAACATCTCACATGCCAATTCCAAACGTGAAGTTGCCATTTATCGTGAACTCGCACAAAGGATGATGCAAAAGGCTGCATGCATTAAATTCCGCAATCCACAATTAGAAGAACTGTCAGTGTCATTTTCCATTAGCGGATTCTTTGCAATAGATTCAAGCAGCGTTAAATTCGATCTCAGCAGATACCCGTGGAGCGTGCCCCAACAAGGAGTAGGCGGCATTAAGCTACATACGATGTATGACCTTTTAAGAGAAGTCCCCAAAATGTGCCTCATTACAGGACATGAAGAACGTGACCAGACATTCATGGAAGACTATCCATACGAAAAGGGATGTCTGTATATCATGGACAAAGCATACATGAAGACTAAAGGACTATTCACAATAGAAGAGGCTAAAGCCTTTTTCATTGTACCTATCAAACGCAATGTCAAATATCTTGTTTTGAAAGACGACATAAAACATGACAGTCCAATAGAAGTCATGGATGACCGCACAATAGAATTTACTAGCCGTTGGGCAAAGGCTGGATATCCTAAAAACCTCCGACTGGTTACATACTATGTTGAGGAAAAAGGAAAAGCCATGCAGTTCTTGACCAACAATTTCAAGCTTCCTGCCGAGAAAGTGGCATTACTGTATAAATACAGATGGAACATTGAAGTCTTTTTCAAATGGATAAAGCAACACTTGCGGATAAACTCCTTCTATGGGACATCTGCAAATGCTATAATGATACAGATATATACCGCTTTTACAGCATACTGCATCCTGGCATTAGCTGCCGATGCAATATCATACAAAGGAAGTTTATATGATTTCGCCAATATGATAAGCGTTTCACTAACCGAGAAAGTATATGTCAGAGACCTTATAGACAGATACCAAGAAATGAGTGAAGAAAAAGGGAACCCGATTCTTCCGACGCTATTTGATTTTTGACAAAATGTCACATAGAAAAGGTTTTTCTAACATAAATCTTATTGTTAATTATTCTTTGGGACAGTAGTGATGCGCCTCCTGGTCCATCCGCTGTTTGGTCTGTACCGCTTCAGATTTCATCTCGTTGATGCATTGCAGCACTTTTAA
>JBGVKL010000036.1:0-1803 GCA_045123675.1 Acetatifactor sp. | reverse complement strand
TGTTGCAACCGACCACTTGCCGCGTGCGGCATATAATTAATCTCATTGCTTAGATATTCTAGGCGATGGGATTTTTATTTTGGGCGGAAACTTTTGTGATGATTTGTCAGAGATAATTAGTGTAGAGATATATACACTGATGAAAGCGAGGTGATGAAGATGTTAGTTGATATTCTGGGTGATATTTTAGGTGATATTCTGAGGAAGTAATGGATGGGTTGTTTGGAAAGTGAGGTGATATTCATGTTCGTTGGTATTTTTGGAGACATCTTTTGGGACATAGTGAAAAAATAATGCAGGAAATTTTGAGGGATATGGAAACTATAAAGTGTAAAAGCAAGATACAATTAGTGTAAGATGATAAATAATGTGTCAGTAAGAATGGAGGTGCAAGATATGATACCAGGGGCAATATTCCAAATCCCACGGCCGCCGATATTCGGTTTTTGATGATTAATTAGCAGAAGAAGTTTGGGAGGTGTTTAGCAAGTAGATAGATGATGTTTCCATTTTAGTAGTAAAGTGTTTGATGAAAGCGAGGTGATAAAGATGTTCGGTGATATTCTGGGGGGACATTTTGGGCGATATCCTGAGGAAGTAATTGGTGCTTTATTGTGAAGGCGAGGTGATACTTATGTTCGGTTATATTATTGGAGACATCTTTTGGGACATAGTGAAGAAATAATTTAGAAAAAATTGAAGGAGATGGAAACTATTGAGAGAAGAAGCAAGATATAATTGATGTAAGGTAATTGAGCAATGTGTTAAAAATTATGGAGGTGAAAGATATGTTTCCAATACTGGCAGCGGCGGCAGCAGTCGCAACCGCAGCAACCGAGGCCTTCGGAGCTGGCGCGACTCTGGCAGTTACCATTCACAAACTGAAAAAAGATAATTAATCTGTTGGTATGAAAAGGAGGTGAGATAATGGGCTGGTTTGTAGGCGGCTTTTTAGGCACGATGATTTTGCTGGATATTCTTGATAAGTAATTTTGGAGACTGGTGTTATGGAGGTGATATTGATGCTCATAAATATTCTGGGAAGAATTTTGAAAGATGCTCTTGATGATTGATGATGTACACTCGGATGGGGATATGAAAGCGAGGTGATGAAGATGTTGACTGATATTCTGGGGGATATTTTAGGCGATATTCTGAGAAAGTAATAGGCAGGCTGTTTTAAAAGTGAGGTGATAGTTATGTTTGATTTTATACCGATAGATGTTCCTTTTCCGGTTGGGCCCATATTATTCTTTTGAAAAGCAGGTGATATGTAATGGATGTATATAGCGGTTAGCCGTCTGAATCCTCCGGGAAACAGGCGGCTTTTTAGTTGTGTACAAACAGTTTTAGTGGTATAATTCATGTATGAGGATTGAAATTGGAGCAGCGTTTCATAGGCGTTTTTAGGGATTTCAATCCAGGATAGGCGTGGACATTGTGAAGCATTGTTTTTCACGGGCTTTACAGGGATTTTTTGCTAAATCTAAGATTTATGTACATGTTCTAAAATGCTAAAAATGCTGAAATTTTGCATTTCGCGCCAAATCGTGCCTGTCAGGTCAAGTATCATGGGGCTTCCGACATGGTGCGTTGCAACCGACCACTTGCCGCGTGCGGCATTGAAACTTAAATTCTCTTATGAAGTCTTCAGATAATTTCTGTTGCAACCGACCACTTGCCGCGTGCGGCATATAATTAATCTCATTGCTTAGATATTCTAGGCGATGGGATTTTTATTTTGGGCGGAAACTTTTGTGATGATTTGTCAGAGATAATTAGTGTAGAGATATATACACTGAT
>JBGVKL010000035.1:0-1794 GCA_045123675.1 Acetatifactor sp. | reverse complement strand
GGCAAGAACTCACCCTATATCTGGATGAAATGCCCCGACGGTATGAGCGGTTGGGAGTTCTTCGATTATCTGCTTCGTGAAATTCAGGTCGTAGGTATTCCCGGTGATGGCTTTGGGGAGTGTGGAAAAGGCTATTTCCGTTTCTCCACGTTTGGAAAACCCGAAGAAACCAAGGAAGCGGCAAACAGACTCTGCAAACTACTTACAAAGGAGTAAATAAGATGAAGGTTTCGTGTTTGCAAATGAATATGAAGCTCGGTTGTCCGGAGGAGAATTTTGCACACGCAGAACAGTTAATTTGTAATGCGATGAAGGATAACGCCGACGTATTGGTATTGCCGGAAACGTGGAATACCGGATTTTTCCCGAAAGAAAACCTTGCCGAGTTGTCCTGCAGGAACGGTTATGAAGTAAATACCCGTATTGGAGAACTGGCAAAAAAGTATAAAGTAAATATTGTTGCCGGATCAGTTTCTAATGTGCGAGGCGGGAAAGTATATAATACCGCTTTTGTTTTTGACCGAGACGGTATATGCATTGCCGAATATGATAAGACGCATCTGTTTACGCCTATGGGCGAAGATGACTACTATACTTGTGGCGACCGCCTATGTCGCTTTACTCTCGACGGTGTAAAGTGCGGTATCATCATCTGCTACGATGTGCGTTTTCCCGAACTGACACGTAATCTTGCTTTGCAGGGACTTGATATACTGTTTGTTGTGTCTCAGTGGCCAAAGGAACGCATCTTTCATCTGCGCACGCTTACCACTGCCAGAGCGATTGAAAATCAGATGTTTGTGGTTTGCTGTAATTCCTGCGGTACAGCCGGTAAAACCGTATATGGCGGCAATTCCGCCATCATCGAACCTTTTGGGAAAACGCTTGCACTTGCCGGGGAAAATGAAGAAATCATAACCGCAGCCTGTGATATGCAGATTCTTTCTGATATTCGCGGTAGCATACCTGTCTTCTGTAATAGACGACCGGAATTATATTAGGAGAGAAAACCATGTTTGATGCAGTAAAAGTAAAAGATAAATGTGTATTATGGATCAGAGATTTTTTCGAGAGAAACGGAAAAGGATGTAATGCGGTTGTAGGAATTTCCGGTGGGAAAGACAGCTCGGTAGTAGCCGCTTTGTGCGTTGAAGCGTTGGGACGAGAACGGGTAATTGGTGTACTTATGCCGCAGGGAGTTCAGCCCGACATCGAAGCAGCTTATTTACTCGTAAATCATCTTGGTATCAAGCATTATGAGGTCAATATAAAAAATGCCGTTGACGATGTTTTGAAAAGCATTTCTGCCTTGCCGGAAATCAGCCGTCAGACAAGAGTGAATCTTCCTGCCCGTATCCGCATGGCAACTTTGTATGCTGTATCGCAGAGCATTAATGGCAGAGTGGCAAACACCTGTAATCTGTCCGAGGATTATGTGGGATATGCCACAAGGTACGGAGACGGCGCAGGTGATTTCAGTCCTCTTTGTAATTTGACTGTCACCGAGGTGAAAGAAATTGGGCGTGTTCTCGGTCTACCCGAGATACTTATTACGAAAACACCTATTGACGGTCTTTCAGGTAAATCCGACGAAGAAAACCTTGGCTTTACTTACGATGTACTTGATCGATATATCTTAAACGGTGAAATATCGGATTTGGATATAAAAGAAAAAATCGATCGGTTGCATATGCTCAATAGATTCAAGATAGAAACCATACCTGGATTCAGAAAAGACTAAACCAAATTAAAGCGACAATATACAAAATAGGGGGTGATTATTTGGCGAAATAT
>JBGVKL010000034.1:0-23204 GCA_045123675.1 Acetatifactor sp. | reverse complement strand
TGACAATATACAAATCCACATCACATATTTACATCATACAAATGTACAACAACGTAATCAACCACGGATGAAAAGGTTGATAGAAAGGAGACGGTATATCTGTAATGACTGCTAGATGAGTCAATTACAATATACCAGGTGGCTTAGATGATATTTGTGACAGGTGATTGCCATTCGGATTTTGACAGATTCTGTAAGAGTATTTTCCCGGAACAGGAGGAAATGACCAAGGAAGACTACGTGATTATTTGCGGAGATTTCGGCGGTGTGTGGAATAAGGATAAAGAAAGCGCGAGGGAAACCTGGTGGATGGACTGGCTGGAAGAGAAGCCTTTCACCACATTGTTCGTGGACGGTAATCATGAGAATTTCGACCGCTTGTACAGCTACCCTGTGGAGGAGTGGCATGGCGGCAAGGTGCACAAAATCCGTCCCTCTGTCATCCACCTTATGCGTGGGCAGGTGTTTACCATCGAAGGGAAGAAAATATTTACCTTTGGCGGGGCAAGCAGCCACGACATCTCCGGCGGTATCCTGGAACCGGAGGACCCGAACTTTAAGCAGAAGAAAAAGGAACTGGACCGAGGCTGGGAACCTTACCGTATCAACCATGTGAGCTGGTGGGCGCAGGAGCTTCCCACCGTAGACGAAATGGAGGAAGGCCGAAAGAATCTGGAGGCAAACGGTAACGAAGTGGACTTCATCGTATCCCACTGCTGTTCCAGCAGTACCCAGGTATTTCTGGGTGGCGGGTTGTTTCGACCGGACTATTTAACGGACTATTTCGAGGGGATACGGCAGCAGGTGAAGTTTAAGAAGTGGTTCTTCGGGCATTATCATGATAACCGGAATGTGAATGCAGAGGAATTGCTTTTGTACGAGCAGATTGTGAGGATTTCCTAGGTGTGGTATAATGTGCGAGAAGCATGGTATAATGTATGTGCACAAGACACAAGGAGGAAATCAAGATGTTGGTATTAGTGTATAGAAAATGCAGCACCTGTTTAAAGGCTTTGAAATGGCTGGATGAACGTGGTGTAAAATACGAGGAGCGCCCTATCGTAGAGCAGAACCCTACGTATGAAGAATTGAAAGCATGGCATGCCCAAAGCGGTCTGGAACTGAAGCGATTCTTCAACACCAGCGGTCTGCTATACAAGGAACTGGGACTGAAAGATAAATTACCGGGAATGTCCGAAGAGGAGCAGCTGAAGCTGCTTGCAACCAATGGCAAACTGGTGAAGAGACCGTTAGTGGTAGGAGAAGACTTCGTGCTGGTAGGATTCAAGGAAAAAGAGTGGGAAGAGAAGATTTGAGGTGGTACCGTCTGCTGTGAAAAGCAGACGGTATTTTTATACAAAAATTCACGAAACATGAAAAATGATAAGGCTAGATAAATAGACACATAGACAGGTTTGTGGTATAATTTGTAAATAAATGTCGAAGGGGAACGACGTGTAAAAATATTTACGGGGGAATGTATATGAAAAGAGGACGCACGACAAAAAACGGAAAAACAAAAGTGTGGATGGCAGGATTGGTAGGAGCATTTCTCATAAGTATGTCGGGGGCCTGTGGAAGTGAGCCGGAAAGCGAACCTGCGGATAGGAGTATGCCTGCCGTGGAAACGGTGGCAGAGGAACCTGAGGCCGCGCAGGTGGATAAAGGACCAGAGCTAGTGGCAGAAGTATTGCCTACGGCTGAAGTGACAAAAGCAACTGTGCCGGAACCAACTGCGACGCCGGAGCCGACTGCTACACCGGAACCGACACCGGAACCAACCGCGACACCGAAGCCAACACCAGAACCGACGCCAGAACCAACTGCGACGCCGAAACCAACGCCGGTGCCAACAGAGGAGTCGGTTATTGACAGGTCTGTAGTTCCGGTCGGAACAGATTACATATTGAATACGAATACAAAGAAGTTTCATTATCCATCTTGTAGTAGTGTAAAGCAAATGAAGGATAAAAATAAGGAGTACTATAACGGTACCAGAGAAGAGTGTATCAATATGGGATATGACCCTTGCGGAAGATGTGATCCGTAGGGGGAGAATATATTGTGTATAGAATTTGAAATATGATATAGATGGAAATATATTTATATAGAGAAGGATAGAATATGGTAAATGAAGATAAAAAAATAGAAATTATTGTCGCACAATGGCAAACTTGTGTAGAGATGGCGAATTCAATAAGTCAAAGAAGAGATACTATGAATAATATTTTTATCACATTAAATTTGGCAATTTTAGCATCCGTTTCTTTTTCCTGGGATATAAAATCTATTCTTGTTCTTTGTGCAGGAATTGTTATTTGCATATTATGGATATTCTTTATAAGAAATTATAAATTGCTAAATAGAGAAAAATTTAATGTGATAAATGAACTAGAAAGAAAATTACCAGCAAGACCGTTTATGGACGAATGGAAACGATTACAAAAAAATAAGCAATATACAGATAGTACAGTGTTGGAAAGTGTTCTTCCAAGTATGTTCATGATTTTATATTTAATTGTTATTGCTGTAACAATTATAATAAGAATATGTGAGAAAGGAGGGATTGTGTAATGACATACAATTTATTTATTAGTCATTCTTGGGCATACGGAGATACGTATGAAAAATTGGTAAGTATGTTGGATGCTAAATTTGATTTCGATTATAAAAATTATTCTGTACCCCAAAATGACCCGATCCATAATGCTGCAAATGAACAGCAACTAAAAGAAGCTATTCGTAAGCAAATACAACCAGCAAGTTGTGTGCTAATTCTTGCGGGAGTGTATTCTACATACAGCAAATGGATAAATATTGAGATTGAACTAGCGAAAAGCATGGGAAAAAAAGTAATTGCAATTGAACCGTGGGGAGCAGAAAAAACATCATTAGTTGTGAAAAAAGCCGCAGATAGGATCGTGAAATGGAATACAGATTCCATTATTAGAACAATTAAAGAAGTATGTTAGTAATTTGGCAATTCCAGAGGGTAAAACAACACTTTGGAATTGCCATTTTGTTACATTTATAAAATGGCTTGATAGGAGATTTATATATAATGATGCGGAAAGAGGTAACAGGGTGTCTAAAATAGAGTACGTTAATGACTCGAATTATTGGTATTTTGTTAAAACTATGCAAGCGTGGTTATAGGGACTGACGATCAATATATTATCAAATATGAACCTACGGAGAAACTGAGTTGAAAATATTTGGATAAGGGAATATAATAAAAATGTAAAATTCAATATTTACAATAAAGAAAATCGGTGGAGGAGAAGGGATTTTCCCTTTTGAGAAGTAATGGAAATTTTTTCACGATTAATGAACTTTGGCGAAAAACTTGGACGGAAAAAAACAAAATCAGAGCTGAGTTTAGAATGCATAAGAATTTATAAATTACAGGATGAGATAAATGCGTTGTTAAAGGGTAATCATTATGTGGCTAGAAGTGAGTATGTAGAAATAATACCTGCATATAAAGAAATAGTTGAATTTTTCAGGGTTTTGCAGAATAGTAAAATGCTGAAGAATTATTGTACTCAAAATGGAATTACAGAAAGAGAAGTATTGAAGATCGTTGATTTGTATGACCATCTTGGTGAGAGGGTTGATGCTGCAAATGAGGAATATATAAAGAATCAGATGTTATTGGAGAAAGAGTATCTCGATAATATTCTAAAGGATGTTGACCCAGTTGTTTCGCTTGATGAAGATCAAAGAAAGGTGATTTTAACAGATGAGGATTACTGCCTTGTAATTGCGGGAGCAGGAGCCGGAAAAACAACTACAGTTGCTGCCAAGGTCAAATATTTGGTTGAAAAGAAAGACATAGAGCCAAGAGATATATTGGTTATTTCTTTTACGAATAAAGCAGTAGGAGAGCTTCGTGAAAAAATAAATAAAGATCTTCGTATAGATTGTCCTATTGCAACGTTCCATTCAACTGGTAATGCAATTTTAAGGATAAATGACCCAGAACCATTAAATATATTTGATGGTTCTAAGTTGTATTTTCTTTTACAGGATTACTTTAAACAATCGATTCTTACAAATGAGGTATTAGTAAATAATCTAATTATGTTCTTCGCATCATATTTTGAAGCGCCTTATGAAGGGACTGACTTAAACGAGTTTTTTAATAAAACAGCGAAGGCAAACTATACAACCATGCGAAGTGAACTAGATGAGTTTAGGCGTGAAGTTGTAGATGCCAAAACAAAGAGGAAAGAAACTATTCAGAATGAAGTGTTAAAGTCATATCAGGAGGTACAGATAGCTAACTTCTTGTATTTAAATAATATTGATTATGAGTATGAACCAATCTATCCATATAATATTACTTTTTCAAGAAAACCATATACACCGGATTTTATTATTAGGCAAGGCGAGAAAGTGGCTTATATTGAACATTTTGGTGTTACTGAGGATGGAGAAAACAGCAGATTTACTGATGAAGAATTGACAAGGTATAAACATAGCGTTAATGATAAGGTGAAACTTCATAAAGAACATGGAACTACTTTGATTTATACTTTTTCGGAGTTCAAGGATAAGAGGAGTTTACTGAAACATCTGCAAGAAAAATTAGAGGCGGCAGGTTTTGAATTGAACCCAAGATCCAATAAGGAAGTAATGGAAAAACTAATTGCTTCAGAGGAGTCAAGATATGTCAAAAAGTTGGTTAATCTTATTTGTAGATTCATTACAAATTTTAAAACAAATGGATTTGATATTGATGAATTTGACAGAATGTATCATTCTACAACAAATGTCAGATCAAGATTGTTCTTGAATATTTGTCAAGATTGCTATTTGGAGTATCAGAGATATCTAAAAGAAAATAATGCTGTTGATTTCGAGGACATGATAAATGAATCAGCGCGTGTACTTCGTCAAGTCAAAGAAATGAAGAAGAAGCTTCATTTTAAATATATCATTGTGGATGAGTATCAGGATATATCTAGACAGCGTTTTGATTTGACTACAGCTATTTCAGAGGTTTGTGATGGAAAAATAATTGCCGTTGGAGATGATTGGCAGTCAATATACGCTTTTAGTGGTTCGGATATTTCATTGTTCACTAAATTCAAAGAAAAGATGGGTTATGCAAAACTGTTAAAAATCGTACATACATATAGAAATTCTCAAGATGTAATTGATATAGCTGGAAATTTTATTCAAAAGAATCCTACTCAAATTGAGAAGCAGCTTATCTCGCCAAAGAATATAGATAATCCTGTAATTATCTATACCTATAATGCTTCGTATAAGCAAAAGGGTGATGATAGAAGGAGTGGAGTGTTGTATGCTACTGCAAATGCAGTTGAAACAGCTCTTAATCAGATAATAGAGTATAGTCGTCAAGCTGGAAAGAAAGATGCTGGTTCAATTCTCTTATTGGGAAGATATGGTTTTGATGGAGATTACTTAGAACGGTCAGGATTATTTGAATATAAGACAAGAGGAAGCAAGTTGACATCTGTAAAGTATCCACAGTTAGATATTACATTTATGACAGTACATGCATCAAAAGGGCTTGGTTATGATAATGTTGTTGTTGTAAATGGAAAGAATGAAACCTATGGTTTTCCTTCAAAGATAGAAGATGACCCGATTTTGTCATTTGTAATTAAAGGTGATAACTCTATTGATTATGCAGAGGAGAGAAGACTGTTTTATGTTGCAATGACTAGAACAAAGAATAGAGTATATTTCATTGCACCGGAACAAAATCCTTCAGAATTTCTTCTTGAGATAAAACATGATTATAAGAGTGTTGTTCTTAATGGAAAGTGGAATGAGGAAGAAATAAAACAGAACTCGACAAGAAAAGTATGCCCTATTTGTGGGTATCCGTTGCAATTCAGATATAAGAATGCCTATGGTTTGAAATTATATATGTGCACGAATGACCAAGAAATATGTGGTTTTATGACTAATGATATTAAAGCTGGAAAATTATCAATTATGAAATGCGATAAATGTAGAGATGGTTATTTGATTGCTAGAAGTACAGAAAATGGATATTTTTTAGGATGTACAAACTATAAGAGTGATAAGACAGGGTGTAATAATAAAGTTGGAACGAATGAGTACTTTACACTAAAGAATATTGAGCCTGATTTTGCAGGATCATTTGTTTCTGCAGTAAGCGTTGTTCCGGTTGAAGAAAAAGAAATGCTCGCACAAAAATCAATGCAAAAACCTAAGGCGGCAAATATTCCAGAACCAAAAACTGAACAGTCAGTTTCTAAAACTATTATTTCGGCAAAAGATAGGAATAAGCAAGTAGAAGTTACTGAAAAAGCAAAGGTCATGGAAACAAATGATTCGAATGATATGAGTTTTAAAGGACAGGATTTAATGGAACTGGCGAGAAACACTATTAATTGTTTAGGACACATTAGTGAGAATTACTATTTTGGAATCACGATTCTTATCAGTGTTTTACGTGGAGGCAATAGGAAACAGATTGTAAAGCATAAATTGAATGAAGTTCCAGAGTATGGATTCTATGCGGATATGAGCAGAGATGATATGAGAGCTGTGGTTCAATGGTTGATTAATAATCACTATATGCTTAAGACTAAGGCAAAGTATCCGGTTCTTCATCCAACGTATAATGGAAATCATTTTGAGGAATGTATTACGAAGAAACAAATACGAGATATGAAAAAGTACTTGGAAGATCCAAATAGAGAAATCTTTGAAGATGAGGATTCTGGAGATTAATAAGAGATATTAGTAAGTAACTATTGAATGATAGTTTAAATTATAATGAATTTATGTACGATTTATAAGGGGATGATTTGGAGAGAGAGGAAGGAGAAATGATAAAAGGAAAAACATGGTTGATGTTTGCAAATGTCAAAAACCAAGGAACCAAGGCGAAAAAAGAATAGAAATGATGAAGGAAATAGAGATGATTACCATATTCTGAAGAATGAAGTATGGAATATTTTGTTTTTTTAGTATCATATGTCTTTATGGATAAAGAGAATTATTGCTAAAGATTTGCAATAATGCAGAGGAAAAAGATATGACAGAGAACGAGAAGGGAATTTTTTTATCTGAGAAAGTAAAAGAGTTAAATAGAATCACTTCGGAGATAGAGGCGGTATTTCCGGAAAAGTCATTTAAAATGGATGGTATTTTGGTGGGGAATATTGTGGAAGTATTGACGGCTCAGACCTACGGAATTACTTTGTATAAGCAATCAGAAAAGACTCATGACGGTGAAGTGGATGGTAAAAAAGTTCAGATTAAAGGAACACAGGGAAAAGAATTTATTGTTATCCGAGAAGAACCAGAGTACTTACTTGTAGAATATTTGGATAAAGAAAGTGGGACAATTCAAGAGGTATATAATGGTCCGGGTGCGGTTGCATGGCAATATAGAAATTATGTTCCTAGCATGAATCATTATACAATTCGTATTAACAAATTACTTGAGCTAAATAAAATTATCGCTGATGAGGAGCGTATTACATCGGTTATTCCTATACAGAAGTATGAAAAGACTTTTATAGGGAAAAAAGAAGTAATAGTAAAAATGAAACAAACTAAGAAAAAGGTTGGGAAAACATTAGTAAAGGGTTATATCAATCGAAATAGTCAAGAAAATTATGGATGTTTGAATAAACCGGGAAATCATTATAATCAAATGGCTTATTTATTGCATTGTAACATATGCGATTTCGAGTATGAGGCTAATGGTTGCGATGTTGCAATTCGAAAATGTCCTAGGTGCATGCAATAGATTGACAGAATGAGGTGTATTAAATGACCGAGCAAAAAATAACCGAACTTCAAAATGGTTTTAGTACCGCTTTTATAAACAGTACATATAATTCTAATTTGGCATACCGACCGCAATTCATTTACAACGACAACAAAAACGGTCAGAAAGTATTCTCTGCCATTGAAGACGAATTGCTTAGGTGCGACAGCTTTGCAATTAGTGTCGCTTTTATTACAAGAGGTGGTATTACGCCGCTTTTACAGACATTGCAAGAATTGGAACGAAAAGGTGTACCGGGCAGAATTTTAACTACAGATTATCTTAATTTTAGTGATCCAGTTGCGTTAGATACAATAGCTAAGCTTTCTAATATTGAGTTGCGTATGTATCAAACAGAACATGCAGGGAATGGATTTCACACAAAGGGATATATCTTTCAAAAGAGTGAAGAATATCGTTTTATCATTGGCAGTTCTAATCTGACACAAGATGCACTAACGCGAAACATGGAATGGAACACAAAACTTGTGTCAACCAATAAAGGAGAAATGGTAAATTCTGTTTTGGCAGAATTTGAAAAGCTGTGGAATGCAACGGAATATACGAAGCCTTACACAGAATTTATCGAAGAATATAGAAGAAAATACGAAGAAAAGCAGCTGTTTAATAAGATGGTTGCTGAACAAAAACGAATTGCAAAGAGCGAGGCTGTTCCTTCTGTAGAGGCATATAAATTAAAGCCAAATTCTATGCAAAGAGCGTTTATTTATAATTTACTGGAGTTGAGAAATAAAGGCGTAGATAAAGCGTTGTTGATTTCTGCAACTGGTACAGGAAAAACTTATGCTTCAGCCTTTGCGATGAGAGAACTCGGTTTTAAACGGGTTCTGTTCCTTGTACATAGAAATCAGATTGCAAAGCAGGCGAAAGCCTCTTTTGAAAGGGTGTTTGGTAGTAGAATTAGGACAGGTTTAGTGTCTGGTATCAAGCATGATTATGAAGCGGATTTTGTGTTCGCAACGGTTCAAACATTGAGTAAACAAGAAAATTTAGAGCGATTCCCAAGAGATTATTTTGAAGCATGCATTTATGATGAGGCGCATCATACTAGTGCCGGAAGTTACAAAAGGGTAATGGATTATTTTACACCGGAATTTACTTTGGGAATGACTGCAACACCGGACAAGCGTGACGATAATATAGAAGGGCGCAATATTTATGAAATTTTCGACCACAACATTGCTTATGAAATTCGATTACAGCAGGCAATGGAGGAAGATTTGTTGTGTCCATTTCACTATTTTGGAATTACGGATTTAGCAATGATTTCCGATGAAGGTAGTTCCAGAGAAGAACAACTTGAGAATTTTAAATTCTTAACCAGTGATGATCGTGTGAAATATGTTATGGAGCAAGCGGCCTATTTCGGATACTCAGGAGAACGTGTCAAAGGATTGATTTTCTGTAGCAGAATAGATGAAGCAAAAGAACTGTCTAGAAAGTTTAATGAGCAGGGATTAAGAACTGTTGCATTAAGTGGTTCTGATTCTGAGGAAACTAGAGCAGAAGCGATTGAACGATTAACAATGGATGTAGAATCAGAGAAAGACGACTATTTGGATTACATTATAACCGTTGATATCTTTTCAGAGGGTACAGATATTGTAGAAGTGAATCAAGTTATTATGCTTCGTCCAACGCAGTCGCCGATTGTATTTATTCAGCAGTTAGGGCGTGGGCTTAGAAAAGCATCGGAGAAGGAATATGTTGTTATTCTTGACTTTATTGGTAATTATAAGAATAACTTTATGATTCCGATAGCACTTTCCGGAGACCGTAGTTACAATAAAGATAACATTAGAAGGTACTTGATGGAAGGTGGAAGAGTAATTCCGGGGGCAAGTACGATTCATTTTGATGAAATTAGTAGGAAACGTATATTTGCTGCTGTGGATAATGCTAATTTCAGCGATATTAAGCTTATCAAAGAGAATTACACCAATCTTAAGAACAAACTCGGAAGGATTCCTAAACTAAGAGATTTTGATGACTATGGAGAAATGGACGTGCTCCGTATCTTCGACAACAATAGTTTGGGCTCTTATTATAAGTTTCTTGTAAAATATGAAAAAGAGTATAAAATTAGGTTATCGGTAGAAGAAGAAAAAGTAATTGAGTTTGTGTCTAAGAAGTTGGCCAGTGGTAAGCGAATTCAAGAGTTAAGGCTATTAGAAAGAATGATTTCATATGGTCATAGATTTATGTTGTTTGCTGGTTTGAAACAAGAACTATTAGATTATTATGGAATTCAAATGAGTAAGGTTCAACAGGATAATATAGTCAATATCATGACAAATGAGTTTCCTGCGGGAGCAAGCAAGAATACCTATGCAGATTGCATCTTTATAGAGAAGGTGAATGGTGGAGAAGTAGACTATCAAGTAACGGAACCATTTGATAGAATGCTTTCTAATAAGGAGTTTTATGCTATTTTAAAAGAACTCGTGGAATTTGGCATTAGTAGATATGAACGTGACTTCTCTAATACTTACAAAGGAACGGATTTTGTGCTATACCAGAAATATACATATGAGGATGTTTGCAGACTGTTGAACTGGGAAACAAATGAAGTACCGCTAAATATCGGAGGTTACAAATACGATAAAAAAACAAAGACCTTCCCTGTATTTATTAATTATGATAAGTCGGATGATATTAGTGATACAACAAAATACGAGGATCATTTTACAAGTAGTAGTAGCTTAATTGCTATATCAAAATCAGGAAGAAGTATTTCTTCAGAGGATGTACAGAATTTCTTGCATGCAAAAGAGCGTGGTATACAAGTGCATTTGTTTGTACGTAAGAATAAAGACGATAAAATTTCGAAAGAGTTTTATTATCTTGGTCATATGCAGGCAAGCGGTAATGTGCGCGAGTTTCTTATGCCAAATACGGACAAGACCGCTGTGGAAATTGAGTGGTTACTTGATGTTCCGGTACGTGAAGATTTATACGAATACATTGTAAACGAATAGGAGATATGCATGAAAACAATACGAGTAGTAGCAGCCATTATCAAAGCCGAGAACGAATCAGGTGAGCCCATCATTTTCGCCACTCAGCGTGGTTACGGCGATTTCAAAGGTGGTTGGGAGTTTCCGGGCGGCAAGATTGAGGCAGGGGAAACTCCGCAGGAGGCGCTTGTCCGTGAGATAAGGGAAGAACTGGAAACGGATATTGCGGTAGGAGATTTGATTGAGACCATAGAGTACGATTATCCTGCATTTCACCTTTCTATGGACTGTTTCTGGGCAGAGATTGTGTCCGGTGATTTGGTGCTGAAGGAGCATGAGGCTGCGAAATGGTTGACTACGGATGAGCTTGATTCGGTAGAATGGCTGCCGGCAGATATTACGTTGATTGAGAAGATAAAAAAAGATAGCCTCATTCCCAACAAAGATGTATAATAGACTAAACGATTTAAATCCATAAGGGAGGCTTGGTTATGTATTTTGTACCGGATGGAACGAAGTTGTGCGGATATTATGAGTGTGAGGACTGTGGCATGCGCTTTTTGTCAGTAGTGGTGGCACCTTGTATAGTATGTCCTTATTGCGGAGAAGAAGTGGATATGGAGCTGGGGCCGGATGATGAGATGCCGCAGGCGCCTGAGGCGGCCAAGCTTTTGAAGGTGGTAAAGGACGACGAAGTGGAAATGATGGATACGTTGCTTAGTCTGGCGATTACCGGAGGAGATTATAACTGGTTGTAAAGGAATAGGTGGATTATGTTTAATGTATTAGTTGCTTTACAAGTTTTTGCCATATTGCTTCTGATTGTTGCGCTGGTGTATATCTTCCGTGGCAGTTCCACGTATACCAGAACGTTGATGCTGTCTTTTACGATTGCGGAGCTTGTACATAATGCGGGCTATTTGTTGGAGCTGTTTGCACGAGATGCCGGTGAGGCTATGGTGGCTGTTAAGGTGCAGTATCTGGGTAGTAGTTTGGTAGCTACTCTTTTTATGATGTTCATTATTAATTACTGTGGTGCCAAGGAGCATATATGGCTGGAACGTATTTTGCTTTTGTGTGGTTGCACGATTATTGTTATGGTATGGAGCAGTCCGTTGCATAAGCTGTATTATACGGCGACGGATTTTGTACAGACGGGTGCATATCCGCACATGGTATTGTATTACGGTCCCGGATTTTATTTTTACATGGTATTTTGTACGGTGATTCCCTGGGCAATAGCGGTTTGGAATTTGATAAAAGCGATTCGTCAGGAAAAGAGTGCCAAGCGTAACCGGAAGCTGAAGGTAATCATTGCCGGTGCCACGATGGAAATCACAGTGCTGGTGGTGTATGTGTTGAAAGTATTTCCGGAAGGATACGACCCTACACCGGTTTCCATGGCAGTTATGTTTGCTACATTGGTAATGTTTGTGTGGAACCGAAAGGACTTTGACTTATCGAAAACAGCTACGGATACAGTGTTGAACTCTTTGGAAGATTGTATGATCACATTGGATGAAAATCGTCAGGTTTTGATGTTTAACGATGTGGCGAAGCGGCTCTTTCCAAAGCTGGAGGTGTTTCTTCCGGTGGAAACTTTACCGGGATTCCCATTGCATATTTTGGAAGAGGATGGAGAAGAACGGTTTGAGTTGAATGGCAGATATTATGAAGGGCATCTGCGCACTTTGATGGATTTTGAACAGATTATACGTGGTTATACCGTGTTGATTGTGGATATGACGGATACCTATGAGCGTATGAATGAGTTGGACGAAATGCGTGAGAAGGCGGAGTCGGCGAACCAGGCCAAATCCAATTTCCTGGCAAATATGTCCCATGAAATCCGTACTCCTATGAATACGGTAGTGGGTATGAGTGAGCTGATTATTGAGGAAAGCAAGGGGCGTAAAGTATATGATTATGCCTGTGATATAAAGACTGCTTCATTGAATTTGCTGGCCATTATTAATGATATTTTGGACTTGTCCAAAGTAGAAGCCGGCAAGATGGAGCTGGTGGAATCTGAGTATTCTCTGCAGACTTTGGTGCAGGATACCATGAATCTGGTGCGTATACCGGCTCAGAAGAAGGGGCTGGAGGTACGCGTGGAAATGGCGGAGCATCTGCCTGACAAGCTGTATGGTGACGTGGGCAGGATTCGCCAGGTGCTTATTAATCTTTTGAATAATGCGATTAAGTTTACGAAGGAAGGCTACATAGGATTAAGTGTGTCCGGTAAGTCTTTGGACCATGAACAGGTGGAATTACAGTTCGTGGTGCAGGATACAGGTATGGGTATCAAAGAAGAGGATTTGGCGGTAATCTTCGAATCCTTCCGACAACTGGATATGAACCGCAACCGTAAGAATGAAGGTACGGGCCTTGGTCTGGCGATTAGCCAGCAGCTGGTTTCCCTGATGGAGGGTGAGATTCAGGTAGAAAGTGAGTATGGACGGGGCACAAAGTTTATTGTACATATCAAACAACGTGTGGCAGAAAGTCAGCAAAACCCGGAACATGCAGGCATGGCACCCAAAGAAGATAAGAAGAGACCGAATCTGGTACGTAAAGGGTACCGTGTGCTGGTAGTGGATGATAATGCTATGAACCGCAAGCTGGCAATGGGTATGCTGAAGGCTTACGGGTATGAGTTAACAGAGGCAGATAGCGGCCGGGCAGCCATTGATATCGTGAATAACCAGAAAGTGGATATGATTTTCATGGATCACATGATGCCGGAAATGGATGGTATGGAGGCTACGAAGATTATCCGTTCAGAGTGCGGAGAAAATGGCAAAAACGTGATTATCGTAGCGTTGACAGCCAACGCACTTCAAGGTGCCAAGGAGAACTACCTGGAAAACGGATTTGATGACTTCCTGTCGAAGCCGTTTGAAAGAAGTGATTTGAATGAGTTGTTGGGCAGATGGATACCCAAGGCGGAAATATAGAGATGTAAGGCTGTAAAAGCGGTAGAACCGAGTGGTTCTACCGTTTTTGTGTACAGGGGGGATGAGTAGGGGGTGGGGATGTAGACTTTATAAAGTGTAAAAGGCAATTTCTAGGTATTAGTGCCTTGTTTTTTGGTTGCATATTTAATGCTATAATATGAACATCAAAAGATAAAGGAGATTAAAGCAGAATCAAAAAGTATCTGATAATATTATGAAAATGAGGTTATATGCATTTATGAAAAATAGAGTTAAGATTCTTTTTATCTGCCACGGCAGTAATGCGCGTTTTCAAAAGAATCCAGTAAATACAAGGGTTGTGGTATTTTAAAACGGAATTTTTATACCAGATTTATACCAAATTTTAAGGATTTTGGGGCTGTGACATGGCTAAAAAGAAGATAGCATTTCGGTGGTGAATGGTTGCTGCCGGAGTGCTATTTTGTATGAAAATGCGACATGTGAGGATAAGGGAATTTCTTGAATTTATTAGCAGTCAACCATATAATTAAAGTGTACTAAGTATTTTAGACTTACCAAGGAGATGATATTATGAATAATGAGGTGGAATTTGATATATTTACATTTGATTATCAAGAGGATGATGAGAAAAATAATTTATTAAGCAATATATGTATTTTAGAAACTTTGTGCCATGTTTGCCAAATAATGATTTTAGTTTTGGTGAAGAAAATAAAAAACTCTTGAAAAAAACTTTTGATAATATGTGTGACATGGAGAATCTGTTGAATATTATTGAAATCGCAAAAAAACAGAAACATGGAACAATGCTGGTGATCGCTGAAAATGCAGAGAGTGAATCAAAAAGAATGGCAGGGTCAGCAATTGTTATTGAACCTCAGGTAATATCTGGTGAAATGACGGAGCTAGTTTCAAGTATAGATGGAGCAATATTATGTGCTCCAAATGGAATGTGTTATGCAATCGGAGTTATTTTAGATGGGGTTATTTCTAAGGAAGCAGATGCATCACGCGGGGCAAGATATAATTCAGCCTTGCGGTATATTGAATTACAAAAACAGAACAAGAAAAAAACATTTGTGATGGTTGTGTCAGAAGATAAGTATTTAAACTGCTTTTCTACAGAATCACAGAATGGTTAATTGAGTGAAATATACCTTGCGAAATATATTTGCAAGGTATATTTTGCTCTTGAAAGGTTTTGCATTGAAAAAATGTTAGTATCAAAAATATTCAATATGTTTCTTGGAGGAGGGAGTCATGCCGGGCTACCTCGCCAGTAAGGCGTGGATTTGCAGGACATTGTTTGCTGCTGAAAGCTTATTTTGCTTTGCTTAAGCAAAAAAGACGATATTTTGAGCGAAAAACCAAGAAACAAATTGATATTTCGCTCGAATTGTTGTATACTTTGAGCAAGATGAGAAACACTAATCTCAAAGGAGATGATTTTTATGAAATCTAGTGATCAAATGGCAATCGAATGGGAAATGTCTAAACGTACAATTAATGATTTGTGTAACAAAGGAAAAATTCCGGGGGCTATTAAGGAAGGAAGAAAGTGGCTTATTCCCGATGATGCGGTAAGACCTGCGGATGGTCGAGTCTCTTCCGGCAAATATGCCAAGAAAAAGGATGGCAAAACAAGACCTTTGCCAATTGGAGTTTCGGATTATGTCCGCGCACAGAGCGAATACTACTATGTAGATAAAACATTGCTGATTAAGAAATTCTTAGATCAGAAGCCACTGGTCTCTTTGTTTACAAGGCCCAGACGTTTTGGGAAGACATTGAATATGGATATGCTTCGTGTATTCTTTGAGATTTCTGACGAGGATACGAGCAAATATTTCGCAGACAAAGCAATTTGGAAATGTGGGGAAGAGTATCGTAAACACCAGGGAAAATATCCGGTTATCTTTTTGACTTTCAAGGATGTGAAATATGATTCCTGGGAATCTACGGTGGCTAAGATTCGTGGACTTCTGCAGAACGAGTTTGGAAGACATCAGGAATTATTAAGCAGTAGCGAGCTGGCAGAGTATGAGAAAGCATATTTTTCTAAAGTGCTGGATGGAGAAGCATCTGCAGTAGAAATGTCAGAGGCACTTGAAAAATTGTCACAGATGCTTGCAGCACATTATGGCAAAGCTCCAATTATTATTATCGATGAATATGATACACCAATACAGGAAGGGTACTCAAAGGATTTCTATGATGAAATTATTGGTTTTATGAGAAACTTCTTCTCGGGAGCTTTTAAAGATAATAAAAATATTACCTATGGATTTCTTACAGGAATTCTGCGTATTGCACAGGAGAGCATTTTCAGTGGGCTAAATAATCTGACTGTGAATTCTGTAATGGATGACGAATATGATGAGTTCTTCGGTTTTACTTCTTCGGAAGTAAGAAAAATGCTTGAATACTATGGTGTTGCAGATAAAGAAGATGAGCTTAGAGAATGGTATGATGGTTATCTGTTTGGTAGTACAGAGATTTATAATCCATGGTCTGTGATTAATTATATTTCAAGAGGCTGTATTCCGCAGGCATACTGGGTTAATACCGGAAAAAATGAAGTGCTGGAAGATGTACTTACCATTGCTACGGATGATATCACAGAGAGACTGTATGCATTGCTGCGAGGCGAGAGAGTAATCGCGCGAATCGACCAGAATGTGGTATATAGATCACTGGCTGAAGACCCTGCAAATATTTATAGTCTTTTATTAGTGGCCGGTTATCTTAAGACACCTAAAAAGGAATTGCAGGCGGATGGTTCTTATTTGTGTGAAGTGTCTATTCCAAATAAAGAGATTGCAGCAGTCTATAAGAGCGAGATATTGTCGCATCTGATGCAAATTGGTGCAATTACAAGAACTACAGCAAATATGATTGCGGAAAGTCTATATGCAAATGATGTTAAAAAACTGCAAAAAGCAATTTCAGAGTATATGGACAAATCCATAAGCTTTTATGATGCCGGAGCAGAGGGGTTTTATCATGGACTTACGCTTGGGCTGATTGCTTTGCTGGATAATCAATATAGGATTAAATCTAACAGAGAATCCGGTGATGGCAGATATGATATCAGCTTGATTCCGAGAGAAAAGAAATATCCGGGCATTATTATGGAACTGAAATGGAAGAGTGGCTTGGAAGAGGCTGAACTTGAAAAGCTCTCAACGGAAGCACTTAACCAGATTGATGAAAAGCGATATGACTTGGAACTTAAGGAAGAAGGCATTGAAAATGTCATTAAGCTTGGAATTGCATTTTCGGGAAAGAAAGTAGTAATAAAGTCAAAATAGTATGTGAAAGGATGTTGTCTATGTTCCCTACAATTAACCTTAAAGAGACCGGTATCAATCTCCGCCGAATCATGGACAAACGCGGAATTACGCCGAAAGACATAAAAGAATATTTAAACCTCACAAGTGTGCAAAGTGTATATAACTGGTGTAGTGGTATCAATATGCCAACGATTGATAATTTGTATGCATTAAGTCAGTGGTTTGGGATTCCGATTGATGCAATCGTATGCGGTAACAAAAAAGCGATTCTTCCGAAAACAGTTGTTATATTGGAAGATAGAAGAGATAAAAGATTGTATACTTATTATAAAAGAATATGTGAGATGGCGGTTGCCTAAAAAATTAAAGCACAGCTTGAATGACAAAACTACAATCCTCCTACAGAATGGAAATATAACATTTTGTAGGAGGATTTTTTTATGCAAAGAAACGTAAGCGTAGTAGAAGACTTGAATGGAAACAAGATTGTGTTTATCCATGATGTCCGATTTAAGGGAAGACAAGCAATTGAATGGGAAGATGTTGAGATGTATTTGAAACAGTATGTTGGTGAAGCACGTATCATCAAAAGTACAAATGATATGGTGTACATAGGTGTGGATTTACCAGAGGAGTATGCGCATTCAAATTACACGAATACACTGAAGGGAGCAAATGCTAAAGCAAAAGCCAATGCTGCACAAGGAATACCGGAAATGATAGAGATTGCTACGAATAAGGCGCATAAGGAAAATTTCAAAGAAAAGCATAAACGAGATGCAAAATATGGGTGGTATCGATATGATTCCAGATTTGCGTTACCGGTTTTTGATGAGGAAGATGAAATAAAATATTACAATGTTTTTAAAGTAATCATGGTTGTAAGACATGCAGAAGACAGAAAGATGTACTTGTATGACATTATGAACATAAAAAAAGAAACGGGTACCCATTTCCAGTCATAAAGACTTTACTCAGTCAAAAACTCGTTTCTTCTTGAGTTAATAATATGAGATTCAGAAAAAATAGTCAAGAAGAAAATCGGATAACACCGAATGTATCAGGTGTTAGAGAAAAAAGTTTGAAAAGAGGATGAATATGGCTAGGAAAACAGTGGCCCTGTTGCTAAGTACAGAGCGCACATTGGAAAAAGTGGGTGCAAATATAAAGAGAGCAAGATTACGTAGAAATATACGGGCGGAGCTTCTGGCAGAACGAGCCGGTATTAGTGTAGATACACTTTCAGCAATAGAAAAAGGTGTATCGACAGTTTCAATTGGCGCATACGCAGCCGTTCTTGCGGTACTCAAACTGGATAATGATCTGGAGACAATAGCATTGGACGAGGAAGGTAAACAACGGTTTAAAGAGCATAATCTAAAGAAAAGAGAACGGGCATCAAAGAAAATAGATAACGGAGGAATTGACGATGAAAGAGAATAAAATCACCGCAATCACCAAGGAAAAGGAAGAAGTGTTAAAAGATGTATATAAGGATACATTAGAAATATTAGACGCATACGATCATCAAACACTGACTCGTCCGGAGGGGACATATTATGACGGGAATGAAACCATTGAAGAAGTGGCGGTAAGTATGTTGTATGACATGATTAAGAATCCGGTTTGGTATGATTGCAATAAGCAAATTGCTGCAATTAAGTTCTTACTGTTTTTGGAGTGGAACAATGCACTGTATGTTGATGGAGAAAAAAGAATCAGTGATACATTATTGGTTGCACTTATCCTAATGATAGAAAAATCCAGGGATGAGGATAAGGAGATGATAATTAGGACAGTGTTAAATTGTATATGTTAACTTGAGGTTCCAATTTGGAACCTCAAAGGATGGAGTGATAGGAGGCGCCGCTGAAGAGAAAGGAATTTGAACTGGAATGGTTCGTATATGTACATGGAGTTGATTGCAACGGATTTCGGAAAATGAACATTTTTAATCATTTTAGATTTGAAGAAGATACTATAAAACATTTGAAGGAATGTTCGACAAAAGAGGAATTTGCAGAAAGAATTTCTCGTGAATTATTCTATTATTTTGGTTCAAAATGCGAGTATGAGCTGATAATTACAAGAAAGGATAACAAAATAACTCTATCATCATGGATGGGAAATAAAGAGGAGATATTAGATGTTACGGATGATACGGATTTCGACTGGAATGGATTTTATGAGAAAATGGACCTAAGGTATAGAAAGTTTGAGGATTCTATAAAGTTTGATGTGAATGATCAAGTACAGTATAGGTTTGAAAACTTTGTTGACTTTTGTTGGAATAGTAAATAGAAAACTTGAAGTCACAATTTGTAACCTCAAGTTGGGAGGAGGAACAAAATGGATAAGAAACTAATACATATCTGCGAAGTGTGCGGCAAGACAGAAACTTTGACACCAGAGGAAGCTTTTAATGAAGGTTGGGACTATCCGCCGAGAATGGGAGGTTTTGGTATTGTGGGACCACGAACATGCGGGGATTGCCCAATAAATCTCACAGTATGGTGGGCATTGGTGTCTGAAAAGAAGTCGGTGCGAGAGTTGTCACAACAGCAAATAGAAACAATAAAGAGGATTCAGGGAGAGCCTGAAAGTATTATGCCGAAGGAGGAAAAACAATGATACCAACATTATACGAACCGTTCCGCCATTGGTCAGAAGGTGGTTCGGTGTACATATTATCTGATTTACATTTTGATGATGAGGATTGCAAGTTTATGAGTCCGGACTGGATTAGTCCGCAGGAACAGATTTCCATTATAAATGGGATAGTAATGAAAAATGATACATTTATTTGTCTGGGAGATGTGGGAAGACCGGAGTATATTAAAGAAATCAAAGCAAGGAAAAAGATTCTGATTCTTGGAAACCATGATGCAAAAGGTGCATATAAGAATTTCTTTGATGAAATCTATACAGGTCCGCTTTTTATAGCGGAGAAAATATTGTTATCACATGAGCCTGTGTATGGATTGCCATGGTGCCTGAATATACACGGTCACGATCATAATCATATGGAGTCATACAAAGATGGATGTAAGCACATCAATTTGGCGGCGAATGTATGTGGATATACACCGATAAATCTTGGGAAAATTATCAAGGAAGGTGTGCTTGCAGATGTTCCGAGCATTCATCGGATGACCATTGATAGGCAAGTGGAAAGAGAAAAGAAAAAATGACATCGATTTTTGAATAGATAAGAAGCGTAAAGCAACACAAAATAATGTTAGGTAACATTTATTATGTTATTATACATAAAATATTGTTACAAAGGCATGCAGTATGCATAAGTGCATAGCTCAGAAATTTGGAGAATTATATTACGGGTATAATTTACAAGCTAAATAATTCGTGCTATAGTGACGATATGAAGAGCAAGGGATACTTGCAAAACTATTTCTAAAAAGATTAAGCGGATTGAAAGATAATCCACGGAAAGGAAAAGACATGGCAACAGTTAGATTTGCATATTACCTTAATAGTGAAAGTTATTATGAATCACTCTCAGAATCCAAACATGAAGAGTGGTCTGGTTTCATGCGCTCATTTAAGGTAAAGCAAAGTCAAAGAATAACTGTGAATTTGGAACTGTAGCATCGCACATGATGAAACAGGGAATACATAGATTTTCGGACCGCTTATCTTTTATGAGACGAGCGGTCTTTTTGCGCGCATAAGCAGAGCCAAGTGCCATGCAAAGAAGCGCATGCTTGCATGCAAGCGAATTTGCATGAGCATTTGGTGAGCAACGCGAACGAGGAACGCCGAAGGCGTTACGAGTATGCTTATGCAGAGTTGGCTCAATTCATGACAATTGAACTGCTTATGTTCAATTGTAGGGGAGGCATCGGTCTTGAAAATTATTGATGGAAAGGATATCAGGGTTCTGTCTCCGTTCCACTTCGGTCGGCGCAGAGCAGACGTCCCCCGGACGTCTTGCGCCCCGTGTGGAGTATTACGGTCCCTTAGTCTAAAGGTTAGGACACAGCCCTTTCAAGGCTGGGGTATTGGGTTCAAGTCCAACCCTGCCCACTCCGTAAACGTTTCGAAAGGATTAATGATGAGAAAAGAGTGCAAATGGTAAAACCTATTTCCATTTGCACTTTTTTTGTCTATTCAAAAATAAGAGAATATGCTAAGATAATCAAAAGTATCTGATAATATTATGAAAATGAGGTTATATGCATTTATGAAAAATAGAGTTAAGATTCTTTTTATTTGCCACGGCAGTATTTTCCAGAATTGAAAAAGGCCTGTAAAATGGACGTTTTCGGCGCAAAGGAGGTGAAGTTTACCACTGGTTTACCACTTTTGCAGGAAGAAAAAATTTAATAGAGCTCAAACTCATAGATGGCGTTCCGGCAAATAAGGCTGTTGGGATGCCATTTTTATTTGAAAAACCGCTCTGAATATTTTTGGCAATTATGTCAAAAATATTCAATATACAATTGATTAAATACACCCTCGGGTGTATAATGATTTTGAACAAAATTGTCATTAGTGTCAAAAATATTCAACGAGGAGTCTGCTATGAACATTAAGAGAGATAAGTATTTAAATGATTTGATTAATAGAATGCATAACGGCATGATTAAGGTTGTGACCGGAATCAGAAGATGCGGAAAATCATATTTGATTTTTACTATTTTTAAAAACTATCTGTTGGAGCAAGGTGTAGATGAAAAGCATATCATTTCTATTGAGTTAGACCAGCGGAAAGATAAAAAGTATCGTAATCCGGACACTATTTTAGATTTTATTGAAACCAGCATTGCGGATGAAGGACAGTATTATGTTTTATTAGACGAAGTGCAGTTGTTGGAAGAATTCGAAGAGGTACTCAATTCACTGCTGCATATTAAGAATGTTGATGTCTATGTAATCGGAAGTAATTCTAAATTTCTTTCAAAAGATGTTATTACGGAATTTAGAGGTAGGGGTGATGAAATTCATATTTATCCGTTAACCTTTAAAGAATTTATGCAGGTATATGAAGGAGATGTTTATCATGGATGGGCAGAGTATGTAATTTACGGAGGTTTACCACTTACTGTAACTATGAAGACAGAGGAACAAAAGATTAATTATTTAACCAAATTGTTTGAAGAAACGTATTTGATAGATATTATTGAGAGGCATCGCATCGACAAAACGCAGGAGCTGGAGGATTTGGTGAATATTCTTGCGTCGGCAATCGGTTCGCTTACCAATGTACCCAAGATTGAAGCGACTTTTAGAAGCGTAGTGCAGTCAAATATCAGCGGCAATACTATCAGACAGTATATTGAGTATTTGGAGGATGCTTTTGTAATCAACAAAGCAAATCGATACAATGTAAAGGGAAGAAAATATATCGGAACTCCTTTGAAATATTATTTTGAAGATGTAGGACTTCGTAATGCAAGATTAGGTTTTCGGCAAATTGAAGAGACGCACATCATGGAGAATATTGTTTATAATGAACTTAGGAGTCGTGGATATTTCGTGGATGTCGGAGTTGTAGAGAAAAGAGGCGTAAACCAGGAAGGAAAAACGGAAAGAACTTATCTGGAGATTGATTTCATAGCAAATTTGGGAAGTAAGCGTTATTATATTCAATCAGCATTTAGTATGCCGACAGAAGAGAAAAGGTTACAGGAGAAGGCGTCACTAGTTAATGTGAATGATTCGTTTAAGAAGATTATTCTGGTTAAGGATGTTATGAACGTGACGAGAGATGAGGACGGAATTACGACCATGAGTATTTATGAATTTCTATTGAAGGAGAATAGTTTGGAGTTATAAGGAGTCCTGAAAATGGGACAGAAAAAGGCTTATGATTAAGAAGATAAAGCATTTTATATAACAAAAGAGGAGATTGGGAAATGGCAAAAGGAGATAAGTATATCGCACTTACAGCATATTTGAAAAAGAGCGGAAAATATAAAGTTATAAATTGGAAAATGGAAATTAAGGAAGTGGAGCGGGATGATAATCCCTAGATTAATGAGAAATATAGAGTGTCAGAAAATATGCATAAAAATAATTGACGGCAAGGATGTTGAAATCCTTGCCGCAGACTGTAGACAAAGTCCACGGCAACAGCCGTGGATTTTTCTTTCGATAAAGGGATTAAAGGTCAGTATTTACAAGACTTTTAAGCTCTTTTTTGGTATAATGGAAGTATCAAAAACAGGCGGTGATTACTTCCATGATG
>JBGVKL010000033.1:0-135728 GCA_045123675.1 Acetatifactor sp. | reverse complement strand
CATGTGGAAACTGTTTGCCTTTTATCCCGCATAAAATAAGCATTTTCAGGACTTTCAAGGGTTGAAAAAGGTGGGATTGCCACCGATTTGCCACCCGCAAAATGAAAAACGGACTTTGAACAGTAAAAAGGGCTGAACACATTGAACTGTGTCAGCCCTTCTTTCAGGTTATCCGTTCATTGCCCTTTCAAATACATCAACCGCAGTCTGCTGCATGACTTCTGTATTGAAGGTATAGGTTTGTAATGTGGTTTCAATATTTTTGTGTCCCAGTCTTTCCATAACTGTTTTTGGATTGACACCGTTTTCCGCTAAGATAGTACCATGTGTATGCCTTAAACAGTGGGAATGAAATAGAACATTTCCCAGTTCATAGTGAATGACCCTTGCACAATATTTGAAGGATTCAGGTGTCACCAGTTCACCGTTATCCTTGACACATAGGGGCATGATTTCTTGATATGGGACATTTACATCAGCACGAACCTGTGTGATTGATTTATCCGGCAAGACATAAGTTTTCATATAGTGAGAACCGTATTTCATGCGGTTTTTCTTCCGTTCCCGGATAACGTACCGTAATATTTGTTCAATGGTGTCCCCCATTTTTACAGTCCTGTATGAATCATATTTTGGTGGTTTTAAGAACCAAGTCTTGTCAATCTTGGTCATCTGCTTGGTAATGTGAATTTCATGCTTTTCAAAATCAACATCACGCATCAGGTCAATAGCAAATGTTTCACCGATTCGTGTACCAATATTATACGGTACAACCAATGACAGATGAAAATAATTGTCTGCCGGGAAACGTTCAAGAATACGGTCAAATTCTTCCTTGGGGCATACATATTCAGTGTGTGCCTTTGCATCTACGTCAATCGGCATTTTACCGACTTTTACAGGGTTGCATGGATTAGACTGTATATAGTTCAGCGGAAGTATAGCATAGTTCAATGCACCCGCTAAACAGGTCAAGGTGTTCTTTATCATGCTTTTAGAAAATCCCTTGATTTTCATATCATCCACCCATTTCTGAATTACATCAGGGGAATACTGAAACGAACTCAAACGGTATATTCCAAAGGCGGGTTTTAAATGAATCCTGATTTTAGATTCATAGTCCCGGTATGTGTTGTATGAATAACCATGGTCAATATTTTTCTTGATAGCATTTTCCAACCAGTAATCAAGATAATCTGCAACACTGATTTCCTTGGGTGAAAAGGTTCGACCAGTGTTGTTATATTCACTAATTGCTTTTGCCCTTGCTTCCAATGCTTCCTTTTGGGTGCGGAAGCCTGACTTTTCAATTTTGTTACGTTTACCGTCAATCGGTGCAGCATCAAAATAGTATGACCACGTTTTTCCTCTTTTTCTGACACCTTCTGCCATAGTATATCATTCCTTTCCTTGATTGAATTTTCAAGGAATAGATGATATAATTGGTTTTGCATAGCCCAAATCATCATTCCTTGAAGTGGTGTTTTGGTTATCCTGACCCTAAACCGCTGCAACGGAATAGGGTCATTTTTTAATCAGCTTCTTGCATTATATTATCAGCATCTTTCACATAATCACGTGCTGCATCTACAAGTGAAACAACGTCAATATTTTCAGAACCACCCGCTAATGCAATAGCCATACAGTCCAAAATGGCACGTGCTTTCTGAATATCAAAATCCAGTCTTGTGTTTTGTTCTTCTGTTAAGTTCATATTATTTACCTTACCTTTCTTTGATTTTACATTGTAGTTGCTATTCTCATATGTGTTGATTCCATTTTGTCCCATATCCAACCTTCATTTTTCATATTTTTAATCAAAGTACGAAGTTCTTCAATGTGTTCTTCATCAACATATTTACTTAATACTCTTTTTTGCGTTGACAAAGCGGGAACCTCGGCAAGTGTGAAGTTTTTGCCAAGTGATTTGAAATATCGCTGCAATCGCAAATTGTACCAAGCCTTATTTATTTCAATAGCAAAACAACCAAGCCTATAATCATCTTTTAGATTTACTTTTTCTGATAAAAGATGATTCTTTTTTAGGAAGTCCAGTAATTCATCAGCAGTATGTTTTTTAATACGTTGCTGATAATCTGAATACTTGGTTGGTTTGCCAAGTTTGAAACAATGCGTTGAATCAATGGTTTTGATAATCAAGACCGGGTTCAGGTTTTCGTCATAGTCACAGGTCATCAATGTGACTTTATCCGGCATGATTGGTGTATCAGGTAACTGATTGATTCGTGATGCAAATTCAATAATTTTTCCCATATACCTATGTTCCTTTCTTTTAAGTGTCCCTTGATTTGGTTATCCTGAAAATACAGTCAAGTGCTGCAACACTATTTCTGAATGTATTTTTGGTACTGTTCCATAACAGAATCAGATACACCGCTTTTATACAGTTTTCTAATGTCTGAAATGCTTTCATCTTTCAGCAGCTTCAACCATTCAATCAGGTCTGTTCTGCTATTGGCAAAATTACAACATTTACCGTTTGCATATTCAATTCTATAACGCATATCAGTCACCTTTCCTTGGTATTTTGGTTATCCTGACAACCTTCAAGGTGCTGCAACACCTGATTCAGAAGGTTATTCATTTACATTTGGGTTTTTCTTGTGCATTTCAGAAAATACAGAATCAATCACTGCTTTAATAGTGAATCTTATTTTACTCATATCTTCATCTGTAAGTTTCTGTTGTTCTTCATGTGACCAACCAAGCCATAACATATATGAACGAAGTAATTCATCACCGTTCAGCATAGCCCTTTGTTCGGCATCATACCGTAGTTCAAAATCAAGTTCACCTGTTAGCCACGAAATAGCAACATCAAGGTATTGTGCAATAGAAATCAGCCACGTTTTAGAGATTTTACCTTTAGTCAGGCATCTTGTTAGATGCTCCGGGGTAATATCCAAATCGGCAGCCATTTCTTTTTGCGTTTTCCCTTTTGATTTCAGTGCATCTTTTACCCTTTCTTTAATTATTGGGGAAAACGTGTCTTTGTTTCCCAAGTGTATCACCTTCTTCCTGATTGATTTGAAGTCAAAATGTATCAATAGACAATTGATTTAAAATCAATTACAATATCATTATAGCAACAACAACAATTGTTGTCAACACTAAATTGATTTAAAATCAAGAAAAATCAAATGAAGGTAGAAAGGAAGGGATATTATGGCTAATATCGAAATCAGAAACGCAATGAAACAAAAAAGAATGTATAACTATGAATTGGCAGAACTTCTTGGAATTACTGAATGGACGCTATCACGCAAATTAAGGAAAGAATTGCCGGAAGATGAAAAGCAGAAGATTCTTGGGGTTATCAATTCTTGTGGAAAGTAAGGTGACACTATGAGCAAATTATATAAAGGGTTCATAGAAACCAAGGGAAAACAACCCCTTGAAAAACTGAAAAACAGAACCAAGTGGAAAACCTATGATGAAGTGAAGAACCTGAATGGGTATGGTGGTGTTCTTGCTGATGATACTATCTTGATTGACATTGATGACCCTGACCAGTCTGAAATGATGATGAATATTGTGGAAGAATATCAGTTGAATTGCAAGGTGTTATGCACCAGTAGGGGCAGACACTTCCTGTTTAAGAATACCAAGGTAAACCGCAACCGTACACACGCAGCATTGGCGGTTGGTTTGACCGCTGATATTAAGGTTGGGACACGTCTTTCTTATGAGGTTATCAAGATAGACGGTGAAGAAAGGTTTTGTGAATGGGATGTTGAACCGGGTGAAAAGTATGATGAACTTCCAAAGTATTTCTTCCCGGTCAAAGCGGTCACAGATTTTGTTGATATGGATGCCGGGGACGGAAGAAATCAGGCATTGTTCAACTACATACTGACACTTCAAAGTAATGATTTCACGGTTGAGGAAACAAGGGAGTGCATCAGAATCCTGAACAGGTTTGTACTGAAAGAACCCCTGTCAGATGATGAACTGGAAGTGATTCTTAGGGATGAAGCATTTCAGAAACCAGTATTTTTTATGGGGTCAACGTTCTTATTTGATAAGTTCGCAATGTACCTGAAAAACGCATACCACATTGGAATCATAAATAATCAGCTTCATGTATTCAAAGAAGGTGTGTATGTGAACGGTTACCGGGAAATTGAAAAGGCAATGATTGACCTGATTCCAAACTTGAAGGATGTGCAGCGGAAGGAAGTGATGAAGTACCTGATGCTGATATGTGAAGAACTGAAACCGTCAGATGCCCGCTATATAGCATTTAACAATGGGGTGTTTGATGTGGTTCAAAATGAGTTGAAACCGTTCAGTACAGAAATTGTCATCACCAACAAAATCCCTTGGGACTATGTGCCGGATGCTTATGATGAACTGGCAGATAAGACCTTGACCAAGTTGTCATGCGGTGATGTGGCAATCAGGGCATTGTTAGAAGAATGTATTGGTTATTGCTTTTACAGAAGAAATGAACTGGGTAAGGCATTTATTCTGACAGGTGATAAGTCAAACGGTAAAAGTACCTTTTTGGATGTACTGAAACACATACTTGGTGAAGGTAACATTTCAGCCCTTGACTTGAAAGAACTGGGTGAAAGGTTCAACGTTTCAATGATGTTTGGAAAATTGGCAAATATCGGTGATGATATTGGTGATGACTTCTTGCAAGGGTCACAGGTCAGCATCTTCAAAAAGATTGTTACTGGTAACAGAATCAAGGCAGAACGAAAAGGACAAGACCCCTTTGAATTTAACCCTTATATCAAATTACTGTTCGCAGCAAATGATATACCAAGAATGAAAGATAAAACAGGGGCGGTACTTAGAAGATTGGTCATCATCCCTTTCAATGCTTCATTCAGTAAAAATGAACCTGATTATGATGTGGATATAAAATATAAACTGATTGAACAAGGTTCAATAGAATACTTGATACAATTAGGACTTGCCGGATTGAAGCGGGTAAGAATGTATCAGGGATTTACTAAATCAACCAAGACTACGCAGGCAATTCAGGAATATGAGGAAGAAAACAACCCTATTGTTGGATTCATCAGGGAAACCGGGAAGGATATGATAATAAATCAGCCTACGAATGAGGTATACAAACGGTATCAGGTATTTATGGCAGAAAATGGTTTTGCAATGCCTGTCACTAATATTGTTTTTTCAAAGTATATCAACAAAGCACTGGGGACAGAAGTGAAACAGAAGAAAATCAACGGTGTAAAATTCAATTTATTTATGGAAGTACAAGATTAGTACAGGGTGGTAAAGGTTGGCGGTACAAGTTAAAAGCCTTGAAAAATAAGGCGGTACAAGTTGGTACAGGTTAAAAGTAAATTCTTAATTATTTTATAAATTTGTTTATTTCTATACAGTAAAAGAAAATATAAAAATATATAGAATAAAATACAAACTTGTACCTTGTACCAACCTGTACCCGGCAACGGAAAGGATTGAAGAAATGACAGGTGAAGAATTTTTAAACAAAGTTAGAAAAATCAAGCAAATACATAGTATAACATGGGATGTTAAGGGCAATTCATGGAATGCGGAAAGTGTAGGGGTGAAGGTAGTAGCAGATAATGAAGAATTTACGGTTTCTTTAGGAAGTCCGGCATTATCATCTACTGCTGATAGTCTGCTTTCAAGTACATGGTGTGAAAGGGTTGCAGCTTGTTTACTGGTTAATAAGACAATGGAATTGTTGGGTAGACCTGAAAGATTTGATATAGGGTGTGGTTTGAATATATCAAATGCAATAGGTTTTGCAATGAAATGCACCCAAGAACTTCATAAAACTTAACTTGAAAAAAAAAAACCTTACAAAACCTAACATTCAAAACCCTATAAAACCCAACATCAGAGCATATGTGAACCCTGTTACATGTGTGTATATTGGTTTGAAAACCTGAAAAAACCTGAATCACAAAACCTTATAAAACCTAATATCAGAATAATACAGGGGCATGGTTACACACATATGTGAAATAAGGCATGGTGGCAGAATGGTGGCAAATTAGCACTTTCAGGTGAAGTGCTGCACCGCTGACCATAGGAAAATCAAGGGTTTTAGTGATGTTAGTTTCTACATCATGTAGTTATGGAATGGCAAAAGGAAGGTGATATTGGATGAAAATTGATAAACAAAAATTAGATAACGCAATGGCAGAAAAGGGGCTATTTGTCCGGGATATTTGCAGAAGGACAGGCATATCAGAAAGCACCATGAAAAGAATCAGTTCAGGTGCGGTGTCCGTTGACAATATGACAGTGGGTAAAATTGCACTGGTGCTGAATGTGAGCATAAAGGATATTGTTGAAGGGGACGGTGATGATTGATGAATAAGAATAGTGAAAATCTGCAAACCCTGAAAAATATTGTTGGTGTTGAACTGTTCAGGGCAATTATTGAACGTTTGCCCGGTGAAACGATATACATAGCAAATTGTAATGGGTTTGCATCCAAGGAAGAACGTGATAAGGAAATCAGGAAAGACTTTTATCATGGGTTGTCTGTTCCTGAACTGGCTGAAAAGTATGGGTTATCAAGTTGTTCTATATACAAGATTACAGAGCAGAAATAGAGGAAATTATCAAGCACACTAAAACAACCGCTATATGACGATTATATGAGGTCATAGGCGGTTGTTTTGCGTGTGTTCCCTTTTCCCTTCTAAACTCAACGTCAGGGAAAAGGTGCAACGATACTTTTGAACGTTAAAAGTGTAGCATATATACCTTGATTTGTAAATCTCAAAAACTTAGAAAACTACTAAATGTAGTATTTAAAGTGGTTCAAATGTTGCTGAACCACAAAATGTAGTGCTATCATACTTGCAGATAAAACAGAAAGGAAGGTATCAGAAATGAATTGCACAGAAAGAAATACACAGTTCAAGGAAAAATTGACACAGGTATCAGTTTTAATGGACGAAATAAAAAATCTTGCAAATATGCGTTATGATTCTGAAAATGATGATTTGTTTATGCTCTATAATTTTGGGTCACATGGTGATATTTATGAGCATATGAAAGAAGCATGTAAACATTATG
This sequence comes from Acetatifactor sp., assembly GCA_045123675.1. Classification (GTDB taxonomy): domain Bacteria; phylum Bacillota; class Clostridia; order Lachnospirales; family Lachnospiraceae; genus Acetatifactor. The sequence continues at coordinate 128,669 of JBGVKL010000033.1, read as the reverse complement.
GAATCAAGTAAGATATAGAATGAGAACATAGAAAGGAAGGTCAAAGTAATGGCAAACATAAAGTTATATGAAGAATATGCAAAAGCAGTGTTAATGTTATTGAATGATACGAAATTTACACAGTCTTTAGAAGAAATAACACAAACAATGAATAAAGCTACAAATAATGAATTGCTTTCAGACAAGGGAAAAGAACAGTATTGCACTGCATTAAAAAATGATTTTTCTAAAAATGTTCAGGAACAGTCAGATGCAATTCGTTTGATTGTAGAAAAATTCTGTAACAAATACAAGTTGGAAGCACCTGATGACGGTGAAAGTCATACTGCTGATGTAGCAAATATTCTGAAAATTATTGATACTTGTGGTTTTTCATTGACAGCGGATATTTTAAAGACTGCCATTGAACCTATAAAAAATTCTGCTTCGCAGTTGAGAATGATTGCCAATATACTTGATACGAAGAACCAGTCAAATTCAGGTGCTTCATATGGCTTAGAAGTTACTGGTTTAATAAATCAGTATTTAAGTATAGGTGCAATGGGTGAAGAATCCATTGCATATGAAGCTGCTTTTGGTGAAGTCGAAAGAGTATTACAGAATGAAAATATACTTTCAATCAGAGTTGCAGAAAATTGGATTGACCCCAATAAAAAGTATGTGGGGGATAAACTTGTATATAGAATCGAAAATAATACATCATATGATATATTTTGTCTTGCTGACAATATGATGAAGGTGGGACAGATGTATGATGAAGTATATCCGGGAAATGAAAGATTCTTTGATAGATAGTAAAAATGTAGCGGTGAAGGGTGCGGTGTAAATGCTGCACCTTTTATTGTTTGAAAGGATGTGGTGAGTTTGTGACAAATGAAGAATTGGTTGCAGATATTCAACAAGGTATCAATGTGAAAGATAATATGCAGCAGCTTTATATGCAGAATAAACCTCTGATTGCTAAGTTTGTAAAACCATATTCAGAATATGCGGAATATGATGATTTGATGCAAGAAGCATATTTTGGACTTCAAAAAGCGGTTGAACATTATGAACCAAAAGAAGGTGCAATGTTCATTTCATACGCAATGTATTGGATAAAATCAGCGGTTTCAAGATATGCGTCTGATAATGGGAACACCAAAAGAATCAGTAATCACATGGTTCAAAAAATATACAGGTATAGAAAGTTTTTAGGACAGTATGCACGTGTGAATCAGGGATTTCCAACGGATGACGTGATTTGCAAGGAATTAGAAATCAATCAACGTAGTCTGAATAGCATCAGAAAAACCATACATGAAATGAACTGCATAAGCATTGATGAAACTGTACCGGGGGCTGATGATTTTTCTGTTGGTGAAACAATCGCAGATGATACCAATATTGAAGAAGATATTGTTGAAAGCACTGCAAGACAAAAGGCTGCAATCATGCTTTGGAATATGGTGGAACAACTGCCGGAACGTCAGAAAAGTGTTCTGATTGATAGATATAAAAAGAATATGACCTTGGAACAGATTGGTGAACGACAGGGTGTAACAAAGGAACGTATCAGGCAGTTAGAGGTGAAGGGAATAGATACGTTAAAGAAAAAGGCAGAATTAAAAGCTATTGCAGCAGTTTATGATTATTTTCCCGGTGCATATAAAGGTGGTGTTGGTCGGTTTAAGAATACAGGCACATCATCAACAGAATATTGTGCAATGAAACGTGTTGATACTATGCAGAAATTTTTGATGTTGCGGGCAGAAATGGATGCAATATTTGGTGTCACAAGAGATAGTGAAGGTAAAAAATACGTTGAAAGGAATGGTGTCAGGTGTCAGATATAGAAACACTTATGAAGGAACTGACCAGTGTTTCACTGGAAAAGCAAAAAATTTTAGACCGGGAAACGGAAATTAAGACCCAGTTATTTCAGGTGATGAAAGAGCAGAAGGTCAGCAAACTGGAAACATCCCGGATTGTAGTAAATTATATTGAATCATTCAACAGGAATACCGTTGATTCAGAGAAATTGAAAAAGGAATTTCCTGATGTGGCTGCAAAGTGTATGAAGTCAACACCAATAGATGCTTATGTGAAAGTGCGGGTGATTGGTGCATGAGTGAACAGTTGAAGGTGGAATATATTCAGGATAGTGTGACAGTATTCCGGGAAATGACCCAGTTGGAACTTGCTGATTTACTTCTAAATGGTGATATTTTGCTATTAAGTGTGAATCAGCAGAAAACGGTTTATATACGGAAAAGAAAACGAAAGCGGTAAATTCTTCATATATGCATAGAACGTTGCTATATGGCGGTTATATGAGTAAAGGAAGGTGAAAAAGTGACAAAGATGCGTGATTCAAATTATGGAAGTTGGAAAAGAAAAATAAATAAAAGAATAACCAAACAAAAGTATCAGGTCAGGGTGAACAATCGGCTGACTATGGATAATAATGAGCGATTCAAAAATGTGGCAATGGGGTACATGATTCAAGTAGAACGATTGTGGGTGGTGTATGGCAAAGGACTTGAAAATAATCTCCAAGTAAATCTTGAATTGATAAAATCATCCCCTGTATTAACAAATAGATTCAATCAGGCAACTGCATTGATGAAGAAAATCCAACAGATACTTGTTGATTTGCAGAGTAAGTCAGATGAGTACAATAAGCATTTGAACAATACCGTTTATTGTAAAACTATGATGATTCCATATGTGAAACAACTGGAAGGTATTATTGCGGAAACTGATGCACTTGTGAAAGAAGGTGCAACCAGTGAATAAGAACATTGAAGTGATAAATGAAAATCTTTGGGCAGTCAATAGTGCGTACATAAGAATGGGGCATAGTGATGAACAGTTGAACTTTGCATTGGATAAAATGCGAAAGGTGTCAGAGCCGGATGCGTATGAAAAAATGTATCTTAATGTATTGGAATGGGAAATAAAAAGACGGTGTGTGAAGGCTGATTATTTATCAAGCCAACCCAAACCAACATTCAAAGATAAAATTATTAAGTGGATGATAAGAAAGAAGGTGAGAATATGGCATCTATTCAAACAGGAATAGAATTATATGATGCATTTACTGCCCCTATGATGAGTATTATCAATGCAGTCTATATGGGTATGGATGCAATGGTGGATTTACAATCATCTATGAATGAACCAATGACCGCTGACGTATGCAGTGGAATTACTGAGCAGATGAATCAGGCAGTTGCAGCAATAGAAGAAGCAAGGGCAGCACTGGAAGAACCTGTTTCACATGAACATACTTCTTTAACATGGCAGTCAGACGGTATGGATGTATTTACCAATAGTGGTGTTGAACGATTTCAACAGGAAGTTCAGAGTGCAAACGATATGTTGAACACTTTGAACCAAACACAGACCCAAATAGAGCAGACCGCAAGCGGTATGGATGTGTTACCTGATAGTGCTATTCAGGATATAAACGCAATCGGTCAGAGAATACAGGCAGTTCATGCAAGGATTCAGCAGATTGAAAGTAATCCTTTGAATATTGGAACAGACACCGCAAATGCGGAACTGGAACAGTTACGTTCCCAGTTGAATCAGGCGGTTCAGGAACAAAACGAACTGAACGCAGCAATGCAGAACATGGATGTATCTGCTGCAAATGATGCTTATTTGCGTTTGTCCCAAACCGTAAGCAACACAGAACGGTATATCAGGGATAATGTTGATGAACAGGGCAGATTCAATCAGGAAATCAATGAAGGTATTTCACAGGCTGATGACCTGATGAATACAATCAAAGGTGTGGTTGGTGCTTATGTGAGTATTCAGGCAGTTGGTGACGTGTTGAATTTATCTGATGAACTGGTTCAAACCACATCACGATTGAACATGATGAATGACGGTCTGCAATCCACAGAGGAACTTGTCAACATGGTGTACGCAGCAGCACAAGATGCACGTGGTTCATTTGGTGATATGGCTGATGTTGTTGCCCGGTTTGGTAATAATGCGGGGGATGCGTTCAGCAGTTCCGCAGAAGTAGTTGCATTTGCTGATTTGGTACAAAAGCAGATGACGATTGCCGGAGCATCCACAACGGAAGCATCCAATGCAATGTTGCAGTTGTCACAGGGTCTTGGTTCAGGTGTCTTACGTGGTGACGAACTGAACAGTATCTTTGAACAAGCCCCTAATTTAATTCAGAATATTGCTGATTATTTGGGTGTTCCTATTGGTGCAATCCGGGAAATGGCAAGTGAAGGTGAATTGACCGCTGACATTGTAAAAGCTGCAATTTTTTCTGCATCTGATGAAATCAATGCAAAGTTTGAACAAATGCCCATGACTTGGGGGCAGATTTGGCAGTCAATGCAGAATACCGCAATGATTGCTTTTCAACCTATACTGCAAAGGGTCAATGAACTTGCAAACAGTGAAGGTTTTCAGACGTTTGTGAATGGTGCAATTCAGGGAATGGCAACACTTGCGAACATTGCCTTGACCGTATTTGACCTATTGGCAATGGGTGCAACTTTTGTCAGTGATAATTGGTCAATCATCAGTCCTATTGTATACGGTGTTGTAGCTGCACTTGCATTATATGCGGGGTATCTTGCAGTTGTAAAGGCTGCTGAACTTATTGGTACAGCAGTAAAAATTGCAATGTGTGTTGCATCATATGCACACGCAGCAGCAACAGGTGCGGAAGCATCCGCAACCGCAGCTGCAACCGCAGCACAATACGGTTTGAACACTGCATTGTTATCCTGTCCTTTAGTATGGATAATCATGCTTGTAATTGCCCTGATTGCAGTCATTATCATGTTGTGTAACTGGATAGCAGAAGTGACAGGTGCAGCAAATTCAGGTATCGGTATTATTGTCGGTGCGTTATCCGTAGCGGTGGCATTTATCGGTAATATTTTCGTTGCACTGATTAACATGGTCATTGATATTTTCGTGACCTTGTGGAACTTCATAGCAGCCTTTGTGAATTTCTTTGGAAACGTGTTTACTGACCCGGTTGGTGCGATTGCCCGCCTGTTCTTTGACTTGGTTGATTGCATCCTTGGTCTGTTGCAGACTTTGGCGGGTGCGATTGATGCACTGTTTGGTTCAGATTTAACGGGTGCAGTTCAAGGTTGGCGGGATGACCTTGGTGGTTGGGTTGATGAAACCTTTGGTCAGGGTGAAGAAATCATGGCAACCGTCAGCGGTGAAGAATGGCACGTTGACCGTTTTGAATACGGTGAAGCATGGGATGCGGGTGTTGCAGTTGGTGACGGTATTTCTTCCGCAATAGATGATTTCAGTTTTTCAGATATTTTTGGAAGTACAGAAATACCAAATGCACAGGACTATACCGCACAGTTTGCGGGAATGTCTGACAGTCTTGACGGTATTTCAGGTGATACAAGCAACATTTCTGATGCAATGGATATTACACAGGAAGAATTGAAGTATATGCGTGACCTTGCTGAACAGGAATCAGTGAACAGATACACAACCGCAGATGTGACAATACATCAGACCAATAACAATAATATCAACAATGGTATGGACTTAGACGGTATTGTGACTGCACTGACGGATATGGTAGATGAATCTGTTGAAATTGTGGTTGGAAAAGGTGACTAAAACATCACTTTTTGATTTGAAAGCCTTGGTGAAAGCCGGGGCTTTTTTTCTGCCTGAAATGGTGGTAAAATTGTATCAAAGGTGGTGGTCATTTTGATAGCAGAAAAGAAAATACATATTACCGAACTGATATTTGCAGTTGATGACCCTTTTATCAGTCGATTTTTTGATATATCAAGTGACCAAATGCTTGATGAAAAAATAGAGGTCTTGACCGCATTGAAAGAAGGAAAAACACCGGGACAGATACCAAACTATTATGATGTGTTGGAACTATACCCAAAGGATGCTGACGGTGTTTGTGTTCACTGGGATTGAAAGGATACCTGAACAATGGATGATTACAAAGGTATTGAACTTGCATATATACCGCAGTGTGCGGTGTGTAAATGTGTAAAGGGTAAAGGGTGCAAGGCATTTGATACTGATACACGTGATGCAAAGTATTATGATAGTCAACATGAAGATTTTTCAAAGTGTGATAGGTTTGAATTGAATGAATCTGCACCAAAGGTTGAGAAGTTCAAAGAGTTATCAAAGGGATATAATTGGAAGTAGAAAAGCACTGTCATTTGAAAAAGGGGTGAAATAAATGTCACAAAGTATGCCTATATTTTGGAGCAGTCCTTATTTTGTACCTGAACCTGACAACTGGCATTTGACAGATGATGCCCCGGAAGAACTCAAAAAAGAGTTCGCAGAGTACATGAAGGAACAGGAAGAAAACATTGTTGAACAGGTGGTATGATTATGGAAATTAAACGTAACAAAGACGGTACTATTGAAGGTATGTCTACAATGGGTGACTTTGTGGAAGAAGAACTTTCTGATGAAGCAAAGGAACGATTGAAGAAAAAAGAAGAATATGAAAAGAAGTATGGAAACACCGTCAAATAGGCGGTGTTTTCTTATATCCTTATAAATTATCAAAGAATTATACCATGTGTTTATATGACCGTTATATAAAGCCTGATATAATGTTTGTTGCTGCTATTAGCAGTAAATACAATATCAGGAGGTTCAGAAGATTATGAACATGAAGAAATGGAAACGTAGGACAATAGCCCTGTTACTTGCCTTGTTGGTGAGTGTGACAGGACTGAAACAAGCTGCATACGCAGAAGAATCATCACCAACATATTATGATGCAAATGATTATTTCAGTTTTAAGAATGCGGTGAAAGAAGCAAAAGACGGTGACATAATTTTAATTATGGGTTCGGTTGTGGTTCAAGCAGATTTTGAACTTGGTAGTGAAGAAAAAAGCCTGATAATTAAAAGAAGTTCTGCACAAAGCACTATTTCATTCAGCGGTGGCGGTAATCAGGTCACAGTGGAAAATATCACATTTGACGGTGGTGGGTATAAGGCAAGTAGTCCATTTGTATCTGTATCACCGCATACAAGTGTTTTTACAAATTGCATATTTCAGAATTGCGGTGATTCTTCCCAGTATTTGAGTTGTAATAGTATAGGCGGTGCAGTCCGGGTTGATTCAGGAACAAACCAGTTTATAGGTTGTCAGTTCAAAAATAATGTTGGAATGGTAGGCGGTCATATGGTTATATATGACGGTATTGTGCAAATTACAGATTGTGCATTTACTGGTGGTATGGTAATGAGTAATGGCGGTGCAATTTGTGTTACTGGTGATACCGCACAATGTGCGATAAATTCATCCGTTATTACAGGCAATCAGGCGGGTGATTTTGGCGGTGGAATATCCAACATAGGGAAATTGACTATTGATGATTCAATGATATATGACAATATTGCCACAAATGGCGGTGCAGATATTGCAAATAAGATTTTTGGAACAATAGAGTTAAAGGACACCATTGAACAACTTGCTGAACTCTTTGAACCTGAAAAGATTTTACCTGTTGCTTGGGTGTGTGATTATGATTTTGAAGAAAACATATACATCCCGGATGTAGACCCAAATCAGGAAAACGCACTTTTGAAATTGCAGTATGAAATCATTCCTGATGATAGTGAGGAAGAAACGGAAAGCACTGAACCGGGTACAGAAGAAGGGACGGAATCAACAGACCCAAGTGAACCTTCAACTGAGGACACAGAGCAGCCGACAACACCGCCTGATGAAGATGAAACCACAGATCCAACGGACGAACCCACAGAAACACCGACAGACCCAAGTGAGCCGGAAGAAACTGACCCGGATGATACAGAAGAATCAACCACACCAACCGAACCGGGAACGGATGAACCTGATGATTCAGAACAGGACACAACACTTGATGATGCTGACCCTTCTGAACCGTCACAATCTGTTGGTGATACGAACACTGACAATTCTACACAGACCGATAATAGCAATAATTCAGTGAATACAGACAACAGTGATAATTCCACACATACGGATAACAGTGATAATTCGAGTGTGGATAATAGCAGTGTAGATAATTCTGTCACAAATAACGATTCAAGCAGTTCTTCAACCACGTCCAATAATACAGTGGATAATTCCAGTGTAGACAATTCAAAGGTGGATAATTCAAACGTTAGCAATAACAGTGATTCAAGTACCACCACAACAAACACTACTACCACAACCAATAATTACTATACAACTGAATCAAATCAGTCACCCGGTCAGGCAACTGCACAACCGATTGTGATACAGGTGCAAAATGACAGTGCTGCACCAGATGCAGATGATGAAAAGGTGTCTGATTCCGGCAGCAGTTCACCAAACATCAGGATTGATGCACAAGGGGTTGATTGCGTGTTTGAATATGTGGACGGTGTTTATAATATTTCTATCACTGCACAGAAAGAAGCTGATGAATTGAATGCAGTTATCCCGGCAGTTGCACCAGTGCAAGCAGTGGAAGATTCAGTTGGTCAGGAAGTGGATTGGTTGGAAGTGATTCAGATTGTGTTATTGGTTGCAATATTTATCTGCCTTATATGGCAACCTAAAAGGACAGGAAACAGAAATATTCAAGGGCAAGAATAAAAACGGTATATGACGATTATATGAGTTGTAAGAAGGGGAAATTTGTGGTAGAATAGCAGTCAAGGACAATCGTGTTACAGGGTGGCTTGACCTTCATTTTATTTTACATAGAATGGGGGTGGTGCTAATGGACAAGAAACCATTTGATTTCAAAGACCTTATGGCTTTTGGTATGTTCATTCTTGCATTGCTGACATTCGTTTTTGCGTTTATCAGATAATGTTTAGTGCATAGAAAAAACCACCCCTAAACTTTGACCGGTGACAGGGTGGCATTTTCTATGTTTTCCTTATAATTTGGTCAACCCCTTGTGGGCGGTTGTTCCTTTTCTATAATATAGCATACAATGCTGAATTATTCAATAGGTACAGTGAAATTTGGTTCAAGGGTGGCAATTCCACCCATTTGCCACCGAGGTCAGGCAGAGTTGAAAAGACGTGAAAAGCCTTTTTCATTGAACTGCTTGAAAATCAAGGGTTTTCAAGGTTCAGAGAGGATGCACAAGGCGGTAAATATTGAAGTTTCACTTTACTGTGCACACAGAAAGTGTATGCCTTTTGAGCCGAATGAACAACCGTAAACCTGATTCTTCTGTTGATTTTTCTTTAAATATGAAGGAATATCACGAGCTTACAGGCAAGTAGATGCTTTCAAGAAATTAATCAGTCAGGAGTTATTCAGAGGAAATGATAATCAGAGAAGTATATGAAAATGATTTAGATGAAATATTAGAATTGTATTTGCATCTTCATGAGAAAAGTATTCCAGAAGATTCGGAGCATTTGCGGAAAACGTGGAATAATATTTTAAATGATGAAAACCATCATTTTATTGTTTGTGAAGTGGATGGAAAGATTGTAGCCTCTTGTGTATGTGTGATTATACCAAATCTCACAAGAAATATTCGTCCATATGCATTTGTGGAGAATGTTGTAACTCATGAAAAATATCGAAAGAAGGGATATGCTACTGCGTGTTTAAATTATGCAAAGCAGATTGCTCAGGAGAATCATTGTTATAAGATGATGTTGCTTACCGGTTCAAAGGAAGAAAGTACATTAAGCTTTTATCGAAATGCCGGATATAATAGCTCCGATAAAACGGCGTTTATACAATGGATTAATATGTAAAATCAAAACCTTGCATTGCGTTATGAATTGCAAAGAGTTTTCTGAACATATAAGAATCCCTGTGAGAACCTTGGAAGACTGGGAGATGAATATGCCTATATTGCAACCGCAATAAATGGATTGAAGACAGTGATCAGGCACCCGATCAGGAAAAAGAATTAGAGTAGACCTCGGTGAAAAGCATATTTTTGCCGAGGTTCATTATTTTTATAAAAATAGGTTATTGACCGTAGATAATAAAAAACATATAATTTATTTATGCAATGCATAAAGAGGTGAGATTATGGAAGCAAGAGAAGAATTAAGGAAATTAAGAGAAAGTACCGGAATGAATCGAAAAGAATTTTGTGAATACTTTGAAATTCCATATATGACAGAAACAGACTGGGAATTAGGAAACAGAAGGGTTCCGCAGTACCTTTTGCGTTTGATGGCATATAAGATTGAAATGGAGAAGTTGGCTGATAAAAGAAATACGGAGGATGAGTGTACAGATGGAAAAAAATAGAATTATTACAGTTCAGAATATTTCGGTTACTGTATCTATTGAAGATATGGATGATTATATATGTATTACAGATATGGCAGCGGCCAAATCAGATAGTTCGCGTGCAGCGGATGTAATAAAAAACTGGATTAGAAGTAGAAGCACATTGGAGTTCTTAGGAACATGGGAACAAATATATAATCCCAATTTTAAAGTGGTCGAATTCGACCACTTTAAACAAGAGGCCGGATTACATACATTTACATTAAGCGTGACTGATTGGGTGGAAAATACAAATGCAGTAGGGATTTATGTGAAAAGAGGGCGATACGGTGGTACATATGCACATAAAGATATTGCTTTTGAATTTGCATCGGCAATTAGTCCGGTATTTAAACTATATCTTATTAAAGAGTTTCAACGATTAAAAGAGGAAGAAAATAATTTGCAGAAACTGGAATGGGATGCGAAGAGATTTCTTTCGAAGAATAATTATTTAATACAGACAGATGCTGTAAAAAAATATTTAATTCCTGTATGCAATTACCGAGAGGATTTAAAGTGGCTTCCATATGCTGAAGAGGCAGATTTACTAAATGTAGCATTGTTTGGTTTTACTGCTAAAGCATGGAGAGATGCTAATCCGGAACTTGTTGGGAAAAGCAATGTCAGAGATTATGCAACAATAAATGAATTAACTGTTTTATCAAACCTTGAATCTCATAATGCTCAAATGATTCGTGAAGGAAAAGGAAAGATGGATAGATTTATGACATTAAAAGAAATTGCGGAATATCAACTTCGAGTTTTGAAAGAAGCTGAAAAAATTAATAATAGAATAGAGGAACAGTAAATCTTTTGGATAAGTTATTATTAGCTCCGGATAAACAGGTGTAAAATATTAGATCGAATTCTATCAGAAAGATTAATTAAAATCATATTAAGGTTTCGGAAAAACCGTTGGCGTGTATACGTATAGTATGCTACAATTTGAGTGTCTGAAGATTAATTTTATAACATAAGGAAAGAGTTTACTATGAAATCTGTTTTACAAAAATATTGGACGAAGAATCGCACTGCGGTTTTTGTATCTTTATGGTTGGCGTTTATGCTTTGCATATATGCGCCTCTTGAATTGTATATGACGAATATCGGGGAATTTTGGTTTGATATTTATGTTCTGTTTCCCATATGCGCGGTGTTGTTTTTGCTGGCGATGGTAGTGCAGCTGGTATTGTACGCAGTGGTAAATGCTTTTTTACCGCGGGTGGGACATGTCATATCTGTGCTTCATTTTGCGGGAACACTTGCCCTTTATGTACAAGGAAATTATTTGGTGAAAAATCTGCCGCCTTTAGATGGAACAGATGTGTATTTTTGGGAGTATAAGGCGGATATGCGAATGTCCCTTATTGTGTGGAGCGGCATTTTTGTGGTGGTTTGTGTAGGAGCATGGTTGCTGAAGAGTAAGATGAAGTCGGTAATGCGATATGCTTCCATAATATTAGTACTGACATTAGCTGTTACGGGACTTACACTTACGCTGAGTAATGGCGGAATGGTTAGAAAGCAAAACATGATTAGTACGGACAAGGCCGTTTTGGATATGTCATCTAATCAAAATTTTGTAATCCTGATTTTGGATTCTGTGGATTCAGAGGTGTTTGAAGCACTGTTAGATGACTTCCCGGAGTACAGGGAAGCGTTTGCAGATTTTACTTACTATCGGGATGTGATATCCCTTTATCCATGTACCAACGAAGCAATTCCATTTTTCTATTCCGGTGATGTGTATGAAAACGGGGAACCGTTTGAGGATTGGGAGGCGCGGTGTTATACGGAGTCGCCTCTTTTGGAAAGATTACAGACAGAAGGGTATCGTCTGGGAAGTTATACAGAGGATGTGGCAGCGTCTGAGAACTCCCTGATTTTTGAGAATGTGGGAAGCGGTGTGGAGTGTGTCAGTGATTATCCACGTTTTGCCAAGCTGTTAATGCGTTATGTGGGACTTCGTTATGCACCGTTCCAATGTAAGGAGTATTTCTTCCGTAGCATAAATATATCCTTCTCGGAGCTGCGTTGTTCTCCTTTTGAAGAAGCGGATTTGTGGCGTTTTAATGGCTCAAACAGAGACTTTTTGGATGATATTCAGGGTAAGGAAGTTGTGGTAGGCGAAGAGAACTGCTTCCGATTCATCCATGTGGAAGGTGCACATGTACCATTCCATTATTCAAAGGATGTGGAGTATATTCAATATGGCACTTATGGACTTTCTGCCGCCAGTGCATTGACAGTGACAAAGGAATATCTGCAAAAGTTAAAGGATGCGGGGGTATATGATAATACAGCCATTATTGTAATGGCGGACCACGGATATGATCCGGAGCTTGTGCACAGATATGACCCGATGTTAATGGTAAAGGGCTTTGGAGAATCTCATGATTTAGAGAAATCCATGCTACCGGTTTCTTATTTGGATTTGCAGGAAGCATATCAAAATCTTCTGGATGGAAAAACAGGGGAGGATGTTTTTGATATGATTACGGATTTAGATCGAATAAGACGTTGTCTGCGGTATGAATTTACCGAGGAAGAACGCATGGAGGAGTATTATTTCCATGGTGCAGTATGGGAAAGTGATAAGTGGATTCCCACGGGTAATGTGTATATTAGATAGAAAGGATGATGACTATGAGTAGAGTAAATTTTGGAGCAAAACCTTGGATGTACCCTATGCCGGTATTGATTGTAGGAACCTATGATGAGAACGGAGTACCCAATGCCATGAATGCGGCATGGGGCATTATCACTGATATGAATGAGATTACCATCAGTATGTCACATCATAAAACCACAGAAAATCTGGCGCATACCGGAGCTTTTACAGTGAGCATTGCTACGGAAGAAACTGTCGTAGCTTGCGATTATGTAGGCGTAGAGTCTGCAGGTAAAGTGCCGGACAAGTTTGAAAGGGCCGGTTTTCATGCGACCAAGAGCGAGTTTGTAAACGCGCCATTGATGGATGAATTGCCTATGGCTCTGGAATGTAGAGTGAAGAGCTACGAGGATGAGATTTTGGTGGGAGAAATTGTGAATGTGAATGCGGAAGAGAGTATCTTAACGGAAGGAAAGATTGATATTAAAAAGCTGAAACCGATAGCTTACGACCCGGTAAACCATGCTTATGTGGGACTGGGTGAAAGGGTTGGTAATGCATTTCAGGATGGTATGAAGCTTAAGTAGATGTGTGGGAGGAGTACCTATGAAAAAGAAAATGCTAATGTTATTGCTAAGTATATCTTTGTGTTTGCAGGGTTGCGGTGCTGTAGAGGACGTGCCGCAGGATGAGATACCGGTGCAGGAATCAGTGAGCACCGAAGTGGAGACACCCGTGCCGGAAGCAACAGAAGAACCGGAAGCAGTCACACCTGATGTTCAGCCTACAGCTACGCCGGAAAGTACGGAGACTCCGGCGGATACCGATTCGGTCAATGACTATTTAGAGGTATCCTTTGATTATTATTATGACAGCTATTTTGATGGAACGTCTTTGATGTACGGTCATTTTAACACGGTCAATTTGCAGACAGCAGATTATCCGCTACTGACAAAGGCTGTGGAAGAATATAATAATTTGCGTGTAATCGAACTGCAGGCTTATCTGGATTCTATCAAGGATACGGCCATATCCGAATACAAGGAATATGGAGCAGAAGGATTCATGGGTCCTTATTCCTGGGAAGGAGACATGTCTGTTCGGCGTGCGGATTCCAAAGTATTGTCTGTTCTGGAAGAATGTTATGATTATTCCGGCGGAGCTCATGGGTACAGTTATTTTGACTGTGTGAACTTTAACGTACAGACCGGTGAGGAGATTGCACTGGAAGATGTGGTAACAGATATGGATAGCTTGCCGAAGATTTTGGAGAAAGAACTTACGGAAAAGTATCCGGACACTACCTTTTTCACAGAGCCTTTGTCCGATGCTTTGGATGATTATATAAGTTCAGACAATCCTTTGTATCAGGAGCTTTTGAAGTTTACCTGGACGCTGGATTACGAGGGAGTAACCTTCTATTTTGGCAGCTATGAAATTGCCAGCTACGTGGAGGGTGTACAGCAAGCGACTATTTTCTACAGTGAGTATCCTGACATTTTGGAGGAAAAATACTTTAGCCATATTCCGTCGGATTATGTGTTGAAACTGAATGACAGTAGGTTGCGTTCCGATGTTGATTTAGATAGGGATGGCGTAACAGATTACATAGATGTGATGAGAATTTACGAGCATGATATGTATATGAGTGACGCTTATGAGGTGGAAGTGAATGGTAATGCCTTCCGTCAGGACAAGTATTGTTACGAGCTGGATACTTATCTGGTGAAGGCTAACGGCAAAAATTATCTTTACATACAAAGCACCGCCGACAGCGATTGGAAGTCGGTAGATGTGTATGAGATTACCACTACTTCTGTGGAATATATGGGTTCCTTTAACGGAAATGTGGAGGGTATTATTAATTCTACCGAGTTTCCTATGGTAATACGGTTGGATATGTTAAGTACTTACAGTGCAGAAGGCAAAAGCTGTGTGGGCGAAGATGGCCTGCCTGTAGCAAAGGGTGGTGTTTATACCATCAATCGTGAGATTATCATTACCTCCACTGTGGATATCACCGCAGAATTAGTGGACGAAAGTGGAAATCTTCTGGGAAATACTTATATGTTCCCGGCTAGCACGGATTTTACATTAGTGACAACGGACGGTGAAACATACGTGGATGTACTGGCGGATGACGGCCAGCGTGGCAGATTTTATACCACGCAGAACTGGCCACAGACCATAAACGGCATGGATGCACAGAGTTGCTTTGAAATGCTTTATTTTGCAGGATAAGCAGAATCATGGTATAAAGTAAACAGAATCGCGGAGGAGGTGATGGCATGTCTTTGAAGGAGAAAATAGAAGGGTGCAGTGTAAAGCTTTGGCTGGACGATTTGCGTCCGGCACCGGAAGGGTACGAGCTTGCCCGGTCGGTAAGGGAAGCGCAGGCGGTGATTGAGCAGATTGAGGCAGAAGGCGGTACTATAGAGGTCATTGATTTGGACCATGATTTGGGAGATTATGCACAGTTTGGCGGAGACGGTATTAAACTGTTGGATTATTTGTTGGAGCGGGATACTTTGTATCCGGTGAAGTTTCATACCGCCAATCCGGTAGGACGTGCCAACATGGAGCGGATGGTGCAGAGATACTGGCCATAAATTTTTTGCAACCTTTAGAAGAGATATTTTGTGTTAAAGGTAAGGAGGTCTGTTGTGTATACAAAAGACGATATTTCGGCAGAAGAATTAATAAGTAAATATTCGGACATGGTTTACCGGGTTGCCTTTTCCAGAACACAAAATGAAGAGGATGCCAGAGATATTACCCAGGACGTTTTCCTGAAGTATCTGAAATATGTAAAGGCAGGCAATACTTTTCGGGAGGAGGAGCACCGTAAGGCGTGGTTGTTAAAGGTGGCGGTGAATACCGGTAACACCTTTGTGAAAACCGCATGGTTCCGTCATCGCGCGGATTTTACAGAGGCGACGGACCAGACACAAAATATGGAGGAACCAAGTCCGGTATATGATGCAGTGATGGCGTTGCCGGAAAAATATCGTGTGGTAATTCACTTATTTTATTATGAAGAATTATCGATAAAGGAAATCGGTAATGTAATGCATTTAAGTGAGACGGCGGTAAAGACCCGATTACACAGAGCCCGGGAAATATTGAAGGAAGCGCTGAAGGGGGCAGAGTATGAATTTTAAGAATGAATATCAGGATTCTTTCTCGAATATTAAAGCAGAGGAAGAATTTAAGAAAAGCCTGGTGGAGCAAATGAATCAGGAATCAGTGCCCACCGGAAAAAAGGCACCGTATATAGGTATACTGGCCACTGCGGCCACGGCACTGCTTTTGGTGGGAGCCGGATTTGCCGGAGGAATTCTTTTTTCCGGGGATACGGCAGGGAAGGAAGGTAATCTGGTAGCAGAGCATCAGGGTACTTCCGATACAGTGGAAGGGGATATCAGTATTGAGCTGGAGGGTGATATTCTGGCCGGACCGGGAGAAAGCGGTGATATGACGGAGCTGGACATTCCCGGGGACAGTTGGTACGGAGAAATAACCGACGCTACGGAAAGGCTGGAGTTATTTGTGTCGTTGATGGACGGAAAAGAGCTGGAGGCAATTCATCTGGCATCAAGAGATGAGTCTGTGGAAAGCACCAAGCTTCGCAGAAAAGAAGTAGACGCCATGGTAGAGCAGCTTCAGGAAGCAGAATATGTGGATATAGACGCTTCGAAGGTCATGTCGGGAGAGTTTGATATGTACCAGATGCGTTTGAAGGATGGAAGGAAAATACATTTTCTGATTTTTGAGGAAGGCTATTTATTGCTCACGGATACCGGGGAGGTATTTCAGTTGGAAAATCCGTAAAAATTTCCAAAAAATTATTTTGTTGCAACCTTTTTACAAAATGCACAGTGTTATTAGTGAAAAGCGAGACAAAATAAAGAGGAGAAGGAACATGAAAAAGAAGAGTTTAACAAGGATTTTGGCAGTTATGCTGGTAGCTGTATTGACCATTGTACCATTAGGGGGATGTGGAAATACCGGAAGTACTGAAGGTAGCAGTGAATCCGTAGAAAGTAGTGTAGAGGCGGAGGAACCTGAGACACAATCCGAGGAAACCGGTGCAGAAGACACCGAAGAACCGGAAATTACTATCGGGGGCAGCAGTGATGCATCTTCAGAGGTAAAGGATGCAGTAGCAGCAGATGGTGAAAATTTGATCCAGCAGATTAAGATGAATTTTGCGGCAGCAGAGCTTCCGGAAGATTATCAGCAGCCCATGCTGAATTTGCCCAAGGACTATGTTTTTGAATTTGAATGCAGCGAAAAGGCCGGTTACATAGCACACGAGGCATTTGAGGTGTATGACAATGCAGATTTCGAAAATGTAGGGGGCATGACCTACAATTGGAATACTTATGAAAACGGTAAGATTACGGTAGCACCGTATGGAGCATTGTACCTGAACGAAACCGGTTCTACTAATGTAAAAGATGGTACCTGGGGTTCACTGAACCAATTATATTTGGTACAGTATATAGATTTAACTACCGGTGAAAAGCTGGAGCGCCCCATTGTTACACCATTTACCGTACAGCATGAGTTGGCGGCTCCTGTGATTACGCAGGGCGTGGATGCTGCTAACTGCTATACACTTTCCTGGGAGGAAGTTCCGGGAGCGGTAGAGTATAGAATATATGAACATTATTTGTCGGTTGGTTATACTTTGGAGTGTACTACGAGCAATACTTTCGTATCTGTGGAAGAGTTTGAATCTCAGAAGATTATGGAAGAATATATTGATTTGTTACATCAGGATCTGATAGATGCAGGCTATGACAGTGACATAGTAGACGGTGGCGGTATTGCATATATGAACCGTGGTGTGAAATACAGTGAAGACCTGCAGGATGGATATTTCCTGGTAGTAGCAGTAGATGCAAACGGAAAGCAGTCCGGTATCAGTAATATAGTGGATGTACGCGAAATAGCATCCAAGCTGCCTTATCAGATTTCTGACACATCTGTGGAAGTAGAGATTGCATCGGTAGAGGATATACCCGCGTATGTAGAAGTGGAAATGGTGGATGGCTCGGTTCAACAGATGATTATTGATTATCATGGAGCACAGACTTATTACTATCCGGAAGAGGAAACAAAACTAGCGATTAAGGCGAAGGTAGCCAATACCTTGTTTGACAGCTTTCATATAATCATGTACGGAATGACGCTGGAGGAGCTTAAGGAGAATGCTTCTTATGTGGGAGACCGTGAGGATGAGTTACTCAGCAGAATCAGTGGTGTGGAAGACCCGCAGATAAGTATGGCGAACACGCCCTCTGAAGATGCAAACCGTGTAATTGAGAAGATGGTGGAGGCAACCCCGGAACAGACCGAGGCACCTACTCCGGAGCCCACAGAAGCACCTACACCGGAGCCGACAGAAGCACCTACACCGGAGCCGACACAGGCACCTACTCCGGAACCGACACAGGCGCCGGTAAAGGAAGCCAGCGTACCGGTACAGTTAATGTATGATGTGGCAGCGCGGGTAGAAGAAGGAATTCAGGACTTGGGCGAGGAAAAGGTAAGTCAGGTCTTATATGCTACGAATGATTTGGAAGCATGGATGGCTATGTGCTTGATTACCCAGAGTGAAATAATCCCCATACCTATCGAGGTATTTCCGGATGCGGCAAATTTAGATTATGTGAGAGCCCTGTTAATGGAAGCGTACAGACAAAATCCCACCTGCGGATTTTTATGTGAGATAAAGTATTCCAGTGATTATCAGGCCATAGCAGTAAAGTATTTGGAAGAGCCGGAAGTTCGACTTAGAAAGACTCAGGAAGAAATAGATGCAGCCTATGCCTTAGCGAATCAGTTGATTACAGAAGGAATGTCCGATTACGAAAAGGTACTGGCCATCAACGAATATTTTAGAATCAATGCATCCTACGACTTTGATTCTACAGCAACAAATGTGAAGGATTATTCCACCTTGTCAGAGCAGTTTATTGATTCTCACTCACCATACGGTATTATTTGTAATAATTATGGTGTGTGTGAAAGCTATTCAGAGGCGTTTGTGCTGACTGCGCGTTTTGCAGGACTGGAGGCAGTGTGTGAGGTGGGTACTTTACATGGCGGCGGTCATGAATGGAACCGTGTGAAGGTGGATGGCAGCTGGTGTGTATTGGATATTACGAACAACGATATAGATACCTTTATTAATGGATTGTTCAACGTAACAGATGAGCAGATTGAAGGTATCTTGGTGCCGGATAATTCTGCAATTACGGATTATTATAATTTTGTTGCTACAGATGCCAGCAAGGAATATTACTATATGAACGGCAGCGCGGTAACAGATTTAGATGATGCGGCAGGATTGCTTGCAGAAATGCTGGCAGACAGTGATATGGCTCTGATTCGTATTCCGGAAGGTTCTACTAAGGAAGAGTTGGAAGACATTTTGAAGCAGTTGGTATACGAAGAAGGTGTAGCTATTTCGAAAGCCGGAACGAAGTTAAATATTTTGTGTGTAATGAAGTAGGGTAAAAAGGAGGCATACCTTATGAAATGGCTGGAAATGTTAAAGGATTTTAATACAATATCTGTTATTGCCCGTATTCTCCTGGCGATGTTTTTGGGAGGACTTATCGGAATTGAACGAGAGAAAAGTAAACGTCCGGCAGGATTTCGTACCCATATTCTGGTATGCGTAGGCTCTTGTATGACGGCGCTGATTGGGTTGTTTGTCTGGCAGGAAACCGGTAGTATGGCGGACCCTCTGCGTATTTCGGCACAGGTAATTTCCGGCATTGGTTTCTTAGGTGTGGGTACAATCCTGGTAAAGGAGCATGACCATATTACGGGACTTACTACGGCAGCAGGCTTGTGGGCCACAGCGGCTATTGGCATTTCGTGCGGTTATGGATTTTATACGGTGGCACTTATGGGCACTCTGGTGGTGGCAGTAACAGCGGCGATTTTGTTTAAGTTCGAGGCAAGAGGCCGTAAGAAGAACCGTAAACGTACGATTTACATGGAGGTGCAAGGTACTTCTATGTTAAACGAATACATAGATTGGCTGGGACAGGAACGCAAGGCTATTAATGTTAAAGTAGTGGCACCCCATACTGCTATCGGCGGGAATGTGGGATTGGAGATTGTTTTACCCTTGGCCGGAAATGAAGACATTAAAGAAGTTTTAGAGATATTACGTGGCATGGAAGGCGTTTTATTTGTCATGGAGAGTATAAAGAGAGAGGCGTAGTTTATGAAGCTGGTCCCGATTCCGAAGGATAAATACGATGAATACAGATTGACGCTGATGTTTGACTGCTATAAGTGGGACCCACAGTTTTTGGACCACAATACCATTGCAAAATATGCGCTGGTGATTACGGAAGAAGAGCATGAGGAGTTGGCGCGACTAACGGAGCAGTTGGATGTAGAGACCAGAGCCGCGGAGGATTTTTTAAATAATCACCCGGAGCTGGCAGGGCCCTTGGCGTTACCCAAAAGTGTAAGTAAAGAAATTAAAAATATGAAAAATTATGAGCCGGGCAAGCATGTCCGGCTTATGCGCTATGATTTTCACCCTACGATAGACGGGACCTGGGCAGTCAGTGAGGTAAACAGTGATGTGCCGGGTGGTTTTGCAGAGAGTTCTTTTATGCCCAGAGCGGCCATACAGCTACTGTGTGAGTCAAAGGATGGTGCATGGAACGGCGGAGAAAAAATGTGTCAGGTAGGGGATGGTAAGGGAAGCGGCGCAGAAACACCGGCGGAGAGGTTTGGATTTTGTGATTTTGCCAAGGTAATGGTGGAGGCCATAGCAAAGAAGGTAAAACCGGGCGGTCGTATTATGATGGTGCACTGCACCTGTTACAGTGATGATAGACAGGTCATGCAGTTTCTGGGAGACAGGCTGGAGGAAGCCGGCTTTAAAGTACTCTATGGCGCAGCAGACCATCTACATTTCATGGGTCATCAGGCAGTTAGTATTTTGGATAATAACGAAGGACCGGTGGATGCAATTTTCCGCTTTACACCTTTGGAATGGCTGACGGAGATTAAGCCAAAGCGTTGGCAGGGGTATTTTAATACCACGACCACCTCTTGTAACCATCCGGTTGCCATGTATGCCCAGACCAAGAGATTCCCCTTGGTGTGGAATGTCTTGGAGCAGAACGGAATTTCTGTAGATACCTGGAAGAGACTTTTGCCGGATACCTTGGAGGTAAAGGATGCCAAAGGAAAAGAAGGTTATATTTATAAACCGGCCTGTGGAAGAGTAGGAGAAAAGATTTCTATAGAAGAGGCCTGTGAGGGCACGGAATATAAAGATATTTTGAAGGAAGTAAAGCGACGTCCCAAGGATTTTCTGGCACAGAAGAAATTTATCAGTCAGCCGGTAAAGGGTCCGAATGGAGAAGAATTTCATGTGTGCCTGGGTTCTTATTGTGTGGATGGTAAGCATGCAGGGTATTATGCACGTATCAGTGAAGTTCCCCGTATTGATTCCAATGCAGCGGATATTCCGGTGTTGATTTGTCAGGAAGTCGCATGTGAAGCCGGCAGGGAAGCAACCTCTCCACATGCGGGGAAATGCACTGTATCTTACGATGCAGTTCTGCCGGAGAATTCTTTCTATCGTGCGGACAAGGAAATTTACAAAATCTGGGCACCCGCCGGCAAGAAGTGGGTGGACTGGGTACGCCCGGTGCCTTTCGTGGAGATGGAACATTTCGACAAGGGATATGGCTCTTTTGGAGCCGCAGATAATGGTGTCCATGGAGCGGGATATGTGGATGACGTGTGGAAGGATGCGGCTTTTATTGTGGATTTGCCCGGCAGGGAAAGTGTGCGGGAAGGTATTGCCCTGGCGAAAAAGGGATATCGCCCCATTCCAATCTTTAACGGAACCGTAGAGCAAAAGGATGCCAGAGCCACCACGGACAATGAATCTGCATCTTTGGCGTTAATGCAATATGCGGGAGAACTTACTAAAATAGAGCTTCCGGAAAATGCCCGTCCCGCTTTTTTAACGGATCGCAACCGCTTACAGCGGTATAGAGTGAATTTAGGAATATTTGACAACAGCTGGGATGTGTATCATCAGGACTTACCCACGGCGGAGTATTTTTTGGCGAATGATATCCACAAAATAGTAATAGTGGGGCAGACAGTGGCCAGGGATTTGGCTAAGATATTATATCCTTTTCAGAAGAAAGGGATAGAGATTTTTTGGACAAAGGGGTACGAATCTCCGAAGAAAGTAACCCTTCGCAAGCCGTATTTTACGGAAAAAATTTAAGAGGTAGAAGATTTTGATAAAATTTGAAGGGCGCATCGTGCAGTTTGGTTTCGGTGCGGTGGGAAAGAGCTTTTATGAAAAGCTTTCCCGGGAAATTAAATTTAACGAAAATAAATATTATGTGATTACCATGAATCCGAATGAGTTTCATGCTTACATCAATCTGGGCGGTATGACGGAGAATTTCAAGACTTGCGAGGTAACCCGGGAGAATTTTAAGGAAGTGTTTGGACCTTATTTGGAGGAAGGGGACCTGCTCATTGATTTTGCGGATACGGTGGGTACGAAGGATATTTGTGATTGGTGTGCCGAGAGAAACATTATGTACATTAACACCGGGGAGGCGGACTGGCCGGACCACTGGTATTGTATTTTTGAGGAGAACGAATTAAAGCGTGACTTGCAGGAAAAGCATAGGCAGAGCCAGACCACAAATAAATACCCGATTGTGTTACAGCATGGGAACAATCCGGGACTGGTGTCCCACTTTGTAAAAGCTGCCATAGAATACGTGGTACATACCCAGTTTAAAAAGGACAAACATCTGCAGGGACTTATAAAGGCAGGGAAATTCAACGAAGCCGCCAGAAACCTGGGTATCCGAATGATTCATGTAAATGATATTGATTTGCAGGAAGTAAAGGATGACTACAGCGAGAGTATCCTGTTTAGTACCTGGTGCACGGATTCTTTCTGGTTTGAAATGCTCAGTGAGGCAACTGCAAATATTGGTACCCATGAAAAGATTGACTTTGAAGAGGAGTGCAATTTTGTAAATCGAGAAAAGGGCTTTCTGGAATTTCATAAGCTGGCAGCAGGAACGAAAGGTAGAACATATTACCCCGGAGGCACCTTCGAGGGCTTTTTGGTGCCCCATGAGGAAACCATTACTATAGCCAAAGGGTTGGAAGTGAAGGAAAATGATAAAGTGGTGTACCGTCCTACGGTAATGTTTTTATATTCTCCCTGTAAGTATGCCACCGATTATTTCCAACATGCCAAGGTCAATGAGTATCCTGACCCGGACCCGGAAAAGCCTGCAGACTGTGAGAACGAAAACGGTCGGACTATCATTCGTGGTTATGTGTATCCGGAGAATTTTGAGATTGTATATCAGGAGAAGATTGCAGCCGGAACAGAATATGTGGGAGTGCTATTGTTGGGAGATAATTTTAAACCCGTCTGGGTAGGCAATCGTGTGGAGGCCTCTTTCCTGTACAAAAACAAGAAGGATTCCTATTGGCAGACACCTACCATTACACCGGTAGCCATGTCAGCACTGGCAGCAGTTTGCTGGATGTTAAAAAATAAGGACAAGGGCGGAACTTATTTTCCGGACGATATACCGGACTACAAGTACATTTTGAAGCTTGCAGAGAAATACATTTCTCCTACGATTTACAAGACATTTTCCAGGGAGGAGCTGGAAGAAAATATAGGGGTTCATTTTAAGGATTTGCAAATGAAGGATATAATGGTATAATTTCAATAAAATAAAGGAGGATGAGTTATGGCGTTAATTATTATTATTATTTTGCTTGTGATAGTAGCGATTTTTGTAGGCATTGTTGTATTTGGTATTACTACATATAATGATTTGGTACGTTCCAGAAATTCTGTGAACAATTCCATGGCGCAGATAGAAACACAGCTGCAGAGAAGATTTGACCTGATACCGAACTTGGTAGAGACCGTAAAAGGCTTTGCTACTCATGAAAAGGAGCTGTTGGAAAATGTAACAGCCAGCAGAAGCGGTTATCTGAATGCAAGCTCCGGTGAGGAAAGATTGGCCATGAATCAGCAGCTGACCTCTAATTTAAGAACCTTATTCATGGCAGCTGAAAATTATCCGGAATTAAAGGCCAATGCAAATTTTATGAGGTTGCAGGATGAGCTGTCCGAAACAGAAGATAAGGTGGCATATGCCAGACAGTTCTACAATGATGCAGTGACTATTTATAATAATAAATTGCAGATGTTCCCCGGTAATTTAGTGGCCGGTATGTTAGGCTTCAAAGAGGAAGCGTTGTTTGCTTCCGATGAGGGTGCCAAAGAAGCACCGAAGGTACAGTTTTAAAAATCTGGAAAAGAGCCTGAAGGGGGCCTGCATATATTCCTATAAAGGACCCTTGAAATACGTCAGCACTTAATGAGTAGGCAGCTTTGCCTGACTACGAATTTAGTACTGCTACGCGTTTCATGGAGCGAGAGCGCGTCCGTATAGGAATATATGCAGGCCCCCTTCAGGCTCTTTTTTGGCTTTATTTAGTGGCCACCGCCACCACCGCCGCCGCCGCGGCCACCACCACCGTATCCGAAGCCACCACCGCCGCTTCCAAAGGAACCGGAAGAGCCGGACCGTACAGAGGAGTGGAAGGAACGACTGGAATGACGGAAGTTGCTGGAGCGATAACAGTTGTTGCTCAGTACCGGGCTGGTTTCCATATCCACTTCCGGACAACGGATGCTGATAGCATTGATTACCTTTTCGGAAAGTCCGAATGCTGTAGCATAGACCAGATATTTCTCCCAAAGAGGTAATTCTATGTAAGTTCGTTCATTCATTAAAGTTTCACTGTTCAAGAAGTTATATAAACCTCTCCATTTTGCATATTCGTCTTCGCCGAACTGTGTCAGTAAAATATATTTACCGGCCTGCTGCTTCATATAAACGGAAGAAACGATACAACAAATACCAAAGATAAAGTAGCCGCCGAAAGCCAAATCCATACGTGTCTGGTAAGAGATAATGTTC
This sequence comes from Acetatifactor sp., assembly GCA_045123675.1. GTDB lineage: Bacteria > Bacillota > Clostridia > Lachnospirales > Lachnospiraceae > Acetatifactor. The sequence goes on along the minus strand of JBGVKL010000033.1, from coordinate 103,750 downwards.
ACCAGAACGATAAACAGAATACCCAGTACAAGCAGGAATTTGGAGGTAGACTGAATCTGTTTCTTAGGCTGCGTGTAATCTGCCTTCTGGAAGTAGAAATCCTTTACGCCGATATTCACGATGGAATTCTCCATATTCTTTACAAAAGCAGAGGTATTCTCATAGTCGGAGGAAACTCTGTACTGTAAGGTACTCATGGAAGTGGTACCGGCTGTAGCGTGACGTACCAGTAAGTTAAAGTAATATTCTTCACAAGGAGTCAGCGGTTCGTATTCCTCCTCAGGCACGACCATTTCCACATCTGCAGCTACTACATGCTGTGCGGGAGGAGTAGGCTTCTTCTTGATTGTGATGCGCACGTCATCACCATAATCTTCCTGCAGCTCGATATATTTTTTGCGCGCCAGACTTAGTAAAATAGCGGAATAAATACCGGTATCATCCTTGGGCGCCTTATGCTTACAAAATACCAGATTGGCGGCAAAGTTAGGATCCAAGTCGCTGGGAACGTCTCGGAAATACTCCATCTGAGCTTCCGGCGTACAGAAGAAATGCTTGGATTTCATACGCTTATCTGTGGTTAAGGCATAAGCAATAACCAGTCCCGAAGCGGTTATTAACAAAAGGAGTGCAACGATTTTAGCATTTCGGAATTTGTCCGGAGCATCCGCATAAGCCTGCTGTTCATCAAAGATTTCGTCCAGTACATCATCATATGAATAGCGGTTGTCGGAAGCATACTCGGTAAATATGTGCTTATCTTCATCAAAGGATACTAAATCAAACTCAATGTACTGATTATAAGGTCTGAATTGTAAGTCCTCCTCATCCAAATTGAAATAGAAGGTATAGTATCCCGGATTTCTGTCTGCGGATTCCTTAATACGAAACTCATTGCTATTGGTACCGTAGGAGTATACTTCATAGTTACCTTTCGCAGGCATTTTGTCATTAGGGAATAGTATTTCTGCCTCAAAGGACTCCAAATGTTTGATGGTACTTCCGGAATACAGGGCCAGATATAAGTCGGAGCAGTCATTGTAACGCAGAGCCGCGTTATACATTTCGTACTCTATCTCAAAAACCACTTCTTCCCGGTACAGACCGTCTACATAGAAAAATACGCATTCATACAATCTGCGGTCTTCATTATAAGGTCCCGGACTATGGAACCACTTACCCGGTCCCAGCTCTTTATTGTAGCTGACATAGTCTTCGTCATCCCAATATAAAACAGGACTTTCTTCATAAATAACTTCTGTACCATCCTCTAAAATCTGCTTTACGGAATTTACCTGATAATAAACAGGCAATCCGTCTACAGTATCTTCCGGCAAATCTCTCCATAATTCCCAGAACAGATTCATTTGTGAAGCGGCATGCACATCAAAGGTCAGTCGCTCCGTAATTACTACCTTACCCTGGCTGGAAGGATCATCATCCACAACTACCGCCTTATATTCCACATCGGTAATACGGGCGTAATCAAAAGGATTCAACTGCAAATCTTCCAGAATATATGTATTTTCGCTCAAAAAAGAAAAGAAGATGATGGAGAAATAAAATAGGATAACAAAAATAACTGCTTTCTTGTTCATTATGCTCCTCCCCACGAAAATAATTCTAATTTCAGTATATTAAAAAAGAAGGGTGGTGTAAAGGGGGAATATCTATGGTAAAATGATACCGAAAGATTGTTTTGGAGGAATGATGGAGAAAATGAGCGATTATGAATTTCGAGATATAAAATTAGAAGAAGCGGATCAGGCAGTGGCCATTGAACAGATATGTTTTCCGCCTCATGAGGCATGCTCTGAAAAACATATGAAAGAGCGAATTGCTGCGGTGCCGGAACTCTTTTTAGTGGCTGTGGATAAACAAACCGGTCTGATTGCAGGATTTCTAAATGGTGTAGCAACAGATGAGGAAGAGTTTCGGGATGAATTTTTTACGGATATCACCATTTGTGACCCCAAAGGGAAAAATGTAATGCTCTTGGGATTGGACGTGCTTCCGGAGTACAGAGGTCAGGGACTTGCAAGAGAGATTGTGGCACAGTATGGAAGGCGCGAGCGTGAGAATGGACGCGAAAGATTAATTCTGACCTGTTTAGAACCAAAGGTAGAAATGTACAAAAAGATGGGTTTTCAGGATAACGGAATCGCTAACTCTGCCTGGGGTGGCGAAGAGTGGCATGAGATGAGTATGGAGTTGAAGTAAATATTCGGCGAGAAGGATAAGTTTTACTCCCCGGAACCATTACGGTTTCGGGGAGTTTGTGTTAGGTAATTTACATATGCTACAGGTCGCGCGATTTTCACTAATTTATTGAAAAGCCAGTGCCCAGTCTACATTCATATACTTATCCACGAACTTCACGAAGTAGTTGTATTCGTCATAGACTAAGAAGAATGCGCGCTCTTTGGTGCTGTCGGCATAGACCTCCGCAGTAGCTTTGCCCCCATGTATGGTGCGGGTACCGGCTAAAGGATAGTGCAGATGACGGAAAATGCGGCGGCAGCGGGCAATATGGCTTTTAATGCTTTCCCTACGTTCGTCCGGGGATTCGGTTTCGGGATCTTCGTCAGAGTCAAAATCGCTGGGACCATACCAATAGCAGTGATCCAAAATAGAAGCGGAGAACCAATCGCGATAGTCCGTATTCTCCATCATGCGGCGGATAGCTATCTGATCCGGTGCAATCAGGTGGTGTTCGTTAAGTAAGCTTTCTAAAAGTGGTGCCGGGAAGATTTCTTCTTCGCGGAAAGGACCTTTCGTTTCCGGGCTGTCACTAAAACGTCTGGTGTTGTAGGGGCTGTCCTGAAAATGACAGCTGTAATGATGTCCCATGTCGGCACCCCAGTGTCCGTTGCAAAGACGGACAGTAATATCCGTGGGAGAAATAATCACAATCTTTCGACAACGAGTATCCGGATGGATAAACTCCAGAGTCAGACTGTACAAACCGTGAGCCAGATACTCCGGATTCACATCATAACCTTCCAGAAAAGTATCGTCGGCACAGGTATCGCATCCTTCCACCATGGCAATTTCCCGGCGATAAACGTAACCTTCCTCGTAAAGCTTTTGAAAAACAGCATGTATATTCTCAGGGTCCGGCTTATATTCCTTCATGGGAGTGCGGACGAGCATGTGTAAATCGTTCGGTAAGTCATAATAGCCGGCAAAGGGAATTCCTTCCCAAGGCATTTTTTCCAAGGATAATATTCCTACGCCCGGGATGGTGATTTCTTCCAGAGGTTGTGAGGAAGAAAGACCCCGAATTTCGGGTGTCAGCTCACAGTGTACTCTGGATACCCCCTCCTGATATAAATCCGTTTCTGTAATAAGCAGATACAAATAGCAGTTATCGGTTGCAGAACTATCGGTTTTCACAAATTCTCCCGCCCAGTGAAGAGCATTTTTCTTCCCGGCCAGTTCGCTTAGTCTGCCCACCCGTTGCTGCGTATAATGGTACTTTGCCAGAGTGGTTAATAGAGAATCGTTATCCGTTGCCTGCAAAGCTCTGGTGGAAATGTCGTACCATTTATTTGGTATGGGCATTAGGTCCATAGAGTATAGGAGCGCCTCAAAATAAGGCGTGGTTTCTGCGAAAGAAGCATCTGCTTGCTCGGGTAAGGGGGAAGTAAGCCGGGAAATATTCTCTGTTTTATGTGCTGTCGGATTACTTCCTACAATCTGCATGACGGTTCGTCCCAGCTCCTTCTTCGGATACTCTGCCCAGTGCAGGTGCAGATAAAGCTTTTCGCCGGTAATCAAATGTGCAAAGTGCAGAACGATTTCCGTAACTCTTTTTTGCTGCCAGCTTTCAGAAACCTGTGCCTGCATGGTGGCGAGGGAGTTTTCCTGCCAGAGAGCTTCCCTGCCGTTTTCAAAAACCTGCTCGGATTCATAGAGATATCCTGCCTGTCGCAGCTTTTTTAACCGGTCTACAAACTCCGGAAAGCTATAATCCTGCTCCTCTACACAGGATGCTGTCATCAGGGAATCATTTTCCTGCCATTTGGTGTATTCCTTCATCTTTACTTTTAATGCCATGTTCGTTTCCTCCTACATCCAATAATCTTCACCGTCAAATCTTAGGTTTACAGCTCTGTCCAAATCTGCACACTGGTCCAGGTATGTGCGAATCTGTTCAATACCCGGAATATCCTCCAGAATCATAGTGGGTTCTCCGTGAATAATTACCCTGTCTAAAGGGATTTGGCTTTTCGCTATGTAAAAGCTTCTATCCTCCTCAGACCATATACAGCGGGGAGTGCCGTCATATTCATCACTTTCCCACTCCTGATACTCTCTTTTTGCAAAGAAAAAGTAGTAATAAGCGGGCGCCTCATCAAAATCATTCACCTTTTTATATTCTCCCGCCCAGGCTATGCTTTGCTCCTTGTGCCGGTCTACCTTTGGAGTACCCTGTGCGGCACGGAGCGGGCGGTAGCCGTAGCGGTACAAAAGAGATGTAAAGCAATAGTCCGGGACAATTTCCTCCGGCCAGACAGAAAGTAAATCCAGCTTCTTAAAGGCGCCTTCCGTGAGGATTAATTGATTAGCCGAAAGGAGCTTTTCAAATAAGGGGGGCATGTCCTTAATACGAATCCCCTTACGATAGACGTTGCAGTCCTCGTGGGAATCGTCGGATATCCAAACCAAAGTGCAGTCTCCCTGAGGCGGGTTTTCTGATTTTACATACAAACACTTCTCCTGACCGGTCAGGAAGTGGCGGAAGGTCATTTGTATAGAGGTGACCGGAGACTGTGCGTATACGGTCTGCCACTGCTCGGTTAACCAGTAGGTGTTGGCAGCCGGATAAGTGCACTCATTGGTTGCGGCATCGAAAAGATTTTCCCAAAGGGGTTTTCCGTATCCGCAGTACACTGTTTCCTCACTGTAAAAATATCCTCCTGCGGATAGTTTGGACATGCAATCTGTTAAATTCGCAAGGTCCAAAACCTTCAGGTCGTTACGACGGTAGAACTCTTCATCATTTCTTTTTACACATAAAGCCATAAAAAATACCTCTCTTTCTTTTTGTTAATATAAATGCTACACACAGGACAATCGGAATACAATGTGTTTCGAGTACGAATTTTGTTCGCCCCAAAATTTTTTTCATCCCGACGAAACTGTTGGTATATGGTCAGTTTTTTTTAGTAATAAGATGAAATAGCTATGATGTAATAATCCTTTGTGATATAATCATCGAAAGTAGAACTGCGAAAGAGGAGCTGTAAGAAGTTATGTCAGACTTTCAAAAGAAAATGCAACCACCGAAAGGTATTGAACCGGAACAGTGGTTTACCAGATGTTATGAAAAGCATAGCGGACATCCTATACGAACTCTTATCAGTATGTATTGGGGTAATTATCATAAATTTGTGCTGGCGGTGCTTTTTTTCTTTATTAAGCATGCTTGTGTGTGGGTATTGCCCATTGTGACTGCAAATATCATTAATGATATAGCAACGAAAAATCCGGATACGGTGCGAAACCTGATTTTTTATGTGAGTCTCATGGCAGTACTCGTTATGATTAATGTTCCCATGAATTATTTATATACGGATTACAGAAGTCAGGCTACAAGATATGCGGAAACCGGCTTGCGTAAAGCACTGATACGTAAATTGCAGGAGCTTTCTATTTCTTATCATGTAGGCGCTCAGTCCGGACGTCTGCAATCCAAGATTATGAGAGATGTGGAAGCGGTAGAGGGCCTTTCGTCACAGATGTTTTTGAGTATTTTAAATATTTCGCTAAACATAGTGGTTGCATTGGTAGTAACGGCCGGTAAGAGCCCGGTGGTTTTTGTATTTTTCCTATTAACGGCGCCGGTAGCTGCTATTACCATGGTTTCCTTTCGAAATATTATGAAAAAGCGTAATGCAGAGTTTCGAAAGGAGATGGAGGAGACTTCTGCCAGAGTGATGGAAATGGTAGAGTTGATTCCGGTGACCAGAGCACATGCATTGGAAGAGGAAGAAATCCGCAAAATGAGCGGGCAGCTTTTTGCGGTGGCAGAGAAGGGTTATAAGCTGGATTTAATTCAGGCTCTGTTTGGCTCGGTAGGCTGGGCTATTTTTCAGATTTTCCAGATTATTTGTCTGGCTTTTACAGGATATTTAGCATTTCAGGGCAAAATATTGGCGGGAGATATTACACTTTATCAGAGTTATTTCTCTACTATTGTGAATCAGGTGTCTGCAATCATTGCGTTGGTACCTACCATTGCCAAGGGGATTGAATCCGTGAATTCCATTGGAGAGGTTTTGCTTTCTGAAGAAGTGGAGCATAACGAAGGAAAGGCCCCGGTAGACGAGGTACGTGGAGAGTTTTCTTTTAGGGATGTTCATTTTAAATATAAGGAAGGCGACAGAGAAATATTAACAGGATTGCATCTGGAGGTAAATCCGGGAGAAACCATTGCGCTGGTAGGTGAATCCGGTGCCGGGAAAACAACAATTTTAAATATGGTCATTGGGTTTTATCTGGCAAAGGAAGGGGAGGTACTGCTGGATGGCCGGAATTTGCAGGAGATTGATTTAAGAACGTACCGAAAGCATTTGGCGGTGGTACCTCAAAATTCTATTTTATTCTCCGGAACTATTCGGGATAATATTACTTATGGATGTGAAGGAATTACAGAGGAGCAGTTACAGGAGGTGCTTAAGGCATCTAATTTAAAGGAGCTGGTAGATTCTTTACCGGAGGGATTGGATACCCCGGTCGGAGAACATGGAGGTAAGCTTTCCGGCGGTCAGCGTCAGCGAGTTGCAATAGCACGCGCTTTAATTCGTAACCCTAAAGTAATAATATTAGATGAAGCGACATCTGCTTTGGACAGTATATCTGAGAAGTTGATTAAGGAAGCCATTGATAATTTAACCAAGGACAGAACTACTTTTATTGTAGCACACCGCCTGTCGACTATACGCGATGCAGATAAAATCGCTGTTATTAATGACGGAAAATGTGTGGAGTATGGTACTTACGAGGAGCTTATGGAGCTTCAGGGAGAATTTTATCAAATGAAGAGAATACAGAGTTAAAAGGGATTTTGGAGGAGATATAAAATGACACAGGAAAAAAGATTCGGACTGTCATCAACAACACTTCGTTTTATAGCAATGGCTTTCATGTTGTTGGATCACATGTGGGCCACTCTGGTGCCCGGTAATAATTGGATGACTTATATGGGCAGAATGGCCATGCCGATTTTTGCATTTCTGATAGCGGAAGGATATGCACATACAAGAAGTGTGAAGAATTATAAAAAGAGGCTATTTATATTTGGTTTAATATCAGAGATTCCGTTTAACCTGATGGTGTCAGGAAGTGCCTTTTTTATTTTTCATCAGAATGTAATGTTTACATTATTGATTGGATTATATGCGATTGAAGCCGTGGAACGTATGAAAAAGAACCCGGCGCCGGGCAACTTAATAAAGAATGTATTTATTTTAATGGGTCTGGCTATTCTGGCCACCATCCTTTTCGTGGATTATAACCTGATGGGAGTAGCGACGGTAGTATTGTTCCACATAACAAGAAAAGCAAAGCTGGGAAAGCTTTGGCAGTTTGCAGGCATGTTCTTCTTAAATATTGTGTGGCACAAGGGATTGATGATACCCATAACCTTAGGTTCGCTTCAGTTTGAGTTTAGTACCCAGGGATTTGCCCTGTTTTCGCTATTGTTTATTTGGCTTTACAATGGACGAAAAGGTTCTTCTAACAAAGTAGTGCAGTACTTCGGATATGCTTTTTATCCTTTGCACATGATTGTGCTGTATTTAATCTGGAGATTGATTTAAGGGAAACTCTAAATAGGGATATCAATGTCGGCTTGAGTTTTTTGAAACATTCCATTGTTTGTATCGATTCGTCTGGAATGCTATAATGAATTCACGGTACCGAATAACAGGAAGGACGATATTAGATATGATTTTATTGGGAGAAAATATTAAAATAGCCAGAAAGAAGATGGGTTTGACCCAGGAGGAGCTGGCATCACAGATTGGTGTAACTTCACAGGCAGTCAGCCGTTGGGAGTCCGGGGCAGGTATGCCGGATGTGTCCATGATTGTGCCAATCGCCAGAGTGCTCTGCGTATCTACGGATGCGTTGTTCGGTGTGGAGCATGTGAATACGGACGAGGTTCTTTATGAAGAAATTAAGCAGGCATATATGAAAATTGAAGCGGAAGTCGCATCCCCCAGAGAAGCTGCACTGAAGGAGTGCCGGTATATGCTGGAAAAGGTAGAAAGCGACCCGGTCAATTATGTATTTGCTACTTGTCTGGCAGAAAGAACTGCAAATTTCAGCAGATATGTGGATTTTGAGGATTTCGGCAAGGAGTATTGGCCGGAAATCAAGAGTAAGGCTATCAAAGCCGGTACTCAGGTGATTCGTTTCTGCAAACAGCAGGAGTGGCTGGAGCGTACACATTTTGCCTTGGCTTGGATTTATATTCATGAGAAGGATTATACCGGTGCCAGAGAGCATATTTCCACATTGCCAAGTGTGGCAAATAATCGTTGTCAGGAAAGCATTTTGGCACAGATTGCCAGCTTTGAGCATGGCGTGGAAGAAATGAAGAGGGTGATGACAAGTAACCTGCAGAATTATACCAGAGTAATTAACAAAGAAATTCTGTACGCTATGGAAGATATATCATGGAATGATGATCCCAAGGATGCGGTAGCGTTTGGTGAGTGGGGCATTGACGTGATGAAGGTACTTAGTTGCAAGAAAGAACTGCTTCCCTACTGTAGAGGTTTCTTTAGGGATATCTATAAGTTTATGCTTCATGCGGACTTACGTGCAGAGGATTACGATGCAGCGGCAATGCATTGGAAGGAATTGAAGGCCGGTATGGAGGAGCATATAGCGTATTATCAGGTTGTTTTGGAAAACGAGGAGCAGAGAAAGAAATTCAATGACAGACAGCTGGGATACATGAAAGATTATACGCCGGAATTTGCCACCGGAAAACGTGAAAAGATTTTGGAACGTTTGAAAGACTGGCACGGGGAAGAGAAGTATGGCAGGTTTGCAAAGATGATAGAAGGGAACCTGTGATGCCGGTGAGAGAGGTTATTGAACCGATGTGGAAGGAATTGATGTGCATTGTAGAGAGAACGCTTGTTGGGAGGATGCCCGGCAGGCGTTTTTCTCTATGTACCCAAGGATATATGTTAAAATAGGGAAATGGATTTTATAGAGAAATAAGTGCTGACAGAACCTATGTGGTGGTAGCAATTGAGAATGCAGATGGCACATCTTTACCGGATACTTACGATGAAGCGTATGGCGAGAAGGAGTTTTTTACATCGTCCTTGATAGCAGGCTATGCACCGTCCGTATATAACATGGCGAGCATGGGCGGAGGCTATGTGTTTGATGAAGCTACCGGGAACATCCATCGAAACCGGGAATATGAAGGATTAAATGCGCTGTTTACTTTACCCATAGATGATACGAAGGCGAATCCGACAAAAGTGGCAGAGTATATAACCGGATTAGGGTTGGAAAATGATATTAATGAGGAAAAGCTGAATGTAGAGTGGCAGTCGACGGGATTAAACGGTTTTTGTGATTTATATTATTTTTAGAAATATAAGTATTGCAATTTGCAATAACTCGTGGTATATTCAAAATATAGAATTCCTCTGTGAACGGAGGAAACATGGGGAAAAGAGAAAAACTACAAGATTTGACAATCAAAAATAACTTCTTGTTCGGAGCAGTGATGTGCGAGGAGGAAAATTGCAAGGGATTTTTAGAAATGACCTTGGGTTTTCCCATTGAACAAGTGGAAGTAAGCAAGGAAAAAAGTATTGTTTATCATCCGGAGTATAAGGGTATCCGACTGGATGTTTATGCCAAAGATGAGAATAATACGCATTATAATGTGGAGATGCAGGTATTAAAGAGAGCTGCATTGGGGAAGCGTAGTCGTTATTATCACAGTCAGATTGACATGGAATTGTTATTGAAGGGAAAAGAATATCAGGATTTACCGGATACATATGTAATTTTTATCTGTGATTTTGATCCATTCGGAAAAAAACGCTATTGCTACACGTTTATGAATTGTTGCTTAGAAGATAAGGAGTTAAAGCTGCGCGATGGAAGTATTAGTATTTTTTTAAGCACAAAAGGGGAAAATGAAACAGAAGTATCTCAGGAATTAATGAATTTTCTGAAGTTTGTCAGTGCGGACTTGAAAGAGAGCATAAGTGATTTTCAAGATCCGTATGTAAAGCAACTTCAAGAAGCAATAAGTCGTATTAAGTCCAACCGAGAAATGGAGGAGCGATATATGATCTTAACAGAACTCTTAAAGGATGAATATTCAGAAGGTATGCTATTAGGACGCGAGGAAGGCATGTTGCTAGGACGCGAGGAAGGCATGTTGCTAGGACGCGAGGAAGGCATGTTGCTAGGACGTGAGGAAGGAAAAGTAGAAGGAAAAGCTGAGGATATTCTGGATTTTTTAGGTGATTTAGGAGAGGTTCCGGATACGTTGAGAGACGAGATTATGTTACAGAGAGATATCACAATTCTTCAGAGATGGTTAAAGCTTGCTGCAAAAGCAGAGTCTATTATTCAATTTCAAGAGAAAATGTAAAATCAAATTATAACTTATAGTCAGGCCGATTCGGCAATTATTTCAAATACAGAGGAATTCTATATTTGATTGTCATAAATATTTCCTTAATAACACTATTGTGGTATAATCTTAATAAATGAAGACTGTTCATGAGTAAACAATCTTTGTACAAAGGAGAAATGCCATGGTAGCACTATACACGTTAGGTTTCATATTGCTGGGATATTTGATAGGGTGTTCCAGTATGTCTTTCTATATTTCCAAAGCAAAAAAGATTAATTTGAAGGAGCAGGGTTCTAAGAATTTAGGTGCTTCAAATACGTTGGCGCTGGTAGGAAAAAAAGCCGGACTGGCTGTGTTAGTACATGATGTTTTGAAGTCATTTTTAGTAATCATGATTATCCGGCTTTGCATGAATATTCCTTACAATCAGGTAGGATGGCTTCTGGCCGTAGGCGGAGTATTTGCTGTGGTGGGACATATTTTCCCTTTCTACTTGAAGTTTAAAGGAGGCAAGGGATTTGCATCTTATATCGGTGTAGTCATGGGGTTAGATTGGCGTCTGTTTTTGGGGATTGTGCTTTTGATTTTTGTAGTGGCTTTTATCACGGATTATATAGTATCGGGCACCTTTAGTACCATCACCGTAGCACCGCTTTATTTTGTGTGGCAGCAGGAGTGGCTGGTAGCCGCTATACTGTTTGCCGGTTCGTTGTTGATATTATACAAACATAGGGAAAATATTGTAAATTTGAAAAACGGTAAGGAAATGAAGATTCGCAGTGCGTTTGCAAATAAATATAAGAAGAGTGCATAAACGGATTATTTTAAAGAGGAAATACATACATGAATCAATTAATACAAGGTATTCAGCAGGAAGAGATTGATTTTCCCAAACGATTTGCCTCTTATGAGGAAAAGGAGTACGGTATCCTTTTTTATATGGAGGACAACAGGGATTCTTATGATGGGAATCATGCCTGTATCTATCCGGAAAAGATAACAGATTTAGGTGCAGTTTTAGATGACATCGCAGAGTTTTATGGAAAGATGGGGATTCGAGCATCCATTTATCATCCTTTTGTGAAAGATTATTTTGCAGAAAACGAAGCTATATTAAAGGCTCACGGATATACCTATACACCGGAGGAAGAGCACCGGGTAATGCTTTTGACAGCAGAAAATGAAATCAGCACGCCCAAGAGACTGGATATTCAGGTGTTAAATACTTGGGACGAGCGTGTGGCTACAGATATATTGATACCTAGTGGGGAACCCTGGGAAGTGGATGTGACCAGGAAGAGGATTTCACAGGAAGGAGCCTATTTGTTCGTAGGTTACTTGGACGGACGAGCAGTAGTTTATACGGATATTCATAAATCAGAGCACGGCAATACTCGTTTTGATTACATTGTAACCGCCAAGGAACACCGTGGCAAAAGCTATGCCAGCGAGTTGTTAAGCTTTGTTATTGAGTATTGTAAAGAAAATGATTTTCCTATGTGTTGGCAATGGGCAGGACCATCGGAGCACATATGTTATAAAGCCGGATTCAGGGAAACATTTACCATGGAAGCCGGATATGCCACGGGACCGGAGATTGACAGAGCTACAAGCTCCTGCTAGAAAACAGAAACCAAAGAGGAAAGGGGAATAAAACTATGCCACCAATGGGAGGAATGAGAGGCGGATATCTGACAGAGGAAGAGAAGGAGAATCGTCCGAAAGTCACGTTGCCTTTATTAAAACGTATTTTTTCATATTTGATGCCATACTGGAAGCAGATGGTATTTGTTTTAGTTTGTATCATTATTTCATCCATATTAAGCCTGTTGCCGTCAGTGCTGACAGGTATGATTATTGATGAAGGTTTAATCGGCCGTAATATGCAGAAGCTGATTATTCTTATTATTGTATCTTTGGGTGTAACATTAGGTGCGAATTTAATTCGTGTGGGTGAAAGTTATTTAAATAATTGGATTGCCCAGCATATTACCTTTGATATGCGAAACAAAATGTATCGTCACCTGCAGCAAATGTCTCAGGGATTTTTTACCTCCAATAACCAGGGTGATATTATTACCCGTATGACCAGTGATATTTCGGGTGTGGAGCGTGTGGTGACCAATACATTTACCTCTATTTTGTCCAACAGTATCACATTGGTTTGCGCGTTGGTAATTATGTTTCAGGAGAACTGGATATTGGCGCTGGTGGGCATTGCCGTGATTCCGCTGTTTACCATTCCGACCAAATGGGCGGGCAAAACCCGTTGGACGTTGACACGTGAGGCACAGGATTGTAATGATGAGATTAACGGAATCCTGAACGAGACGCTGTCTGTCAGTGGTCAGCTTCTGGTAAAGTTGTTTGGCAGGGAGCAGTATGAATTTGACCGTTACAAAGAAACGAATCATCGAATGATTAAACTGAACATTAAAGAGAGTATGGCAGGCCGTTGGTTTATGGTAATTATCAATACCTTTTCCAGCGTAGGTCCTATGCTTTTGTATTTGGTGGGCGGTATTTTAATGATGAAGTACAACTCTTCTCTGACAGTAGGTGATATTACGGTGTTGGTAGCACTCCTTGGTAAAATGTACGGACCGGTAAACTCACTTTTAAATATTCAGGTAGAGTGGATTCGTTCCATGGCTCTGTTTACCCGTATTTTCGAGTATTTTGATATGCCGGTGGAAATTAAAAATGCACCGGATGCCGTTGCATTAAAAGATGCAAAAGGTGACGTGGAATTTCAGCATGTGGAATTCTCTTATGACGGCGAGCGTAAGATTTTGAAAGATGTAAACTTCAAATTAAAGAGTGGTAACAGTATTGCTATTGTAGGACCTTCCGGTTCCGGTAAGAGTACCATCATTAATTTGATTCCCCGTTTGTACGATGTATCCGGAGGTAGTGTCATCTTTGACGGTGTGGATGTGAGAAAGCTGGATTTGGATTCTCTGCGTGATAATGTGGGCATTGTTAGTCAGGAGACCTATTTATTTAATGGAACCATCCGCGATAATCTGTTATATGCGAAGCCGGATGCCACGGAAGAGGAAATCATTGAAGCTTGCAAGAAGGCTAACATTTATGAGTTTATTGAAAAACAGGAAAAGGGATTGGATGCGATGGTTGGTAACCGTGGACTTAAGCTGTCCGGTGGTGAAAAGCAACGTATCTCCATTGCCCGAGTGCTGTTAAAGGACCCGACCTTGTTTATTTTTGATGAAGCAACCGCTTCATTGGATTCTATATCAGAGAGTAAGATACAGGAAGCAATTGATCCGATTATTCATTCTAAGACAAGTATCCTGATTGCCCATCGTTTATCTACGATTCTGGCCGCCGATGAAATCTTGGTTATTAAGGACGGTGTTATCGCGGAGCGCGGTGTGCATGCAGATCTGGTAAAGCTTGGTGGTATCTATACGGAGCTGTATGAAACTCAGTTTGGCAAAGCGCTGGAAATGGAAGTAGAATAGAATAAGTAAAAAAATTTTGAAAAAGTACTTGCATATCTGAGATGGATGGTATATACTAAACGAACATCGAAATAAGAGGACATATATTTGAGTAGGCTGACGCTATCAGTCTGCCCAAATGTATGTCCTTTTTTGCGTGCCTAAAAGTGGGAAGTATGCACTTGTGAAAGCAATTAAGGAGTTCCATGACAACTGAATAATATTAAAAAACAGGAGGTACTTACCATGATGTACAAAATCAATGAGAAAGCAAACAATCAGCAGCAGCAAATCACTTATGTGCTCTACATGATGATTGGTAGTTATTTTCATAAGAGCATATGCAGTAACAGGGTGCTTGAGACCAAGCTTCTGTTACACTACCGGGATCTTCCGGCCAAGCGTCAGGAAGAGCTGGAAGAAAAAGTAATTGCAAATATCGAGAAAGAACTAAAAGAAATCCTGCCGGTTCTTTCCGGAATGAATTGCAAGGTATTCATTCGCAAGCAGGAAGGGGATTACCGCATGACCTTTGAGACCGGGTTCGAAGAGGTAACTGCAGTAGTGGATTCCAAGGGAAAATACCGGATACAGGTATTGGAGGAATCCTAAAATTTCCTAACCATGTCCGCAGAATTTGCGGACATGGACAATGGTTTTTCTATGATAGAAATGTACTAATACAAATTTAAATAATAAAAGGAGGAATTGCAGTATGAGAGAGACGACAATGGGAGAAAGAGTTTTTGCACCGGAGGTAATCATTTCGAATGATACCCGTCTGACAGGACTGAACAACAATGATTTAATTATCGGAGGCAGCGGTTCCGGTAAAACAGGTGGTTACATTTATAATCTTCTGTTAAATCCCCACGGAAGTATGATTGTTTCCGATACAAAGGGGCTTTTGCACCGTATCTTTTCTAAATATCTAAAGGAAAAGGGGTATAAGGTGCATGTGCTGGATTTTGTGAATCCGGAAAAAAGTATTGCATATAATCCACTGCAATATATCCGCAGAGATAAAGCGGGAGATCCCAATGAAGCGGATATCGCTAAGCTGGCTAATATTATTATGCCCAAGCTGGATGCGGATGAGCCTTTTTGGGAAAAGGCAGCAGCACGCTATATCAGTATTCTGATAGGATTTGTACTGGAAGATGCTCCTGAAGATGAACAGACCATGACAAGTGTTTGTTTAGTACATCAGCAAATGCGTACCAAGAAAGGCCGTGAGTTCTTTGAAGAGTGGTCAAGAGAGCATCCGGACAGTTTTGCGGCCCGAAAATATCGTCAAATGGCGCAGACCGCAAGTGCCGAGAAAATGTGGAGCTCTATTATGGAGTTTGCCAACCAGGGATTGGATGTTTTTGATTTCAGAGAATACGAACCCATCTGGGGGGAGGCAGACTCCATCGATATTGCCAAGCTGGGACACGAGAAGACAGTTCTTTTCGTAAACAGTTCCGACAACGACACATCCATGCACGTACTAAGTGATTTGTTTAATACGCAAGCGATGCAAGTGCTTTTGGCAGAGGCTGACAAGATGGAGGACGGAAGGCTGCCGGTTCCCTGTCGGTTGATTTTGGACGATTTTGCAGCTGCGGCACGAATTGAGAACTTTGACAACTTAATATCTATTATTCGTTCCCGCGAAATCAGTGTGAGCATTATTATTCAGAGCTTGTCCCAGCTCAATCATATGTACTCTGTGGACCGGGCCAATACGATTTTGAATAATTGTGCACATGTACTGTACCTGGCAGGTAAAGATAAGGCTACCATGCAGTATGTGGCAGATTATTTGAATCAGACGGTACATTCCGTATTAAAGCTACCCAGGGATAAGGCAGTATTTATCGAAGAAGGTGCACAGGCGCGCATTGTTTCCAAACTGATTCCTTATCAGGATAAACCTATCTGTACGGGGGAATTATCTCCGTGCAGATAAAGGGTAAGGGTTACTGGTATTTTATAATAAAAGGAGAATGAACTATGCCTAATTTAATTAAAGAAAGTGTAAGAGGACTAGAGTCTTTAACATTAGAGGATTTACTTTTTACAAATAGAGAGATTTTTTTGACCACAGGTGTGGACAGTGATACTGCAAACATGCTGATTAAGCAGTTGATGATTTTGGAAAAACTGGATAGTACCGAAGAGATTACCCTCTATATTAACAGCCCCGGGGGAGAGGTAGTAAGTGGTCTGGCTGTTTATGACTACATACAGTTGATGAAAGCACCGGTGCGGACGGTATGTGTCGGAACTGCAGCCAGTATGGGAGCAATTCTGTTCCTGGCCGGTCAAAAAAGGGAAATGCTGGAACACACACGGTTGATGATTCACGATCCTGCCTACGGCGGGGGTGACATGGCGGGCAAGAAACCCCATGAACTGCAGATGTACGTGGATAAGCTGAAGCAAAGTCAAGAGATTATTGCCGGTATCATAGCAGAGAAGACGGGACGTTCTTTAGAGGAAGTCTATGAGAAAACCCGTGAGGACAGCTATTTCAATGCAACAGAAGCTATGGCGTATGGTTTGGCTACAGGAATTGTAAAGCAGACAAACAGTAACCGGGCATTCCTTTCATAGGAATGCCTGAGCAACTATAATAGATTTAAAGGAGGAAAAAGCATGGACGTAGTGGCAGAATATAGATGGGATAAGTTAAAGGAACGACTGAAGGAAGTTGAAAATACTTTGTTGGGACTAAATACACCTGTCAGTAAAATGGTTTGCGACGAGACGGGTCTGGCGACAGATGAGAAGGTGCAGGCGCTGGCAGATACGGTAGTATTCCACCAATGTAATTTAAACGGTAAATACATTGGAATAGGCGGTGCGGAAAAGCGTTATTACGAACTGCTTTTTTATCTTGTTTTCAGAGCTTATGACGCGAAGGACAGAGTATTTTGTTTTGAAGATTTTTTGGAAGTGGCAGCAGAAATGAAGAGAGTGTATAAGTGTCGGGAGGAACTGATTTTACATGATGCAGAGATGATTGGAAAGCCGTTAGGGTTTTTTAGAGTAATTCGAGAGAGTTGCAAGTTATTAACGGGGCGGATTCTGGCAGATGATTATACCAAAGAGGAATTGGAACAGTTAAGGCAGGATTATATAAAGAAGGACAAGATCTATGAAAGGAAACTGAATGAAAGAATAGGTCTGTTTGCACTGACAGAAGATGTGAAAAGGGAGATTCTTGAGAAGTATAAGGACTATGGCATCGAAGGATACGATGATTATTTTGAGGCGCTGGAACAGAGGTCCTGGGATATTTATGAGTATCTTGATATTTTTTCCAAAGGAGAGGATGAGTTTTTCGAAGAGGATACAGCGGAGGAGGACAAGAGGAGAGAAGCCAAAAAGGAAGTCTGGCTTCAGTCTTTTAGAAATCCGCAGGAGTATTTGAATGCATACAGGGAGTTTAGTGAATTACATTTCTGTGTGAATGTGATGGAAGGTATCCCCAATTTGCAGGACGCGGTTTTCTATATTTTGGAACGTAACGGATTTAACAAAATCAGAGATGACGAGAAGTTTGAAAGTCTTTATGCAGAGCTGAACAGAGCTTTGCGTATTGCGAAACGGAGGTATTTATGATATGAATATGTTGGTAGTCGGTATGCATGGCAAGGGAGATAATACAGAAGTGCTCGGCAAGGTAGTAGGAGGTTGCACTGATACGGAATATAAGACACATTTTGCTATTTGGGCAATGATGAATTTCCCATTGATGATTGGTTGTGATGTACGTAAAATGACAGAAGAAACAAAGGCTATTCTAATCAACAAAGATATTATAGCTATCAACCAGGACATGGAGTGTAGTGGTCCATACTGTATTCGTCAGTGGAACAATCCGGAGAAGGTATTTGCCTTGATTAAGCCTCTTTGTGGCGGAGAATATGCAATTGGTATGTTCAATTTCAGTGATAAGACCAGTGAAATGTCATTACAGTTCTTTGATATTGGTCTTCCGTCCTGCTCCGGCAGAGGTTTGGAATTGTATGATTGCCACAAGCACGAGAGTGCCGGTACTTTCACAGAGCGTTATGCAGCACAGATTGCATCCCACGATTGCCTGGTATTTAGGGCAAAGGTGGTGAAGCTGTAATGGCGAATTATAAAACCTGCAAGGAATGCGGAGCCGAACTGATGGCAGATGATATCGCTATTTTCAGAAAATTAATCATGCGAAATGCAGAAGAGTTTCTGTGTATTGATTGTCTGGCGAGCAGGTTTGAATGTACCAGAGCAGATATTGAAAGATTGATTCAACATTATAGAGACATCGGAGAATGCACCTTATTTCGGTAAAAGAAGCTAAAAAAACAGTAAAGATTTTATTAAATATTGGCGACTTTATTGTAAATAAAAAAGTGATATACTAAAATAGATTTCAGCATAGACATTATTTAGAGGTTTCTGTAAATAGGAGTGATGTAAATGTCTCGAGAAATAATGGATACCGGTGAGGAGCATAAAATTATTCAGTCCGGTAAGAGGGGAATCTTTCATATTGTATTCAGTAGAACAATGATTATTTTGCTGACACTTTTACTGCAGCTGGTTTTACTGTTTGTTATGATGTTTTTATTAGTACAGCATGTAACCGTCTTGTTCGGTGGTGTGGCTATTTTTACGGCAATCATGTTGTTTGGTATCTTGAATACTCAGGAAAATCCTTCGATAAAAGTGTCGTGGTGTATTATTATAGCGGTGTTTCCGTTATTTGGTGCAGTGCTTTATTTCTTTGTGCGGTATGACTGGGGGTATCGTCTGGAACAGAAGGTTCTGGAAAAAGGCATGAAAGAAAGCGATATCTACGTGCCGCCACAGAAGGAATTATTTGATAAGATAGAGGCAGAAGATAAGAGCCTGTATAATCTGGCGAAGTATCTTCGAAGTAAAGGGCAGCATACTATCTATGCCAATACCGAAGTAAAGTATTTTCCGCTGGGTGAGGATATGTTTGCGGAAATGATGGTACAGATGGAGCAGGCAGAGAAGTTTATTTTTCTGGAGTATTTTGCCATTGGGCCAAGTTATATGTGGAATACCATTCTGGAGCTGCTTATTCGAAAGGCCAAAGAGGGTGTGGATGTCCGGGTGATGTACGATGGCAGTAATGCAGTTACTACTTTGCCGTACAACTATCCGAAACAATTAAAGAAGCAAGGAATTCAATGTAAGGTTTTTTCTGAGTTTCACCCTTTTGTATCCACTCACTATAATAACCGGGACCATCGTAAAATTTTAGTGATTGATGGAGAAGTGGCTTTTACCGGCGGAGTGAATCTGCAGGACCGATATATCAACCGTAAAGTGGTTTATGGCCACTGGAAGGATACGGCGGTAATGTTAAAGGGAGATGCAGCACAAGGGTTTACACTGCTGTTTCTGCAGATGTGGAATTCGTTGGAAAAGGAACGCAGTTATGAGCCGTACATGAAGCCGGTAGGAAAGGAAATTGCAGGGGAAGGATATGTAATTCCCTACAGTGATACTCCTATGGATACGGAAAATGTGGGAGAAATGGTATATCTGGATATGCTGAATCGTGCAAGAGATTACGCATACATTATGACTCCCTATCTGATTTTAGATAATGAAATGATTACTGCACTTACTTTTGCAGCCAAAAGGGGTGTGGATGTGCGGTTGATTCTGCCCCATATTCCGGATAAAAGATATGCATTTATGCTGGCAAAGAGTCACTATAAAGAGTTGATTAGTGCCGGAGTAAAAATATACGAATACATACCCGGATTTGTACACGCGAAGGTATTTTTGTGCGATGACAGAGAGGCGGTAGTGGGTACCATTAATCTGGACTATCGCAGCTTATACTTACATTTTGAGTGTGCGGCTTATTTATATAAGGTGCCGGCACTTCAAGATATCTATAAGGATTTTGAAGAAACCATGCAGAAGTCACGGCTGATTACCATGGAAGATGTTAAGAAGCAACCATGGTGGGTTAAGCTGTCAGGACATGTGTTGAAGGTGATGGCACCGCTTATGTAGGAGGACATTATGCATTATTCTGCAATAAAATATAATGATATTGCCAATGGTTTAGGGGTGCGGACAGTTCTTTTTGTGTCCGGTTGCCGAAATCGTTGCAAGGGCTGTTTTCAACCGGAAACCTGGGATTTTTGTAACGGACAGATTTTTGGTGCGAAAGAAGAGGAAGACATATTGGCATCTTTGGAGCCGGGATATGTGAGAGGACTTACTTTGCTTGGGGGCGATCCTTTTGAACCGGAAAATCAGGAAGGGCTGATAGAGTTCATGCGCCGGGTAAAAGAAAAGTATCCGGGCAAGGATGTATGGGCATATACGGGTTATGTGCTGGATAAGGATTTACAACCGGGAGGCCGGCTTTTTACGCAGTATACCCGAGAGTTACTTTTTTATATAGACGTACTGGTAGACGGTCCCTTTGTAGAAGAACAGAAGAGCCTGATGTTGAAGTTCAAAGGCTCGGCCAACCAGCGAGTGATTGATATGCAGAAGTTCCGGGAAACCGGAGAAATTCAGGAGATGGAATTCTAAAACATAACTAATATAAAAAGGTCGGTGCACTTGCGAGTGAGCCGACCTTTTTGTATTTATACAGTTTATTTCTTTGTAATTAATCTTACTACAAAGATTACCAGGCATGCACCAACTACGCCACAAATGATGCTTCCTAAGATACCGTTAATGGACAGACCAAGTAAGTTGAAAATGAATCCGCCTACAACGCCGCCTACAATACCCAGAATAATGTTTACCAGAAGACCGTGTCCGCTTTTCATAATAATGCCTGCCAGCCATCCGCAAACAGCACCGATAACCAGTGAAATAAGAATGTTAACAATATTTCCCATATTAAATTCCTCCATTACATAATAGTTATTTGTTATTACTATATAAATATACAATGAAGGGAAATTATGTAAATAATTTATTTTGGTAAAATCTAGATATTTTCTTGACAGTATGAAAAAAACATGCTACTCTACAAACATGTAGTATTAAAAACTACGTGCGAAGATTTTGTAAAGCGTAAAGGATTATAGGTATGAGAGTAAAGATAGTTACAGATTCAGCAGCAAATATGACTTCTTTGGAGGAGGTTGCATTTGCATCGGTTCCTTTAAAAATTATTACAGACCGTAAGGAATATGTGGATAATTCAGAGTTAGATATTGAAGCAATGGTGGAGGACTTAAGTACCTATAAAGGACGTTCCGGAACTGCTTGTCCGAATGTGGGAGACTGGCTGGAGGCGTTTGAGGACTGTGATATGGTTTTCTGCGTAACTATTATCAGTAAGCTTTCCGGCAGTTATAATGCAGCCATGACTGCTAAGAATCAGTATGAAGAAGAACATCCGGAGAGAAAGGTATTTGTATTGGATTCCTACTCTGCCGGACCGGAAATGAAGCTTTTAGTAGAAAAGATAAAGGACTTAGTTCTGGAAGGAAAGGACTACGAGACCATCTGTAAGGAGATTGTAGAATATAAGGAGAATCATACTTCCTTGGTTTTTTCTTTGGAATCCTTACGTAACCTGGCAAATAACGGTCGTGTAAGTCAGGCAGTTGCCATGATAGCAAGTATTATTGGTATGCGCGTGGTGGGAGACGTGTCCGAGGAAGGCTTACATCCTACTAACAAGTGCCGTGGAGAGAAGAAGGCTATTTCGTCACTTTATGAGAACATGAAGCGTTTGGGATACAAGGGTGCCAGAGTTCTGATAGATCATTGCTATAATGAAAATGCGGCAAAGGCTTTAAAGGAAACCATTTGTACAGAATTTCCCAAGGCAAAGGTAATCATTGATAAGACCATGGGCTTATGCAGTTTTTATGCAGAAAAAGGCGGTCTGATGATTGGATTTGAAGTTAATTAGTTATATATGTTTGGAGAGATACTCCTGTGGATATCAAAGGTGGAAGGCCGATGATATTTCACAGGAGTTTTTGATTGAGGAATATTATTTCTAGGAATTCTGTGATAAAATAGGAACAGCTATGTACCGAATGATAATAGGAGGGTAAGCAGTGTGAGAAATAAGAAGATATTTTTCAATTGTATAGCGATGCTTTTAGCGGTGGGCTTGTGTGCCTGCGGTCAAAATAGCGGGACCATTGGCAGTAGTGACGGACCTACAACCATTTTTGTGGCAAACGGTTCTCAGGGAAGTACGGAACAGACCGACAATACGCTTTCTGTAAAAACATATATGCCTGACGAAGAATATGTAAAGGTTTTGGGCAGAGCGGACTTTACAGAGAATACTTTGTGGATGGTACACAGCGGATCCGGGGCCGAGTTTACTTTCACAGGAACGGAAGCGACTGTTACCATGCAGTGCGACAGTACCATAATGGGTAGCAGGGATAATCAGGTGAGAATTGCTATTTTCGTAAATGATGAGTGTGTGGTGGATGAAATGATTGACAAAATGGATGAGACTTTTACGGTATTTGAGTCCGAAACGCCACAGGAATGTACTATCCGAATTGTGAAGCTGTCGGAGGCTGCTATGTCCACGGTAGGAATCAAAACCTTAGAGGTAGAGTGTATGGGTGATATACAGCCCACGCCTGGGAAGGAGCATTTGATTGAATTTATCGGTGACAGTATCACTTGTGGTTATGGAGTGGAGGATGAGGATAAAAACCACCATTTTTCTACGAAAACAGAAAATGTTATGAAGACCTACGCTTACAAAACCGCAGAAGCCTTGGATGCGGATTACAGTATGGTTTCCTTTAGTGGTTATGGTATTGTGTCAGGTTCTTCCGGTGATGGGCAGAAGCATCCGGGGCAGGTACTGTCGTTGTATTATGAAAAGTTGGGATTTTCTTACGGAGCTTATGTTGGAAAATATGCGGCGGATGTAGCGTGGGACTTCAATAAACGCCAACCGGATTTAATAGTGATTAATTTAGGTACTAACGACGAAACATATACCAAAACCGACGCGGCCAAGAGAGATGAATATGTGGCAGGTTACGTGGAATTTTTAAAAATGGTACGCAAGAATAACCCGGATGCCACGATTCTTTGTACACTGGGTATTATGGGAGATGGTTTGTACCCTTCTTTGGAAAAGGCAGTGGAGCAGTACAGTACCGAAAGCGGGGACACCAATGTGCATACCATGAAGTTTGACGTGCAGTCTCCGGCGGATGGATTGGCTGCAGATTGGCATCCTACGGAGGCAACCCATACGAAGGCCGCAGACAAATTAGCTGCGGAAATAAAAGAGGTAATGGGCTGGTAGGAATAAGTTTGTATATTTTTTCCGTGAGCTGACATACTACTTATAGAAAACAGGCTGAAAGCCGGAAGAGAGGTAGTAGTATGGAATTTAAGGATACTGTGAAGCTGTTAAAGGAATGTGATGCGGGAGCTAAGATGGCCGTATCTTCTATCGATGAGGTTTTAGAAAGAGTGGAAGCGTCTGAGTTAAAGAATCTGCTTCAGGAAAGTAAAAGTCATCATGAGAAGTTGGAGAATGAAATCTGTTCTTTGCTGGATAATCACAATGCAGAGGAAAAGGACCCCAGCCCCATGGCGAAGGGCATGTCATGGATGAAGACCAATATGAAAATGAGCTGGGATGGCAGTGATTCTACCATAGCAGACCTGATTACGGACGGTTGTAATATGGGTGTGAAGACTTTGAACCGTTACCTGAATCAGTATCAGGCAGCGGATGAAAAGTCCAAAGCCATTTGTGGTAAGCTCATTTCGATTGAGGAGCAGCTTTGTAAGGATTTGAGAAGTTATTTGTAGAATGTAGGAAAGAAAAGATGAGTACAAAAGTAAGTATAATAATACCGGTCTATAATGCTGAAAAGCAGTTGGAGCGGTGTATTGAAAGTGTGTTGAAGCAGGATTATACCGATTTTGAGCTTTTGCTGATTAATGATGGCAGCAGTGATAAATCAGGAGATATTTGTGAAAGGTATGCTACGTCGGATGCCCGCATCCGCGTAGTACATAAGGAAAATACAGGAGTTTCCGATAGCCGCAATTTAGGTATTTCTATGGCGAAAGGAGAGTTCCTGCAGTTTTTGGACAGTGATGACTGGATTACGCCGGAAGCGACAGGATTGTTGGTCAGAGGTGCCGAAAAATTTAATTGTGAAATGGTGATCGCAGAGTTTTACCGGGTAGTGGGTGAGCGACTGGCGCGTAAGGGTGATATTCAGGAAGATATAGTGATGGATAGGGAAGAGTTTGCAGTGCATATGATGAACAATCCTGCAGACTTTTACTATGGTGTATTGTGGAATAAGCTCTATCGTAGGGATATTATTGTGGATAATGCTTTGAGGATGGATAAGGAAATCAGTTGGTGCGAGGATTTTATCTTCAATATGCAGTATATTCGTTATGTGAAAAAGGTGTACGCTTTGCAGGTTCCTATTTATTATTATGTGCGTACGAAGGGGTCATTGGTAAGCCAGGGAATGAGTATTTCCAAGACAATCCAAATGAAAAGGACGGTTTTTAAATGTTATAAGGAGTTCTATAAGGAAGTATTTAACGAAGAGGACTATGAAAAATGTAAGCTTCGGGTATATCGTTTTCTGATTGACGTGGCAGGAGATGACAGGGTGCCACTGGGGGTATTTCCCAGTTCCCTGAAATTAGGGAATGAGCGACTTTCTATGAAAATGAGCCTTAGTGAGGGAACAGGATTATTCTGGGATAGCTTCTGTGAAAAAAAGTTGTTGGAACGTTATCTGGAAATTGTAGCTCTAAAGAGAGACTTGATGCTGGAGGATGTAAAACTGTTGTACTTTATGGGGCATGCGGATGAAATAGGAGACACAAAGGAAGTGGCGTCCATTCTGGGAATCAAACGCTCCAAGCTCATGCTTTCACTGCAGCGTCTGGTAAATCGGGAGATTTTGGAGGTGCCCGGATGGAAGGAGGATTCTCCTAAGCTGGAGCTTCGTTTTGGTGAAAAGGCAGAGGAAGTACTGGCAGATATTCTGGAGGCCAAAAATTCTTACGAGCAAATAAAGTATGCCGGTTTAAGTGAAGAAGAAATAGAACAGTATGATTTACTGACAGAAAAAATAAAGGGAAATATTGAAAAGGCGCTGAAGTAAGAAAATGCTGCTCCTTCACTGGAAAGGGGCAGCATTTTTGGCATTATACTACTATTCTTCTGTAGATGATGTCATATTATCTAAGGCATATTCGCATGCCTGCAATACAAAGCTGGAAAAGGTTACTTCTTGATTTTCTATTGCTTTGTCAATTCGTTCGATTAAGTATAGCGGAAAGCGAATTGTCTTATTTTCGGTTTCTTTTTTATTAGGTTTTAATTGAAATGCCATGCGTAATACCTCCCATATAAATAATAATATTGCAAATCAAACAATAAATATGCATTGCAATGTGCAATGCAAAAAGTATTGCAATTCAA
This sequence comes from Acetatifactor sp., assembly GCA_045123675.1. Taxonomy (GTDB): domain Bacteria; phylum Bacillota; class Clostridia; order Lachnospirales; family Lachnospiraceae; genus Acetatifactor. The sequence goes on along the minus strand of JBGVKL010000033.1, from coordinate 78,198 downwards.
CAGGAGAATATGATAAAATACAAAGCAAAAGTAATATCATACAGATGAGGAGGTAGTTTATGATTTGTAAGAAATGCGGAAAAGAACTTGGAGAAGAAGCTATGTTTTGCACGTCTTGTGGAAAAAAGGTGAAAAAAAAGCAAAAAGACGGTTCTCAGAAAAAAGGGAAAAAGGGATTTGTAGGCATACTATTGTTTTTAGTGTGTGTGATTGTTGTGGCGATAGCAGTTATATTTGTGAAAACGGATAAAGCTGGAGCTAAATATGAAATAGATTTGGGAGAATATGCATCTGTTGAATTCGAAGGGTATAGTGGCATTGGAATGGCAAGCTTGAATTTTGATAAAAGAAAATTCTTTGAGGACTATGAGGAAAAATTGAAGTTCCCTTCCAAATTTGAGGATAAGGTTGAGGAATTGGGTCATAGCATAGAAGTGATTGTAAATTATTGCTGTGACTGTACAGATATTGACATAGAAGACCCCGACGATGAAGATGCGACAGAATTTATTTACTTTTTCCTGTTTCAGGACATGGGCTTAAGAAATAATGGTTACTTAAAAAATGGTGATGAAGTCGAATTGATTTGGGCCTTTGAAGAAATGTGGAGCGAGGAAGAAAAAAGTAAAATTTGTGAGTTGTTTGGTGTTGCAGTAAATTACGAAGGTGTGAATTGTGTGGCACATGATCTGACAGAGGTTCCGGAGTTTGATCCATTTGAAGGTGTGGAAATATCATACTCCGGTGCAGCTCCGGCAGGGAAAGCGTTGTTGGCAAATTATCCTGAAAATGGATGGAGCTATATGTTAGTTGCTCCGGAAACGGTAAATAATGGAGACGAAATAAAAGTATTTATTCATAGCACATATTTTTCTACAGAAGAGTATATTGAAGAATACGGCAAAGTACCCAGTACCATGGAGAAAACTTATATAGTGTCAGGTTTGCCAACATATATAAGCTCTGCATCACAAATTCCGGAGGAGATTTTGACAGAAATGCAGGTGCAGGCAGAGGATATCATTAAAGGAACAACATTTAACTGGAGAAGCGGATATAATTTAGAGATTTCCTATATGGGTAATTATGTATTAAGCACGAAGGAAATAACAAGTAAAACCCAGAATATGGTTACTTTAGTGTATAAATTGCACTATACAAATTCGTTTATGGAATATACAGGTACGGAAAAAGCGTATGAACGAGATTATTATTACTATGTAACATGGAGAAATATTACAATAGAGGAAGATGGTACTCTTACATATGATAAGAATTCGTATTATAAGCCAGATAATACATTCTACGTTGAAACGGGTATTTATAAAAAATTGCTTTACGATGGTACGGAGGATCCATTTAGCCAGCATAAACTCATGTTTTCCGGTTATGCTACCTTGGACGAAGTATACAATCAATGTGTAACACAATATATCGAAAAATTTAAGTTGGAAGAAAATATAATTAAGTAGCAGATGAAAAAAGGTGTAATATGGATGAGATTTTGTATCATCCTATTACATCTTTTTATTATGAAATCGATTTATTGTAAAACCCCTAGGTAAATTACAGAAAAGCAAAATATGACTATGGTCCGGCAATATTTAAGAAGCCATTTGGGAGTGATATAGGTATAATACAGGCAAACAGATGCAATGCGGAAGGTATGGAGGAAGGAATGAAGCGTAGCAGGCAGGTATTGATGTGGATGATGTTGATGTGGGTGCTTTGTGGGTGTAGCGCAGAGGAGAGCACACCGATGCAAGGTACTTTACATGAGGAAGAAAGTGTTACGCCCGATCCGCAGCTAGTCGTAGAACAAGAGGAGTTAAAGGAGGACGAAGAAATGAGCCAGACCAATCCGGCACAATATTTTGAAAAGATGATACTTACGGAAGGATACAAAAAGGCGGCACAGACCAATCCGCTGATGACACAGCGTTTTGGTGCAGACCCTTACGCTATGGTGTATGGGGACAAAGTGTATTTTTACATGACTGCAGATGCCCCGGAGTATGACGAGGCCGGCAATATAACAGAAAATACCTACAGTAAGATTCGTTCCATTAATGTAATTTCTACAGAGGATATGGTGAACTTTACGGATCATGGTTCTATTGAGGCAGCAGGTAAGGACGGTGCGGCAACTTGGGCAAATAATTCCTGGGCGCCGGCAGCGGCTTGGAAGGAAATAGACGGACAGGTGAAGTTTTTCCTGTACTTTGCTAATTCCGGCGGTGGTATCGGAGTACTTACCTCAGATAGTCCTACAGGACCGTTTACGGATCCGTTGGGAGAGGCGCTGGTTTCCAGAAATACGCCGAATTGCAGTGACGTGTTGTGGTTGTTTGATCCGGCAGTGTTAGTGGATGATGATGGCAGAGCGTACCTGTACTTTGGCGGCGGTGTGCCGGAGGGTAAGGTTTCTGACCCGGGTACTGCCAGAGTGGTGGAACTGGGTGAGGATATGATTAGTATTAAGGGAGCGCCTCAGAGAATCGATGTTCCTTATTTGTTTGAGGATTCCGGTATCCATAAATTCGGCGAAAAATATTATTATACATATTGTACCAACTGGCAGGTAGATAGTGAAGGTACCGCCAAGTATGGTTTTGTGAATGCAGAAATTGCCAGTCTGGAAAGTGACAGTCCTATGGGACCGTTTACTTATAAAGAACGGATTTTGGAGAACCCGGGCAGATATTTTGGCCTGTATGGTAACAATCATCACTGTGTATTTGAATTTAAGGGCAATTGGTACATAACATATCATACCAGAACCTTGGAAAAGGCTATGGGCATTGAGAAAGGTTATCGTTGTACTCACATTGATGCCTTTGAAATGGGAGAAGACGGTTCCATTGGCAAGATTGCACAGACCTTGGTAGGTAGAGAACAGTTGAAAAACGTGGATGCCTATGCAGTGAATCCGGCAGTAATGATAGCAGTACAGGGAGGATTGGATACCACTCCGATTACCAATGCTCAAGGTGCAGAAATGGTGCTGACCGGCATTGACAGAGGAGATTTCCTAAAGGTACAGGGTGTGGACTTTGGGGAGAAAGCACCTGCCAAGTGGAATGCTTATATTAAGAAAGCAGAAGGCTGCGGCGAGGATTGTGTGATTCAGCTTCGTATCGGTAAAACAAGTGGTAAGATTATCGGTTATCTGACCATGGAGGAGGCTACAGAGCAGGGCGAAGACGGTTACAACAAGTATACTGCAGTATTGACAGAAGAAGTAACCGGTGTAAATGATTTTTATATGATATTCAGCGGCAGCGATTATCAGATGAAGAGTTGGTATTTTGAGTAGGGAGAGAGCAAACATGAAAGCAGAAAACGTAAGTCTTATGGGTTACAGACCACCCCTTGGGTGGAATTCCTGGAATACTTTTACCTGGGATATTAATGAGACGTTGATTAAAGAGGTGGCAGACCTGTTTGTAACGGAAGGTTACAAGGATGCCGGTTACGAGTATATTGTCATTGATGACTGTTGGAGCTTAAAGCAGCGTGACGAAAACGGTAATCTGGTAGCGGATCCGGAGAAGTTCCCCGGCGGAATCAAGGCGCTTGCAGATTATATTCATGCAAAAGGTCTGAAATTCGGTATGTATTCCTGTGTGGGAACCAATACCTGTGCAGGGTATCCGGGAAGCTTCGAGCATGAATGGCAGGATGCCAAGCAGCTGGCTGAGTGGGGCGTGGATTTCTTAAAGTATGATTTTTGCTTTAAGCCCCGTAATGTGGACGGAGAGCTGCTTTACAGACGTATGGGTCTGGCATTAAAAAATTGTGGCAGAGATATTTTGTTCTCTGCATGTAACTGGGGTTCTGATGAGGTACATGGCTGGATTCGTTCTACAGGAGCCCATATGTTCCGCTCTACAGGGGATATTCGTGACCGTTGGGATTCTATTAAAGATATTGCCTTGTCCCAGATAGAGAAGGGGGCATTTGCCGGCAACTACTGTCATAACGACATGGATATGCTGGTGGTAGGTATGTACGGTGGCAGCAACAGCGATTATATCGGCTCGGTAATCGGCAGCTGTGGTGCGCAGGAATATAAAACCCACTTCAGTCTGTGGTGTATGATGAATTCGCCCTTAATGATTGGTTGCGATATCCGTAGTGCAAGTCAGGAAACCAAGGATATTTTATTGAATCCTTATTTATTACAGATTAACCAGGACCCGGAAGCAAGAAGCTTTTATAAGGTGATGCCGGAGCCTCAGTGGTTCCCTAACAAGGATGTCTTTATGCTGGCAAAGCTTATGAGTGACGGTAAACTGGCCATCGGTTTCTTTAACTTATCTGACGATGACAGAGAAATGTCCCTGCAGTTCTGGGATTTAGGCCTGACCAGTGAATTTGGACAGAAGTTAAAGTTGTTTGACTGCTGGGAGAAGAAGGAAATCGGTACCTTCCATGAAAGATATGTGGCAAAAGTGCCGGCGCACGGATGCCAGATTGTGCTGGCTGAGCTGGTAGTGTAGCGACATGCCGGAAGGTAGACGTAGGGATAATTTTTTGGTACAATAATATTTGGTAATTGTATGAGAGGAGAAGGAATATGGCAAAATTATATGTGAATCCACAGATTAAAAAGGGACACATTAACCCGGAGCTTCAGGGACATTTTTCCGAGCATTTGGGCAGATGTATTTATGAAGGATTGTATGTAGGAGAGAATTCTGAAATCCCCAACACCAATGGTATGCGTAATGATGTAGTGGAAGCATTGAAGGAAATGCAGATTCCGGTACTTCGCTGGCCGGGCGGATGCTTTGCGGACGAATATCATTGGAAGGATGGTATCGGTCCGAAAGAGAGCCGCAAGAAAATGATTAATACGCATTGGGGAGGCGTAGTAGAAGATAACAGCTTCGGTACACATGAATTTATGGAGCTTTGCGAGCAGCTTGGTTGTAAGACTTACATAAACGGTAACGTAGGCAGCGGTACCGTGCAGGAAATGAGTGAGTGGGTTGAGTACATGACCTTTGATGGTGTATCACCCATGGCGGATTTACGTGCAAAGAACGGACATCCGGACAGCTGGAAGGTGGATTACTTTGGTGTAGGTAACGAAAACTGGGGCTGTGGCGGTAATATGAACCCGGAATACTACGGTAATCTGTATCGCCAGTACCAGACTTATATCAGAAATTATAAGTCTGATGCGCCGATTTATAAGATTTGCTGCGGTCCTAACGCAGCGGATTATTATTGGACTAAGGATGTGTTGGAGACCACCCATAAGCATGCACCATGGAACCATGGATTTATGGACGGTTTGTCATTACATTACTATACAGTTCCTTTTGATTGGGAGCATAAGGGCAGTGCAACCGGCTTTGATGAGGAAGCTTGGTATGCAACCTTGAATAAGACCTTATTTATGGAGACCTTGATTAAGAATCATGGGGCTATTATGGACGAGTATGATCCGGACAAGAAAATCGGCATGGTAGTAGATGAGTGGGGTACTTGGTACGATGTAGAGCCGGGCACCAATCCGGGATTCCTTTACCAGCAGAACACCATGCGTGATGCGCTGGTGGCAGGTATCAACCTGAATATCTTCAATAAGCATTGTGACCGTGTAAAGATGGCTAACATTGCACAGTTGGTAAATGTGCTTCAGTCCGTGATTCTGACTGAAGGTGAGAAAATGATTAAGACACCTACCTATCATGTATTTAATATGTATAAGTATCATCAGGATGCAGAGCTTCTGGAAAGCTTTGTGGAGACAGAGCAGATTGGTACAGAGAAGAACAAGGTACCGAACCTGTGCGAATCCGTATCCTTTGGCAAGGATGGCAAGATTCACGTGACCTTGACCAACCTGTCTGTATCTGACAGCTATGATATTGATGCAGTGTTTGCGGAAACAGCAGTGAAGTCTGTAGAAGGTACGATTCTGACAAATGAAATGGGCGCACATAATACCTTTGAAAATCCTGACGTGGTATGTCCGGCTAAGTTTGATAAGGTAGAGGTGAATGGCGGCAATGTGAAGTTTAGCATTCCGGCATGTAGCGTGCTGCATTTGGCAGTTGAGGTGTAGGAAAAATTCATAGACAGCACATGGATTAGTTGATATAATCTAAATGCGCACAAGTTTAGAAGCGTAAATAGGAAATAAGGAGTGTTACATATGAAACATGTACGTGCAGTGGTATTGGCGTTGAGGTTACTGGGAGTGATAGTGATAGTCTTTAACGGTTTTGATGTAATCAGATGTCTTTTAGGAATGATTGTAGACAGCGGAAGCAGTATAGCTTATGTAGGTACGCTTATAAGTGGTGCATTTGGAGTTGTGATCGGTATTGCAATGATAATTATAGCAGGCGTTATTAAGAAAAAATTTATTGATTAATAAATTGGCAAGACTGTCTTTTTGAATAGTTTTACTTAACGACAATGGTAAGAAAACCCCCTCTTTTTAAGAGCTCTCAAAAGTTGTAAAGGCTTTGAAAGCGATGAAAGTCGATATGTTTTTATGTAATTACGCTTAAAACTGAAAAGTAGATTATGAATAATAAAATGGACTAGCACAGAAATAATCATCTGTGTTAGTCCATTTTTATGTGAGTCAAAGGATAAATTTTATAATTTATTGACTTTTGTCTCATAGAGAAGCCTATATAAATGGTTAAGCTTTTCATCAACCGAGGTGAGTTCATTGAACTCGTTTGGTGTCAAAATAGTATTCGGTGAAGATTGAGGATTATCTGATTTATTATGTAATGATTTAGTGTACATATCATATAAGTAAACCAGATAATTTGTAAGAACTAGTTTTATTACATAAGGTGCAGGTGGCATTTTTTCGAGATGAAATTGGTCATGCATTTGAGTTGCGAGCAAATTGTATTCATCTGCGTTTACACGTAGTTGAATAAAATTCGGAATATCAATTTGTTCTGCGGGAATGACTGGAAATTTAGTGTTAGAAATTTCTAGCCAATTAACTGTATCATTTATAGCCTTAAGGATACTTGCATTTACAATCTCAGTCCTATTGGCAGATTTTTGAAATTCTTGGATTTGGCTGAAAAGTGAAAAAATTTGGTTGTTGCTCCGTATAGATAATATCTTATCCATGTTTATCCTCCAATGATTTGATAACTACATTATAGTATAGATATGTATAGAAATCAATATAAAAAAGCAAAAATGTATTGACGACGATATGTCTGCATGGTAATATAATCAATACAAACATATCAAACAAAAGTGAGGATAATGTTAGACTATAATTTTTTAGGGTATGCAAGCGAAGAAGAGTTTTAGAAGATTATCTCAGATGTGATGCTAACTATACCTTAGATAATTGGTTTGATTGGACAGCTCACAAATTGTATTGGATAGGGAGGATATATTATGACAAATTCATTAACAGAAGTAACAGCAGCAATTAATTTATTAGCGAAGAAGCCCAAAACCTTTGGCTGGCAGGAGTTCACGGATTCTGGTAACAGCTGTGTCGGAAGGCTTGACGTGCTTGAGACTCAGCAGGAGGTGGATGATTATGCAGAGCATCATTCACTCGTTCTGAGAGCTATGCCTAAAGGAAGTGAATTGCACAAAGAATTAAATAAAGCAGTGGCAGGGGTATTGTGTAAAAACTGGATTGTTTACGACACGCTTGTCAAAATGACTGCACGCATATTGCAAGGAATTGATACTTTGGATGAGTTAAAAATGTATGCGCAATTTACGGAGCTGGTACAGGAAAAGATGAGAGAAAAAGGCATCAAAGAAATTAGTAGTATGGAGGAGCTCTTCGCTTAAGCGAAGGGCTGGCTCGAAGAAGGAGCAGAAGGGAGACTTTAATATGAGTAAACATATAGTAACGTATAATATTAATGCTTGGATGCCTGTAAATACAAGTATGTCCTATAGAATGAAAATTTCGCAAGTGGCTGCATATATCAAGCGGACCTATATCAATGCATCAATTATAAATTTGCAGGAGGTTTTACCAGGAAAGGAAGGAAAGCACCTTAAGCAAATCCGAGATGCCTTTCAAGAAGAAGGATATGAGATGATACAGCCGATTTTTGATGTAAATGTTCATTGGAAAAGCGTATTAACAATTACTTTAATTCGCAAAGATATTTTGAATAGTTATACCGTAGAAGAATTGTCAGGTGATTATTTAAAGAACCGAATAACATACACTGTTGCAGATACCAGCTATGGGAACCTTCGGATATTGAATTGTCACGTTCCACAGATTGCTAATTTTAGAAATAAAGCCGCATGGTATATCAAGGAGCGAATTGATATACATAATAAAATGTGGGATGCAATTATCAGTGAAGCTGAAAAATATAAAGATGAAAAATTTATCATTTGTGGGGATATGCAGGAGGGGGTAAGTGGGCCACATGTTTCCTTGTTAAAAGCATTGGGATATCATGAAATTACAAAGGGAATGCCTACAATTTACAATAATGCATTTAGAAGCGAATGTATAGACCATATTTTCTTTAGTGAAAGTGCGAAGGAGGTATTTCAGCCGGGAGAGGTTTTGGTAGATACAATGCAGGTAGGAGTCTTATCTGATCATGCATTGCTTTCCACAGAGATTTCTGCATAGCAGGAGTCTCTGTCGGACTAGCTAAAATGCATTTGTAAATGGAGGATTACAGAAGAATGAGTAGAGAAGCCTGTATGGATCAAAGAACTAAGGGTAAGCTAGAGATGATAATTGCCATTCTTTGGGATGAGGTAAAAAAAGAACGTAGGTGGGCTGTGGTAAATGGGAAAAGATTTTTGCCCAGACCTTTTCGTATAACCTGCGAGCAGTTGGCAGAGTGGAGTGGTTTTTCCATGGAAAAAGTGGAAGAAATAGATAAATTATTTGTGGAATGTAATTTGAAGATTACGATATTTATTTGGAAAATAAGTATGTTGGAATGATAGATGAAGAGGTAAGGGAATGAGTCACAGTTGGAAGCATACCTCGATTTACAAGGCAGAAAATCAATGTACTACAAAGAAGTGCTTCCTGGTCCATTTGTGACTATAAAAAAGGAATTTCCCCTTTGACGCCGAATATTACTATTTGCTGGCATATAGTTTGCCTTTGGCGATTTTAGAAAACGTATAATGCATAGGGAGGAATGCTGAATGAAAATCTATTGTATGAGTGATATTCATGGTTGTTTAGCAGAATTTGATGAGGCTTTGTCATTGGTGTTGGAACATTTGCAGGAACCGGAAACGATGCTGATATTGTTGGGTGATTATATCCACGGTGGTGCGGATAGTCAGGGGGTGCTCGACAGAATCATGCAGTTGCAGGATCGGTATGGTTCGGATAAAGTGCTGGCACTGATGGGGAATCACGAGGAATTTGTTCTGTTGGGGGATTCGACAATTAACCATATGATTAAATCGTTTGATGAAGAGCATTTTTCCGATGAAGCTGAGGAGGATAAGTACATTCAATGGATGGAAAATCTGCCGAGATATTATGTGGAAGGAAATACCATCTTCGTACATGCCGGTATTGATGAGGAGGCAGGTGACCTGTGGGAATGGGGAACCGGAGAGGAAATGTTTGTAGGAAAATATCCTGCGGAAATCGGGCAAATCGAAGGGTTGGAGATGAAGGTGGTGGCCGGTCATGTGGGAACGGCGGAAATTGCAGGAAACCCCAGATATCATGATATCTACTATGACGGAGCAAGCCACTACTACATCGACGGAACTGTGCTGGATAGTGGTGTGATACTGGTACTTATGGTGGATACGGCTACAGATAAGTATTATCGGGTAACAGAATCCGGAGCCTGGTTGATTTTGCCCTATGATGAGGAAAATTAGATATTGGAAGCATAAAAACCGGCGGGCATTTGCCCGCCGAAATTTTTACATTTGAAATACAATCCCCACCACAGCGCCGCACAAAATCCAAAATGCCGGATGGAGCTTTTTCAGCTTCTTGTGGTTCATGGCAGCAAAGAAAATCGCCACAAGCACTACGGAAAACACGGGGAACTGAAAGGTTCCCTCTTCTGATGTAAACAAGGAGGTTTCCCAAATGCCTAATACTGCGGTAGCAATTAAGCCCGTCACTGCCGGACGGATAGTATAAAAAGCCGACTTCACGTAAGGGTTCTTACTGAAGTTTTCCAAAAGCTTTGCAATCAATATAATAACAATCAGGCTGGGAAGTACCAGTGACAAAGTAGCCACGATACCGCCGGAAAGGCCCGCTGCGTTAAAGCCGGCATAGGTGGCCATGTTGATACCAATGGGGCCGGGGGTACTTTCGCTGACAGCCAGCATATTTGCCACATCCGCCTTGGTATACCAGTCGTGTCGTTCGGTCAAATCCATTAAAAAAGGAATGGTCGCCGGACCGCCGCCGACGGCAAACAATCCAATTTGGAAGAATTCGTAAAAAAGTTCCCAATAAACTCTCATAGCTTAATCCCTCCCGTCTTATACATAATGATACCGACGATACCTGCAACAAGTACTAAAAGTACGGTGGGTACAGGGGTAAAGAGTGCCAGCAGAAAGGCTAAAATAGCCACCACATAGCACACCGCACTGACCAAATTTTTCTTTGCCATGGTAATCACAGTTTGCAGCATCAGGGCACAAACAACTACCTTAATACCGCCTACTGCATGAGCTACGATTTGATTGCTCATAAACTGCTCCAAAAAGAAGGCCAGAATGGACACGATAATCAGGGAAGGACTAATCATACCCAGAGTGGAGAAGATTGCTCCCGGGATGCCTTTTTTTCGAAAGCCCACAAAGGTGGATACGTTTACTGCGATGATACCGGGTGTGCATTGTCCCACCGCATAGTAGTCCAACAATTCTTCTTCTGTTACCCAGCCATTTTTTTCCACCAGTTCATATTTAAGCATAGGCAGCATTGTTAATCCGCCACCAAAAGTCAATCCGCCGATTCGAAAAAAGGCGGCATATAATTTCCATAAGTCTTTCATAGTTATTCTCCGTATTCTTTAAATCCGTGGTTATTATACTCGATATTATAGGCGGCTTCAAGAGCATATTTTTGTTGAAGAGTGATTGCCTTTATAGTAAAGTAAAATTAATCATATATCGCACTCGGGGAAAAAGGAAGTGTGAATGAAAGAAGTAGATAAATTAGAACTTTGAGGTTGATTTATGATAGGGTTATATTTTAGCGGAACAGGTAATTCTAAATATGCGTTAGAGGTATTTTTAAGAGAGTTTGACAATCATTCGGTTCTGTTTTCTATTGAAGATAAAAACCTTATAGAGCACATAAATAATCATGATGAAATAGTTTTTAGTTATCCGGTACAGTATAGTGCAGTTCCTAAAATATTAAGTGATTTTATACATAGCAATGCAGGATGGTGGAAGGGTAAAAAGGTTTTTGTTATTGCTACAATGGCGTTGTTCAGTGGGGATGGTGCAGGAGTGTTAGGGCGTATGCTAAAACAGTATGGTGCTCAAATTACAGGTGGCTTGCATCTGCAAATGCCGGATAGTATTGCTGATGAGAGGGTATTAAAACGTTCTCTTGAAAAGAATACTCAGCTTGTTAATAATGCAAATCGCAAAGTAGTAAAAGCAGTTGCCAATATTAAAAACGGAAAATATCCACAAGAAGGACTGGGATCATTATCCCGACTGGCAGGTTTCCTGTCACAGAGATTATGGTTTGGTTATAGAACCGGAAAATATAGTGATAAATTAAAGATAGATGCCGACAAGTGTGTTGGATGTTCTAAGTGTGTAAGGATATGTCCAACCGAAAATATTATTATGGCAGATAATAAAGCAGTGGGGAAGGATAAATGTACGGTATGTTACAGGTGTGTGAATGCATGTCCTAAACAAGCGATTACACTGCTTGGGAAAACAGTTATTGAGCAAACTTTTATTGAAAAGTATTTGTAAAGAAGACGTACGAATTTGAAGGGGTTCTGTGTTATGTAAATCTCCAGTCTTTTTAAGGGGTAATTTCATAGTAGAAACAGCTTCCATACTTCGGTAGGAGGTCTCTGTAAAAAATTCTCCTTTTTTGAACCACTTTTTGTTATTTTTATCTGTGAAATCACTGTAAAAATAGGCAAAAGCGGTCCTGGTAAAAAAAGTTCTTTCCCAGATACCCATTTTGGAGAAAATGTAGGTCTCACAGAGAGATTTTTTTGTCTAGACCGCAGGAAGGCTATTTTCGTATAAATAAGGAGCAAAAATGAGACCAAAAGGATTCTGTAGAACAACTTTTTTTATAGGGACCGCCGAAAGCAAAATTCACAAGTTCTAAAGGGATAATTTATTGCATTAGAAGAATTGAGATTTGTGCAATTACCTTCACAAATTCCCAACTTAGTTTCATAAACCACAGACAGTTTACAGTAGCTTATGGGCAAAATCGAAGTGATGAAGTTTAAAACGATACATAAAAGTTAAAAACGTGGGGCAGTAGAGGTTGTTTACGACGGAATTTGCCCACAAGACACAAGGAGGTATAAGAATGAAAGTATTATTAATTAACGGAAGTCCGCATAAGGAGGGCTGTACTTATGTGGCATTGAAGGAAGTGGCAGGAGCCTTGGAAAAAGAAGGTATTGAAACAGAAATTGTCTGGATTGAAAATAAGCCGGTGGGAGGCTGTATTGCCTGCGGAACCTGTAGAAATACGGGTAAGTGTGTGTTTGATGATGTAGTAAACAGAATACGCAAAAAGTGTGAAACAGCGGACGCATTTGTATTCGGCAGTCCGGTACACTATGCGGCTATGAGTGGCAATATGAAGGGATTTATGGACAGATTGTTTTATTCTGCAGGAGGTACCTTCTATATGAAACCGGCGGCTTGCGTACTTTCTGCCAGAAGAGCCGGAACCACAGCGGCTTTCGACGAGATGATTAAATATCTCACCATCAGTCAGATGCCGGTGGTTTCTTCACGTTATTGGAATATGGTGCATGGCGCGGCGCCGGAGCAGGTAGCGCAGGACGAGGAAGGTCTTTTTACCATGCGTGTATTAGGCAGAAATATGGCCTATATGCTTAAGTGCATGGAGGCAGGAAAGGCGGCAGGTGTGAAGCTGCCGGAGAAAGAAGAGCCTGTTTGGACGAATTTTGTAAGGTAATACATAGCAGTAAATGGAGTGACTATGTAGAGTAAGTGAAGTTGCCGGTAAATTTAATAAACCACAAAAAAGTACACCAAAAAATATACAAATTTTTTGGTGTCTTTTTTTTATATTAATGGTATGCTGTAGGTAGTAAATACGCAGGATGGAAAATATGCGTAGATGAATCAGGAAGAAACTTATTAACGGAGGAAAGAACTATGAAATTTAGTAACGGATGCTGGTTACAAAAGGAAGGTTGCGGTTGTTTCGCACCTACAGAAGCGTATTTTGTAAAAGTTACCGAAACTGCGGTAACGATTTGTGCACCCACTACACATATTACTAACAGAGGTGCTACCTTGGGCGGTATTAATCTGACAGTTAAGATTACTGCACCCCGTAAAGATGTTTTACGTGTGCAGACTTATCATCATTTAGGCACCGTGAAGAAGAATCCGGAGTTTGAATTAAATATTGAGAATTTGCCTTTAGAGGTTGCAGAAGAAGAAAACCTGATTATTATCAAGAGCGGGGATTTAAGTTTGGAAATCACCAAGAAGCCTTGGTCCATGACTTACAAGAGAAACGGCAAAGTGATTACCAAGAGTACCGGTAAGGATTTGGCAATCATGAAGACCGATTGGAAGGGCGATGCTTATGATAAGGGCGATTTGACCGAGACATATATGCGTCAGCAGCTTTCTATCGGTGTGGGTGAATTATTATATGGTACCGGTGAAAGATTTACGCCTTTTGTAAAGAATGGTCAGAGCATCGATATCTGGAATGCGGATGGTGGTACCAGCACCGAGCAGGCTTACAAGAACATTCCTTTTTATATTTCCAACAAGGGTTATGGTGTATTGATTAACCATCCGGAAAACGTATCTATGGAGCTGGGAACTGAAATGGTAACCAAGGCAGAGTTTTCCGTAGAGGGTGGCTATCTGGATTACTTCCTGTTCAGTGGCGAGTCCATGAAGGATGTACTTGTAGCTTATACCGACGTAACCGGTAAGCCTTCCCTTCCTGCACCTTGGACCTTTGGTTTGTGGTTATCTACTTCCTTTACTACCAATTACGACGAAGCTACGGTTATGAGTTTCATCGATGGTATGTTGGACAGAGGTATTCCTCTCAGAACATTCCATTTTGACTGCTTCTGGATGAAGGAGTTCCACTGGTCTGATTTTGCGTGGGATGAGAGAGTATTCCCGGATCCTGCAGGACTTTTAAAGAGAATCAAGGATAAGGGTCTGAATATTTGTGTATGGATTAACTCTTATATCGGACAGGAGTCCGGTCTTTTTGAAGAAGGTATGGAGAAGGGTTATTTCTTAAAACGCCCTACCGGCGAAGTATGGCAGTGGGATATGTGGCAGCCCGGCATGGCAATCGTAGATTTCACTAATCCGGAGGCTTATAAGTGGTTCCAGGATAAGCTGGAAGTGCTGATGGATATGGGTGTGGACTGCTTCAAGACCGACTTTGGCGAGAGAATTCCTACAGATGTAGTTTACTATGACGGTTCCGACCCTAAGAAGATGCACAACTACTATACATATCTTTACAACAAGTGTGTATATGAATTATTAGAGAGAAAGCGCGGCAAGGGCGAGGCAGTATTGTTTGCACGTTCCGCAACCGTTGGCGGTCAGAAGTTCCCTGTACACTGGGGCGGTGACTGCTGGTCAGATTATGAATCCATGGAAGAAAGCTTACGTGGCGGCTTATCACTGCTTATGAGTGGTTTCGGCTACTGGGCTCATGATATCGGAGGTTTCGAGCATACTTCTACTGCAGATGTTTACAAGAGATGGGTAGCATTTGGCTTGTTATCTTCTCACAGTCGTCTGCATGGAAGCCAGTCTTATCGTGTGCCTTGGGTTTACGATGATGAGGCGGTGGATGTAGTACGTTACTTTACACGTTTGAAAGCACAGATTATGCCTTATCTGTATGAGGCGGCAATCGTGGCTAACCGTGACGGTATCCCTACCATGCGTAGTATGGTTCTGGAGTATACTGCGGACAAGAACTGTAGCTATTTGGATAAGCAGTACATGCTTGGTGACAGCTTGTTGGTAGCTCCGATTTTCAATGACGAGTGCATCGGTGAATATTATTTACCGGAGGGTACCTGGACCGACTTCTTTACCGGTAAGGTTTATGAAGGCGGCAAGTGGTACAGCGGCAAGTACGATTACTTAAGTTTGCCGTTGATGGTGAAGGAAAACTCTATCGTACCTATGGGTGCCCATGATGACAGACCGGATTATGATTATGCAGACGGTGTAGAGCTTCGTATTTATGAGCTTCAGGACGGTGCAGAAGCAGTGAAGACAGTTTACGGCATGACCAATGAAGCTGAGCTTACCGTGAAAGCTTCTAAGGCAGCGGGAACCATCACGATTGATGTGGATGCTGCAAAGAGCTATACAGTTCGTCTGGTAAATGTAAAGGTATCTAAGGCAGAAGGTGCAGAAGTTACTGTAGATGGTAACGACACTATTTTGAAACCAAGCGCAGGACATATAGTGGTAACATTATAATTTATATGAGTATGTTTATCTCCCGGGCAGTTGAGTTTATCAGCTGCCCGGGATTTTGCAGTAAGGCTTTACACTTATTTTTAGGAATGTTAATATATTTGCAAGGACGTTATAAAAGGAGTGCATTAGATAGAGCCGTCCGGGAGGAAAGTGGTATGAAAAAGAACCCTTGGTCCATGTTTGGTTTTTTGAGTAAAAAGAAAATTCGAACCCAGCTTTATTCAGTGTATGTGGTAGCGGTATTGTTGCCACTGACGATTGTGGGTATCTATTTGCTGGTTTATGTATACAATTTGCTAACGACAAACTATGAAGAATCGCTTCATGCGGAAGGGGTTCGTCTTCGTACGATTTTTTCAGGTATTACTACCAGTATTTATGAGAAAACTACGGACATTATGTTTGACCCGGAGGTAAACAGGATATTAACCACCACAGAATATCCGGAAGAAAAAACCAACACCTCTGTGTATTACTGTGAAGCGATTAATGATACCATCTATGAGAACATTGATATTGATGAAATTACCATTTATACGAATAACTCCTACGCGTCGCGATATCTGCATTTCGAGCTGCTGACGGAGGAAGTGATGCAGGAAGAGTGGATGCAGCAGGCCATGAACGGATTTGTCAGTTTTTGGACGACTATAGAAAGTGTGGATTCCAACGGACGTTCTCACTATTATTTGTGCCTGGTAAGAAAGATTGCCGGTATTGGTCAGGATAATACAGCCGTAATGGTGACCAGAGTAAAGGATGGTTACTTACAGGGCCAGATGATCAGTAAAGAATATCCGCTGAGAATTATGACCGAGAATAACATGATTTGTTATAGTGCCGTTCAGGCGGAATATGGTAAATCTTTAGATATGAATATTGACTGGGAGGATAATTATTTTCAGGAAAAGGGAACTCTCTGGCTAAATGGTAAGAAAGTATTTTACGACGTGTCGGCACTGAATATGTCTCAGACAGCCAGCAACACCTTTTTAATAACCACCAGTGATGTGGCATATTATGAAATCCGCAGAATTATATTGACTTGTGCATTAATATTATTTGCCGCACTGGTATTGCCGGCTTTATTGATTTTCTTCTTTACCGGATATTTTTCCAATCGTGTGAGGGTACTGCGTCATGAAATGAACAAGGTAAGTAACGAAGAATATGATATTCTTCCGCAGTTTCACGGGGAAGATGAGTTGTCAGAGGTATTCTCGGATTTGCAGATTCTGGTAAAAAATATTAAAGATAAAGATGCCCGGGTATATAACGCACAGCTTCGGGACAAGCAATTGCAAAACGAACAGCAGAAGATGGAAATGAAAATGCTGGCAAGCCAGATTAATCCGCACTTTTTGTATAATACACTGGAAAGTATCCGTATGCAGGCATTGACCAGCGGTAACCGTAATGTGGCAAACAGTATTAAATTATTGGGAAAGTCCATGCGATATGTGCTGGAAAACACAGGAACCGGATTTATCACGCTTAAGAAGGAATTGGACTATATTGAAACATATATTGCAATCCAGAAGATGCGTTTTGGCGACAGAGTAAATTTCAATGTGCAGGTAGCGGAAAACCTGGTGCTTCAGGAGCATCAGATTTTACCGTTTTTAATACAGCCGGTGATAGAAAATGCTATTGTACACGGTTTGGAAGGAATCACGGAGAACGGACAAATACAGCTGGAGCTGGAGCTGATAGGAGATCATCTGCAGATTATTGTCAGAGATAACGGACTGGGTATGGACGAAGAAGAACTGAAAAGGTTGCGTGACAATATAAAGAAAAATACGCTGAACGCAAGTACCAGTATCGGTCTGGGTAACATTGACCGACGAATTAAACTTTGTTATTCCGATGCGTACGGTTTGTCCATTTACAGTAAAAAGCAGGAAGGTACCTATGTAATTATGAAGGTACCTGTAAAAAATGAAGAATTGTAAAATAATGCGTGTATTAAATGTAAAAAAGCATAGGTTTCTTTTTTGACTAAGAAAAGGTAAAGTGTTAAGTGTAAGTTTATATAGCACTAGACTTTTCTGGTGCAAAATAAGGAGGGTTTATTCATGAAGAAGAAAATGAAGAGACTGTTTGCTTTCCTTCTTGCAAGCATGATGATGTTTTCTACATTGTCATTAACTGCTGCAGCAGAAGGCGAAGAATACCTTATGTTCCTTGCTTACGGCGGTGACGCTGTAGAAAGCAACGACTGGGGTTTACAGTACTATGGTGATGGCGCTGCAAGCAATATGGGCGACATCGTAGCAACCAATGCATATGCAAAGGTTGGTGACACCGTTACAATCGGCTTAACCATGCCGGCTCCCGCTGTTTATACATGGTTTACAGCGCCTGTACTTGTAGCAGAAGGTGTTACAAACGTTGACTACACTATTGACAGTGTGAAGCTCGACGGTAAAGAAATTGTAGATACTATTGATTTGAGCATCGGCGAGAACGCATGGTGGTATGAAGGTACCGGCGATTTCACAGCTGAACAGGCTATCCGTCTTAAGGGTGGTTATAATGAATGGGCAGATAAGTTCATCGCAGAATCTCCTGCAGGATTTACTACTATTGAATATACCATTACCTTGAAGGATGTAGTTGCAAGTGCTCCTGCAGGCGCAGCTCCTACTGACATGCCTATGTTCCTTGCATTTGGCGGTGACGCTGCAGAAAGCAATGACTGGGGTGTTCAGTACTATGGCGAAGGTGCAGCAAGCAACATGGGTGGTGTTACAGCAACTAATGCAGTAGCTAATGTTGGTGATACCGTTACTATTGGTTTGACCTTTGATTCTCCTGCACTTTATACATGGTTTACAGCACCTGTATTAGTAGCAGAAGGCGTTACAAACGTTGATTATACTATCGATAGCGTAACTATTGATGGTGTAGATGTTACAGCTGATCTTGATTTAACTGTTGGTGAAAACGAGTGGTGGTACGAAGGTACCGGCGATTACACCGGCGAACAGGCTATCCGTCTTAAGGGTGGTTATAATGAGTGGGCAGCACAGGCTATGTCAGCTTCTCCTGCTAACTTCTCTGAAATTATGTATACAATTACCATTAATGATGTTACTACCGGCGGTGCAGCAGGCGGTGCTAAGCCTAGTACCGAATCTTATCAGGCATTCATCGCAATCGGTGCTGATAAGGAAGCTGAAAATGACTGGGCATACAATTATGCCGGTGAAGATGCAGCAGGCGTTACTGCTGTTACCGGAGAATTAAAGAACGGCGAAACAACTACTCTTAGCTTAACATTTGATGCACCTGTATTCTATACATGGTATGTTGCTCCTTGCTTCGTAGTAGAAGATGCGGCTTTGATTTCTGAAGATTCTACCTTCGATGTTAAGGTTTACTTAGATGGTGTTGAAGTTGCAGCTGACCTTTCAGCAGGTAAGTCTTGCTGGGCAGAGGGTACAGGTAACTTTGCACAGTGTATCCGTATTGGTGGCGGTTACAACGAATGGGGCGACAAGTACTTAGCAGAATCTCCTAAGGGATTCACTGAAATCAAGTATGAAATTACTCCTAACATTTTAGTTACTGAGCCTGTAGAAGCTCCTCAGTTTGATTTTGATCCTAACGGAACCTACAATGCATATATTGGTATTCAGACTGCAAACTACGTATTCCGTAACGCATGGGATGATGCAACTTATGGTAAAGAGTCAGGCTGTTTCGGCGAGATGGGCTTCGTAGATGGCGACTGGATTCCTATGGGCGGTACATTTACTGACGCTGTTATTACCGGAAACGGTACATATACTGTAAAGGTAGAAGGCTTTGACTTTACCGGCAACACACCTACCGATTTACCTATGATGGGTGATGACGGTTCCTTCAACCTGTTATTTGTATCAACTGATTTACCTGTAAATGATGAGGTTGTTATTTCTAACATCGTTCTTAAGATGGATGGCAAGGAAATTATTACCATGGCAGAACCTTTCATGGATCCTGATTCCAAGGAAGTTCAGAAGGTATTGCTTGCAAATATGTGGAACAATGAAATTGAAGCACTTCCTTACTTTGCAATTCCTACCAAGAGTGTTGAAATCAGCTTTGATGTAAGCGGATTTGCAAATGACGCAGTAGTAGAAGAACCTGTTGTTGAAACTCCGGCTGAACCGGAAGCTCCTACAGCAACAGAGGCACCTGCAGCAACAGCAGAGCCTACCACAGCAGAAGCTGGAGAAGGTGGCGCATCTGTTGGACTTATCGCAGGTATCGTAGTTGTAGTTGCGGCTGCAATCGGTGGCGGCGTAGTAGTTGCTAAGAAGAAAAAATCAGACAAATAATGACTGACTAATTGGGAGACTCCGTAACAGGAGTCTCCTTTTTTGTGTCTTATGATAATGTAAAACCCCCCCGGTAAGGAGCCGGCATATCCCTATACTTCTGCCCGCTCGCGCTTAATGAAAACGTAGCAGCTCTAGACTCGAAAATACCTCGTCAAGTGCTGACGTTTTCAGGGCGGTCAGTATAGGGATATGCCGGCTCCCTACCGGGGGGATTTTACTGTGGCGGCACATATTGGTGGGGAAGGGATTTGTGACTTTGGGAAGGGATTTTCTTAATTCCTGGACACAGAAGCAAATCCCTTCCCTTACCAATATATACACACAGGGAATGCTAAAAGTTACTGTATTTTGCGTTAAGTAATTGCGGTATCTTTCGTAGGCACACTTTTGTATAATGAAGTTAATCTGAAAAGTATGAATAATTTGTAAAATTATTCAAAACCGTATAAATGATACGGGCAAGGGAGGTACCAAATGAACAAGAAAAAATCAGGAAGGGAACGCGTAGCAGATTGGATTTATTACTTGAATCGTCTGGGTATCATAACATCCATCATTTTGCTGTTTTTCCCGGCATTTAACCCGGCGAAGGTGTGCGGTTACATTAATAAAAATATGTCCCTGCTTACCAGCGGTTTGTCTTACAGCGGTTTGATTGAAGAATGTGAGAGAGCATTCCGTATGGAGTGGGTTTTTGAATCTTCTTTCCGTCTTTTGTATTACGGAAGTATGGTAGCATGTATCGGTATTGCCATTACCATTATTTGTGGATGTATGTCTTTGGGTAATCTGAAGATGAAAAAGGTGGGTAACTGGTCCGGTATTTTAGGTTCGGCAGTGCAGTTGGCAGGTTTGTTTATGATATACAATTCGTACCTGCAGATTGCGGAAACCTCCAGACCGGAAAAGGTAGAGCCTGCATTGAATACCACAGGATTCCTGCTGTTTGTAGTAGCAGCGGCAGTAGTACTTGTTACTACCATTGTGATTCAGATTCTTCTGCCGAAGCCGGATAAGAAGATGAAGTTTGAAATGGCTTCCAAATATAAGCTGTTTTTAATGTTCTTACCGTTTGCAGCACTTTGTTTTGTGTTCAGTTATTTACCGTTATACGGTTGGAGATATGCATTTTATGATTATAAGTCCGGCGGTACTTTATCCGCAGACAATTTCGTAGGTTTTAAATGGTTTACACAGTTGTTCCAGAATGAAGCAACCAGAAACGATATCGTTATGGTACTTCGTAACACCCTGGCAATGAGTGGTCTGGGTATTGCTACCAGCTGGCTTCCTATGGCGTTTGCGATTTTCCTTTCCGAAATCAAGAGTGCCAGAGTAAAGAGATTTGTACAGACCTTTACTACTATCCCTAACTTTATCAGTTGGGTTTTGGTATATGCGATTGCACTTGCAATTTTTGCATCGGATGGTTTTATAAACAGTATTCTCGGTACAAATACTCAGTTCCTTATGGATCCTGATTTTATGTGGATTAAGATGTGGGCATGGGGAACCTGGAAGGGCCTTGGATGGAGCGCAATTATTTACATAGCCGGTATTTCCGGTATCGACCAGCAGCTTTACGAAGCTGCAACGGTGGATGGAGCCGGACGTTTCCAGAAGATGTGGCACATTACCGTGCCCGGTTTGATTCCTACCTTTATGGTATTGCTTCTTATGTCAGTAGCAGGTGTGCTCAGTAACGGCATGGATCAGTACCTGGTATTTGAGAATGCAAATAACAAGGATTGGTTGAACGTATTAGACTTGTATGTATATAAACTGGGTATTAACAGTGGTGCGATTCCTTTATCAACAGTGGTTGGTATGACGAAGTCCATTATATCTGTAGTACTTCTCTTCCTGGCGAACGGTATTTCCAAGCTGGCTCGTGGGGAAAGCATTGTATAGGGGGTGAGGATAGATGGCTAAGATGACAAAGCAGGAAAAGATAGACGCGAAGAAGGAAAAAGAGTATTATAAAAAGCATAAAAGTCCTTTTAAATTAAAGCCGGGCGATGTTGTTTTTAATATTTTTAACTACATCTTTTTCATAGCCTTTACGTTAACTTGTATTTTCCCTTTCTATTACTTATTTATTAACACCATTTCCGCAAATGATTTGGTAAGAAAGGGTGCTATTAACTTTTTCCCTCAGGGAATACACTTTGATAACTACACATCCATGTTGCAGGCAGGAGAAATCGGCCAGGCATTTATGGTATCCATTACCAGAACCATCATTGGTACGGTACTCATGGTAGTAGCCTCTGCATTTGTAGGTTATCTGGTAACCAAGCAGGAAATGTGGCACAGAAAATTCTGGTATCGTTTCCTCGTAATTACAATGTACTTTAACGCAGGTTTGATTCCGGCATATTTGAACATGTCCATGTTGGGATTGACCAATAATTTCATGGCGTATATTATTCCGGGTATTGTGGCTCCGTATAATATTATTCTGGTAAAGACTTACATAGAGTCCATACCGGCAGAGCTGGAGGAAAGTGCTCATATGGACGGTGCGTCCTATATGACGATTTTCCGCAAGATTATCTGGCCGCTTAGTAAACCGATTTTAGCTACCATATTTATTTTCGGTGCGGTAGGTCACTGGAATTCCTTTACGGATTCCCTGATTTACATGCAGGGTGCTCCGGAGTACTACACATTGCAGCACAGATTGTATACTTACCTGAATCAGGCATCCAATTTGTCTGCGATTGCAAACTCTAACACCGGACTTTCTGAGACAATGATAAGTAGTATGATGAATACCAAGGTTATTAAGTACACCGTATCCATGGTAACCATTATTCCGATTTTGGTGGTATATCCGTTTATGAATAAGTATTTTGAAAAAGGTATTATGTTGGGTGCAGTAAAGGGCTAACCCACATACATATAAAGGAGGATTCATTATGAAATTTAAGAAAGTGATAGCTTCTCTGTTGGTTGGCGCTATGGCAATGGGCTTATTTGCAGGCTGTGGCGGTACAAGTGGCGGAAATGGAGCAGGTGGTACAGGTACCGGTGCGGCAGGTGTGGCAAACGGTGAAGAACCGATTACACTTACTGTATTCAGTGAGTTGGCAAACTACTCCGGCGAAATGCAGGGTTGGTTTGCAAAGATTTTGTTAGATAAGTGGAACGTAAAGATTAACTTGGTTGCAGCTGCAGAAGGTGTGTATGAAACCCGTATGGAAGACGGTGACTTAGGTGATATCGTTGTATGGGGTTCTGACGGAAAGAACTATTTGCAGGCAGTAGAGGCAGGACTTCTCTTTAACTGGGAAGAAGATAATATTCTGGCAGATTACGGTCCGGATATTTTGAAGAATATGCCCTATGCTCTTGAGAAGAACAAGGAAGTATCTGCAATTAAGGATGAAAATGGTAATGTAATTTCCGGTGGGGATACCATTTATGGTTTCGGTCACAACGTAGCTTCCAGCTCAGACAGCCACGAAGCATTCTTCTATACCTGGGATATCCGTTGGGATTTATACCAGCAGTTAGGACATCCGGAAGTTAAGAATTTGGATGATATGGTAGAGCTGTTTAAGGATATGAAAGAAATCTGTCCTACCGATGACAGTGGCAATCCTACCTACGCAATGAGCTTATGGCCTGACTGGGATGGTAACTATGTAATGTATGTTAAGTCTATGGCAACTGCTTATTACGGATATGATGAGTTTGGTTTTGGTCACTACAATCCTACTAACGGTGAGTGGTACTATGCAATGGACAACGGCAGCCCTTACTTAGAGATGCTTAAGTTCTTCAACACTTTGTACCGTGAAGGTTTATTGGATCCTGACTCTATGACACAGAACTACGATAAGATGATGGAAAAGGTACAGAACGGCGGCGTATTCTTCTCTATCTTTAACTACGCAGGTAGTGCAGGTTTTAATAGCCCTGAACACATTGCAGAGAATAAGATTATGAGAAGCTTAGTTCCTGAAGAGGGTGCACCTATTGCTTATGGTATGAGTGTTTACGGCGGTAACCGTGTATGGTCCATCGGTGCCAAGACACAGTATCCTGAATTATGTATGGAAATTATCAACTGGTTATGTACTCCGGAAGGAAGACTTACCACAGACTACGGCCCTAAGGGACTTTGCTGGGATTACGATGCAAACGGCAAGACCTACTTTACCGAGTTTGGTAAGACCTGTACCGATGACAGAACTACTATGATGCCGGAAGAATGGGGCGGAGCTACCTTTAACGATGGTTCTTTCCAGATTAACAATACTACCTGGTCATCTGCAGATACCAACCCTGAATCAGGCGAGAAGTATGATAAGGCATTCTGGGCAAGCACCCAGACACCGGATGGTGAAAATGCAGCAGATAAGGACTGGAGAGATTTTACCGGTTGTACAACTGTTGAAGAATATATGGAAACTACCGATTACAAGGTAGACATTGCAACTACCTTCTCAGAAGGTAAGAGAAGTGCTGAATTAGACGTTATCTGGAATCAGGTAAAAGAATGTATCGTTCAGTATTCATGGAAAGCTATCTACGCTGAAACTCCTGAAGATTACGAAGCAATCGTAAAGGAAATGCAGGGTAAGGTAAGAATGTACGATACCCAGCAGCAGTGTAAGAAGTGGTGTGAAGAAGAAGCAGCAAGAAAGAACGAGCTGCAGGCTCCTCTTCGTAAGTAATTTGTAAATAAGGGCTGTCCTTACAAAAGGGCAGCCTTTTTCCCCTATAAATTTAGTTGAAAAGGTTAGTAATATGGATTTTTTTAGTGTGGATGGTCCCTTATATAAGTTTTTGTCGACTTTGTGGGACGTTATTAAATTAAACTTTTTGTGGCTGCTGTTCAGTCTGCCCATTGTTACCATCGGCGCATCTACGGTTGCGGCTTTTAGCGTGACCAACAAAATGTCTGAGGAAACCGAAGGTTATGTGGGAAGGCAGTTCGTACAAGCCTTTAAGGAAAATTGGAAGCAGGGAGTACCCTTAGGGTTGTTCTGTTTGTTGTGTGCCTATGTGCTGTACCTGGACTTTGAAATCTATCGTGTGACAGAGTCCATGCCGGTATTGGTGGCAGGTATTATTTCGGCAGTGTATTTTGTGTCAGCGTTTATTTACGCATTTCCGCTGATTGCCCGCTATGACAATACGGTGCTTCAGACCCTGAAAAACTCCATCCGCATTACCATGCGCTATTTTCCCAGAACCATTGCACTGGTAGCGGTTTTGGCATTTGAGATAGTAATGTTTCTGTTTAATACTACCACATTATTTTTCCTGTTACTGATTGGACCTGTCTGTATCATATACACTATCAGCGGTTTCGCCATGTATGTGTTCCGACAGATTGAGAAGGACAATGAAAGTGGAGAATAGGAGAAAACTATGAGAAAGGGACGACTTATAAATAAAGTGTTTGCAGGTGTGCTGGCGGTAGGGCTAATGTTGAGTAATCTGTCAACAGTGACGCAGGCAGCGCCCGTGGAAGGAACCGGGAGGGCACAGACCGTTTCTGCCCAGATGCCTTTCCGTGATATGACAGCGGAGGAAATGGTAGCAGAAATGGGTACCGGCTGGAACTTGGGTAATACTATGGATGGTCATACCGGCTTTACACCCGGAGAAACCATTTGGCAGAATGTGGAAACCACACAGGCTTTAATGAAGGCGGTGCATGATGCCGGTTTCAATACGGTGCGCGTACCGGTAACCTGGGGTACCATGATTGACGACAGTAACGGTTACCAGATTGATGACAAATGGATGAGCCGCGTGCAGGATATCGTGGATTATGCTATTAACATGAATATGTACGTTATCATTAATATTCACCATGACGGTGCAGAGCAGACCGGCTGGTTTCGCATCGGTGCAGAGGATTTAGGACCGGTCCGCGAGAAGTACGAAGCAGTTTGGAAGCAGATTGCAGAGCGTTTTAAGGATTATGACGAGCACTTGATTTTTGAATCCATGAATGAAGTGGTGGGTCCGGACAACAGTGCGGAGGGCATTGCCAAGGATACACAGATTATCATGGAATTCAATCAGCTCTTTGTAGATACGGTGCGTGCTACCGGTTCAAACAATGAGTATCGCTGGCTGTCCGTACCCGGCAGATATACCAATATTACAAATATGACCTACGAGGCGGCAGGCTTCGATATTCCGAAGGATTCCACACCCAACCGTTTGTTTGTGGCAGTGCATCATTATGACTGGACCTTTGGCCTTTTAGAAAATGCACAGGGCAATACTTGGAATCTGGCAAGCTTTAACAATTTAATCGATATGTTTGATGCTTTGGAAAAGAAGTTTACCTCCAAAGGTATCCCGGTAATTTTAGGCGAGTACGGTGCTATCAACAAAAATAATGATGTGGACCGTGCGTACCATATGGAAGGTATGAACAGACTTTGTCAGCAGACAGGCGTGGTGCCGGTGTATTGGGACCAGGGTTGGTATGATTTGACCATGACACCGGACTTTAGCTTTACATTAATTGACAGAGAGACATTGGAAGAAGTGTATCCTACGGTCATCGAAGGTATTATGCGTGGTATTTACTTTGAAGGTAAGGAAGATTTGACTGACATTGTAAAGGGCACCACCGTAACGCCCATTACCGAGATGAAACAGTACGAAGGCTTGGTAACCACTACCGTGGGAGAAGTAACCCACATTTCTCTGGCGGACTGTGTGGATAAGAGTGCTTTCAATGACGTGGTATTGTGGAAGAGTGCAGATGAAACCGTAGCTACGGTCAATGCAGATATTTCCGACCTGTCCGTATGGGCGGCAAATGTACATGGTACCGGCATCGGTCAGACCGTGATTACAGCTTACAGCCATAACGGTCAGGCTATTTGCGACATTCCGGTGGAGGTAAGACCTCAGGCGACCACAACTCCCTGTACCGATATCGTACTTGAAAAAGAAGCTTATGAAGTCATCGTAGACCAGTATTTCTACTTAAATGCTTCCAAGGCACCGGAAAACAGCGATGCATTTTTGACCTATCGTTCCTCTAACCCGGAAGTGGCTACCGTTTCCAAGATTGGTAAGGTAGTGGCTAAGGCAGCAGGAACTACATATATTATCATCACCTCCTCCGACGGATTTACCAAAATGGTACCGGTAACGGTAAGCGAAGCAGAAGCTAGCGCAGAAATCGCACTGGCTTTGAATGTGTATTTCAACGATAATACTATCAGCTATTTCAGTAATGAATACGGCGCACCCATTACCGTTTCCGGTGACGGACAGTACACTGTAGTGTTTGATTGTGCAAGTGATTTGTCAGACAAGGCGAAGAATGCCGGCGTTACGGGCTTAAATAACCTGACTGCAATTTATATTAAGGACTACAGTGTAACGAAGGGGCAGGCAAAGAAGACTCCTTTGACCAGCTGTGATATTATCTATGACGAAATTAAGGTGGACGGACAGACCTTTGCCATCCACATGGATGCACCCAAGGCAGCTCAGAAGGCTTCCGGCATCTTCGATACCAACGACCCTATTAACTCTTGGGATGGCTCCGTTATTGAAGAAGTAACCGTAACCGACCATGTACTGAACTTTACCGGTGTGGAGAATCCGCAGAAGGTGGAAGTTACCTTTACCCTGTCCAACATGGTGTTTGAAGAAGGCGCCACAGGCATAGAGCCTACCGTGGCAACCGGCATAGAAGCTTTGGAAAGCTCGGTAGAGACAACCGTGGGTGACTGGGCAAATATATCCTTAGCATCCGTAAAGGTAACTCCCGCAGGTAGCGGCAAGGTAACCTTTGTATCCTCTGAACCGGGCATTATTGCAATAGATAATGTAGCGGTAGAGCCGGATGCAAATGGTGTGGCAAGTGCTTGGGCATATGGACTGTCGGAGGGAACAGCGACCGTTACGGCATACACTGAGAACGGATTAACCGCAGAAATTCAAGTCACAGCCAAGGCGGCCGAACCGGTAGAACCGGAAGTAACGCCGGCGCCGGAGAGTGAAGCACAGACTTCGGGAGATTCTGTTGAGAGCGATGTTAGTGGTGATGCCGGCCAGAGCGAGGCAACCGGTGAAAGCGATGATTCCCAGGATGCGGGCGACGATACCAAATATGTAGGCGGCCCCGCAGAAGAGAAAAACGAGACGTTGATGACTATCCTGACCATAGCAGGTATAGCAGTATTGGGAGTAGTGGTATTCCTGATTACTGTGAAGCTTGCGGGAGGTTCAGGTAAGAAGGAAAAGACTGAAACAACAGAAGAGAAGAAAGAGAAATAGAAGATTAAAAATCAGGGGTGAGGATTATTCCTCACCCCTGCCGTTTTTCTTGCGGAATTCCGCAGGGCTTTCGCCCACGTATTTACGGAATTTTTTGTGGAAGTAGTCTACATTACGATAGCCTACTTTTTCTGCAATTTCGTACACCTTATAGTTGCCACTTAAGAGCATTTCCTTGGAGTGTTCGATTCGCATATGGTCAATGTAGGAGTTAAAGTTCTCCCCTACGGTTTTGTTAAATATTTTGCCCAGGTAAGCACTGTTATAGCCAAACAGCGGAGCAATGGTTTCCAGCTTAATATTGTTCTGGTAGTTGTGCTCTATGTAGTAGAGAATATCGTCAATAATATTGTTGCGGGAAGGATTGCCTGTAGCATTCATAATCATCTCGAACTGCTCGGAGAAGAACTGAATGATTTCGTACAGGGAATACTTGGACTCAATAATATTGATTACTGCCGTATTACTGCTGAACGGAATAGAGCTGTTGGGATAAAGTACGGATATCTTTTCCTTAACCTGCAGATACAAATCTGTTAAGAACAGCTTCACCTCGGAAATATCATTGCGCACATTGTACAGGTATTCTTCCAGACTAAATAATGTTTTAGCTACGTTGCTGCGATTAAAGGTCTGCAAATAACCCGCCAGGTGATCTGCAAATTCCTGCAGTCTGGCCTGAGAAATAGACTGTGTCACTGCATTTACATCCGGAAGCTCTTCGTAGCCCAGTGTATGCTGACCCTGCACACAGAAGAAACGACGCTTAATCAATGTCAGGGCATCTTCGTAGGAGCAATGTACTTCTTCTAAGGAGTGCACCGGTCGGCCGTATGCCAAAAACAAGGTATCCAGAGGACTGCCCTTCTGGGGAGGATTGGTATCCTCATAATGCTTTAGAAAATCATTAAAGCGGCTCAGAGCATATTCTCCTTTCAGAAGAATAATATTTCTGCGGTCCTGTGTTATGTAATTAAAGGTATGTTCTCCCCGATTGGTAACACGCAGAAGGTCTGCAAAGCTGTAAGCCATGCCGTTTTCTGACTGGCTGAAGCTTTCATAAATAACTACCTGGTAAACATCTGCCTGTAACTCCAGTTCAGCAATATCTGCGTCGCTTAAAGGAGCTGCCTGTGTATCACTGCCCTGTATAATATCGGACAAAATCACGTCCTTCGCCTTCCGGCGGATATGTGCCAAATGGTCGCGGTCACGGTTCTGCTCATCCAGCAGAGCTTTGGTCTGACGTATGGTGGCTAAAAGCTCGTCCTCATCAATGGGCTTGGTCAGGTAATTCTCCACCCCATAGCGGATAGCTTCCTGAGCATACTTAAAATCTGAAAAACCGCTGATAATTACAAACTTGCAGGGAAGCTCCTTTTCGCTACAATATTTAACTACTTCCAGACCGGTCACTTTGGGCATACGAATGTCCATCAAAACCAAATCCGGCAGAAGCGTTTCAATCATCTGCAGGGCCATTTCACCATTAGAGGCGTCGCCACAGACTTCAAAGCCTTCTTCCTCCCAGTCCATAATACATCTTAAACCATTTCGGATAAATTCTTCATCATCAACAATTAGTACTTTATACATAAGTGCACCTCGTTTTGATTTCTGCTTTCAGTATATTAAAATTCGCAAAAAGCGTCAAGAGGTTTTGGCTTTACGAATTTTGTGTGAAAAAGATTTACTTTTAAGGTAAAAAAGGCTATGATATAAAGAGTTTAGTATATATTGGAGGTAGTGTATGAAATTTTGTGATATGCCTTATGAGCGTGTGGATTTTGAAAAGGCGAAAGAGGAGCTGCTTGGCCTGATGCAGGAGTTTCAGGAAGCAAAAAGCGGTGAGGAGCAGTTTGAAATTCATAGAAAGTATTATAAATTGGCAGACCGCGTATCTACGCAGATGACCATTGCCAGCATTCGTCACGACAGTAATACCGTGGATGAATTTTATGATGAAGAAAAGAAGTATTATGATGAGCAGGGCCCTATTTACCAGAACCTGATTCTGGCATATGAGAAGCTTTTGTATGATTCTCCTTACAGAGCATATCTGGAGGAAAAAATCGGACCGGTAGCTTTCAAGAATATGGAGATTGCCCAGAAGGCCATGGACGAGAAGCTGATTCCGCTCATGCAGGAAGAAAATGCACTGCGTCAGCAGTACAGCAAGCTGATTGCCGGGGCGAAAATTGACTTTGACGGTAAGGAGCTGAATTTATCTTTGCTTCGTCCTTATCTGGAGAGTCCGGACAGAGATATCCGTAATGCTGCATGGCAGAAGCAGACCGAGTTTTTCCTGGAAAACGAGGCAGAGTTGGATGAGATTTATGATAAGCTGGTGAAGAACCGTACGGCGCAGGCTAAGGAAATGGGTTATGAGAATTTCGTAGAATTAGGTTACTATCGTATGTCCCGCAACTGCTACGGTAAGGAGCAGGTAGAGGCTTTCCGCAAGCAGATAAAGGAGGTCTTCGTACCTTTTGCAGAGAAGCTTCATGACAGAAGAAGACAGCGTCTTGGCTTAGAGAAGCTGTCCTATATTGATAATGGTGTGTATTTCAAGAACGGTAATCCCACGCCTACGGGAGCACCGGAGGAAATTTTACAGTCCGGTCAGAAGATGTACAGTGAGTTGTCACCGGAAACAAAAGAATTCTTCGATTTTATGATGGAGAATGAATTGTTTGATGTGTGGGGACGTAAAAATAAACGTGCCGGCGGTTATATGACTTACCTGCCGGATTATAATGCACCGTTTATCTTTGCAAACTTTAACGGTACTGCAGGGGATGTGGATGTAATTACCCATGAGTGCGGTCATGCGTTCCAGGGATATTTGTCCGGCAAGGATGAAATCAGGGAACATTCCGATATCGGTATGGAAACTGCAGAAATTCACTCCATGTCCATGGAGTTCTTTGCGGAGAAATGGACAGAGCTGTTCTTTGGGGACAGAGCGCAGGATTATATCGACATGCATTTGGAGGATTCGGCAGCATTTATTCCTTACGGATGTATGGTGGATGAGTTCCAGCATATTGTATATGAAAACCCGGAAATGACTCCTGCCCAGCGTAAGGAAGCCTGGAGCAAATTGGAGAAGGTATATAAGCCACATTTGGATTATGGTGATAATCCGTTCTTTGGAAAGGGCGGTTTCTGGCAGAAGCAGACCCATATTTACGGCATGCCCTTCTACTATATTGATTATTGTCTGGCACAGATTTGTGCATTGCAGTTTAAGGTGAAGATGGACGAGGACTTCGGTAAGGCATGGGAGGCATATTTGAAGCTTTGTAAGCTTTCTGCAAGTGATTTCTATACCAATATGCTGAAGGAAGTGGGCTTGGACGTACCCTTTGAAGAGGGCTGTGTAAAGAATATTGTTACGAAGCTGGAAGCCAAGACTTTTTAGGAAATGGTGCAGTATTTTAAATAAGGAAGGAGCGCTGAAAACATGTCTAAGAAGGAAAAGACTGTTACTGAGGCAGCAGAACAGAAAAAAGATAAAGTAATGACGAAATATGATTTAAAGCAGCAGAAGCGTAAGGAAGCGGAGCAGAAGGCCAAGAAGGAAGCCGTAAAAGGTAAAATCATCGGTGCGGTGTTGATTCTGGCTCTGGTTGCATTTATATTGTACTTCCCCATCAGCAGATATATTAGCCTGAATACTGCTTATATCACAGTGGGTGAGGAAAAGATTAACCGTGTGGAATTTGACTACAATTATGCACTGGCGAAAAACACATTTTTGAATTCTTCCGAAGGAAGCTATTTGTCCATGTTTGGCTTTGATGTAAATAACATTGACAGTGAAATGTATAGCGGAGATATGACCTTTAAGGATTATTTTGACCAGCTGGCAGTGCAGAATATTGCGGATACCAAGGCATTGAAGGCTGCAGCAGATGCAGAAGGCTTTACCTATGATACCAATGCGGAATATGATGCATTTGTGGCAGATTTGAATCTGCAGGCAGCTATGAGCGGTATGTCCCTGGATGATTTCGTAAAGGCTTCTTATGGTACCTACGCAACCTTGGACAGACTGGAAGGCATTATCCGTGAAACCATAGTTACTGCTGCTTTTTATGAAAGCAAGGCAGAAGCTATGATGCCTACAGAGGATGAAATTCTGGCATACTATGAAGCAGACAAGGCAAATTATGATTCTGTAGATTACCATATGACAGTGGTGGATGCGCAGCTTCCTACCACAGCACCGGATGGCAGTGTACCTGTAGATGAGGCCGGTAATGAAGTGGCTTACGAGCCTACCGAGGAAGAAATTACTACCGCTATGGCGGCAGCTAAAGAAAAGGCTGAGGCAGCAGTAGCTACCGTAGGAACCGAAGGCGAAGCATATACTAATGTGGAAGAGATTTATATTAACGGGCTGGTAAGTGACTGGTTATTTGATGAGATAAGAAAGCCGGGGGATACCTATGTGGCTGAGGATAATAACAACCACAGATACTTAGTAGTATCCTTTGACAAGAGATACCGTGATGACGCACCTACCGTGGATATGCGTATTATTACCACCTCTTCCGTACCTTCCCAGAATATTCTGGATACTTGGAAGAACGGCTCTGCAACAGAGCAAAGCTTTATTGATTTGTTGAATATCTATGACGAAGCAGGTACCGCTTCTTATGGTGGTATGTATGAAGGTCTTAAGACTTCTGATTTGCCGGAAGGAATGACAGAATGGGCTGCAGATCCGGCACGTGTGGCAGGAGATACCTTTGCCATTGATGTAGAGGGTGAGACCAATTATGTATGTTATTTCGTAGGAACCAACGATCCTAAGTGGCAGATTAATATTCGCAGCGTATTATTAAGCGAGAGTCTGGGAAAATATCTGGACGAAATTGCACAGGGCTATGAAGTGCAGGACCCTAAAGGACACCTGAAGTATTTGCAGGTAGCACAGGATAGCAGTGTAGAGGCAGTTCCGGTACAGTAAAATAGAAATGACAAAAGAAGAAGTAGGATGCGGACATGGTCTGCATCCTATTTTCAAATTTCGGAAAATATGTTATTGTGGAAGGGAATAGGACAAAGATAAGAGGGCGCATATGAAAGAAGTTTTGGTTTTGGACATCGACGGTACATTGGTTAATTCCGCGAAGGAGATTACACCTGCCACAAAGCAGGCCATAGAGAGTATTCTGGACAGAGGGCATCAGGTAATGCTGGCATCCGGACGTCCGTTTCCGGGTATGCGTCGGTTTGCCGGGGAGCTTGAATTAGACAAAAGAGGAGGTTTCGTTATGGCCTCCAATGGTGCCAAGGTAGTAGATTACCGGACCGGAGAGATTGTATATCAGAAGCTGTTACCCTTAAGCATCGTGCCCGGTATATATGAGTATGCCAAGGCTCACGGTTGTGGTCTGATTACCTTTTTGGGCGACAATTCCATTTCTGCTTTTGAACCGGATGAGTATGTACTGTATGAGGCTAAGATAAATGGTATTACAGCAGTGCATGTGGAGGATTGGCCCACATTTGTCAATTTTGATATTAACAAATGTATTGTGACGGCAGAGCCTGCGAAGGCAGAAATATATGAAAAGGAATTGCAGGAGCTTTTTGCCGGTGTGGCAAATGTGTTCCGTTCAGATCCGTACTTTATTGAAGTGGTACCGGTAGAGGTGGACAAGGCGCTTACGCTTTCTCAGCTGTTACCCATGCTTGGTGTGGAGAGAGAGCAGCTGGTTTGCTGTGGGGATGGTTTCAATGATATTACCATGCTTGAGTATGCGGGTGTCGGTGTAGCCATGGGCAATGCACAGCCGCCGGTAAAAGAAGCGGCAGATTATATTACGTCCACCAATGACGAGGACGGTATTGTAGAAGTGATTGAGAAGTTTTTTCGGGAATAGCAGGTTGATTACAGAAAGGCGTGAAGGAAGTATATGAAGATTCGGTTGCCGGAAAAAGTAAAACTTATAATAGATACCATTGAAAAAGCCGGTTTTGAGGCCTACGCAGTGGGGGGCTGTATCAGAGATTCTATTTTGGGACGTACGCCCAATGACTGGGATGTGACTACGTCCGCTACCCCTGAGCAGGTGAAGGGACTGTTTCGAAGAACCATTGATACAGGGATTCAGCATGGAACCGTAACGGTAATGCTGGATAAGGAAGGTTTTGAAGTGACTACTTACCGGATTGATGGGGAGTATGAGGACAGCCGTCATCCCAAGGAGGTTATTTTCACGCCCAATCTGGTGGAGGATTTAAAGCGTCGAGACTTTACCATCAATGCCATGGCATACAACGATACGTCAGGGTTGGTGGATGTATTTGAAGGAATGAAGGATATTGAAGAAGGTGTGATTCGTTGTGTGGGTCAGGCGAAGGAGCGTTTTACGGAGGATGCGCTTCGTATGTTGCGTGCCATTCGTTTTTCTGCACAGCTGGGCTATAGCATAGAAGAAAACACCAGGGAAGCCATTCGTGAGCTGGCAGGTAATTTAAGTCACATCAGTGCAGAGCGTATCAGAGAGGAGCTGACCAAGCTACTGGTATCTCCTCATCCGGAGTATTTGGAGGTGGCTTACGAAACCGGTGTAACGGCAGTGGTGTTGCCGGAGTTTGATAAATGTATGCAGACACCGCAGAAACATCCCCACCATTGTATGGATGTAGGAAGGCACACCTTATGCGCTCTTACCCATGTGGAACCGGTGAAGGAGCTTCGTCTGGCCATGCTTTTACATGATATAGGCAAGCCTTTGGCTTTGGAGGTGGATGAGGAAGGAATTACCCATTTCCACGGTCATCCGGGGATAAGTGCACAGCTTGCAGGGGAGATTTTACGACGCCTGCGGTTTGATAATGATACGGTGGCCACGGTCAGCCGACTGGTGGAGTACCATGATTACGGTAATAATACCATGCCGGATATGCGTATGGTACGTCGGGCAGTAAATAAAATCGGTGAGGATATTTTCCCGCTTCTGATGCATGTACGTTTGGCGGATACCATGGCTCAAAGCGATTACAAA
The DNA here is from genome assembly GCA_045123675.1 of Acetatifactor sp. Classification (GTDB taxonomy): domain Bacteria; phylum Bacillota; class Clostridia; order Lachnospirales; family Lachnospiraceae; genus Acetatifactor. The sequence continues at coordinate 42,890 of JBGVKL010000033.1, read as the reverse complement.
AGGCAGGAAAAGCTGGAAGCTTTGGAGAGCTGGAAACAGTTGTATGAGCAGATTTGTGAAAAGAAGCAGTGCCTGTCCCTAAAAACTCTGGCGGTAAAGGGTTCAGATTTGATTGCGGCAGGTATGCAGCCCGGAAAAGAATTGGGAGAGGTGCTGCAGGAGCTTTTAAATTATGTACTGGATTATCCGGAAAAGAATGAGAAGGATATTTTACTGAAACGAGCGTTGGAGATTCAGAAGAAAGATTAATATTTTCAGCTTCCTCTTCATATGATAGGTTAGGACGAAATCGTCCAAACTTGTTATATGGGAGGAATGGATGTGAACGATAAGGCAGTTGCTTTGTTGGAACAATATGATATAGAGGTATTGCGGACCAGAAAGGGAAGAGGTGCCTTTCTTTGTGACACAAAGCAGGGAGTATTGGTTTTTAAGGAATACGAAGGTACGGAAGGCAGACTGATGCAGCAGGATGCGGTGTTACGTCATATAAAGGCCGGACAGCTGGTGCAGGTGGATGAGCTGATTCCTACAAAAGCCGGTGAACTTTTTGTAAAAGATAAGGACGGTGTCCGTTACATTCTGAAAACATATTATGAGGGAAGAGAATGTAACATATATGATAGGGATGAATGTGTAACGGCTATGTGTCTGCTTGCAAAGCTGCACAACAGTATGCAGGATGTTCCCATGCCGGAAAACCGGTACAGCGCTTATGACGACGATACATTGCAGGAATATGAAAGGCACAATCAGGAGCTGGTAAGAGTGCGTAATTTTCTAAGTAGGAAAAAGCAGAAGTTACCCTTTGAACGCAGGCTGTATGGAGTAATCAATACCTATATTGCTCAGGCACGACAGGTAACGCAGGAATGGCGGGACTACGTGCAGAAATTGAATTTGCCGGAGCAGGTGAATACGTTTTATCACGGAAATTACCAGTATCATAATATTATCTGCGGGGAAGAGGGCTGGTATATCATTAATTTTGAGAAGTCAAAACCCGGAAGTCAGGTGAACGACGTGTACCTGCTTCTGCGCAAGGTTCTTGAAAAGAGTGATTGGCAGCCGGCACTGGGCAGTGCCTTGCTGGATGCCTATAAAAAGCTTCGTCCCCTCACTGCTTTTGAGGCACTGGATTTGTACTATCGGCTGGCATATCCGGAAAAGTTCTGGAAGATTGTGAATTTTTATAATAATTCTTCCAAGGCGTGGATTCCGGAGAAGAATATGGAGAAGCTGGAGAAGCTTTTGGAGCAGGAGTCGGGTAAGCAAAGATTTCTGGAGGAGGTGTTCCGGCCGGAATGCTTGTGAGAAGATCGCCGACTGAAATATTTGTGAGGCCGATGGAGGGCAGAGCATTTGTAACGTACCGTGAATGTTGACAGTAGCAAGTCCGGAATGATACACTGAAATCGTAATACATATGGATGATGTTAAGGAGTTACCTTGAGAAATAAGCAAAGAAAAAGAACAGGAAAAATAATTACATACATTATGGCCGGATGGATCGCACTGAGTATGTGCGCTTGCGGGCAGAAGGCTCCTTCGGAGCCTGTTCCTCAGGTTACCATGCCGGCACAGTCCGGACAGGAGCAGCTGACTTCCCCGGATACGATTGTGTATCCTCCGAACAGTTATGATTCCAAGGATACGGCAGTGATTGTGAAAAAGGATGAGGATGCTCATACGGTTACTTTGTTTAGTACGGCAGCAGGCAAAAACTATACCTTAAACGTAACCGGTACCTCCACCTTATATGATAAGTACGGAGCCGCGGTTTCGCTGGAGCAGATGCATCCCGGAGATGTAGTAGAGGTTACCTTCTTAAAGGATATTAAGAGGTTAAACAGTATGAGCCTACACTCCCAGGCATGGAGCAACAATGCTGCCAGTCGTTATGAAATCGACTGGAAGAGAGGGAATATTACCATAGGAAAGGACGTATATCAGTTCTCAGAGGATACTTTGTTTTTGTCCCAGGGAAAGCAAATTGAGCAGATGGACTTGAATGTGGTGGATGTGCTGACATTTCAGGGAATCGGCAGTAATGTGTTAAGTGTTGTAGTAGAAAAAGGGCATGGTTACCTGCGTCTGGAAAATGATACGAAATTTATCGGAGGCTTCATTGAGGTAGGGCAGTCACTGATTACAAAGATCAAGGAAGATATGTTGTTAACCGTACCGGAAGGCGATTATCAGGTGCATTTCAGTGTGGAAGGCGGCAGTGGTACCAAGACCGTATCTATCCGTCGAAATCAGGAGGTTTCGCTGGATATCGGAGATTTGGAAGTGGAAGAAGTGAAGTTTGGTACGGTTATTTTTACCATGCATCCTTCGGAAGCAACACTTTATATCGATGGCGAAAAGACAGATGTGTCTGTTCCGGTTTCGCTGGAGTACGGTATTCATCAGTTGATTGCCAGGGCAGAGGGTTATAATACCCTGACCACTTATTTGAAGGTGGGACAGGCAACCACAGGAATTGATATTGAGCTGGACAAGGACACTTCCGCCGAAGAGGAGGAAGAGGAAGAAGAAAGCAAATATAAAGTCTACATCGATGCTCCTTCCGGCGCAGAGGTGTATCTGGATGGAACTTATATCGGAGTGGCTCCGGTCAGCTTTGCCAAGGAGGCAGGCACCCATAACATTACCCTTCGCAAATCCGGCTTTGAAACCAGGAGTTATACGATTGTAGTGGATTCTGAGGAGAAGGATATTTCCTATTCCTTTGCGGATTTGGCAGCAAGTTCCCTAAATTCATTGGAAAGTATAGTTTTTCAATGAAAACACCTTGACAAATAATAGGAAAAAAGATATATATATTTATAGACGTTTCAAAAATTAGAATCTGTCAATATATTATGATATACTCAATAGGAGGAGTTTGATATGAACAAAACAGAATTAGTTGCAGCTATGGCTGAACAGGCTGGTATTTCAAAGAAGGATGCAGAGAAGGCATTAAAGGCTTTCACTGATGTTGTTGCTGCAGAATTAAAGAACGGCGGTAAGGTACAGTTAGTTGGTTTCGGTACTTTCGAAGTAGCTGAAAGAGCAGCTAGAGAAGGTAGAAATCCTCAGAGTGGTAAGGTTATGAAGATTGCTGCTTCTAAGGCTCCTAAGTTCAAGGCTGGTAAGGCATTAAAGGATATGGTTAATGCATAATTAATCCGATTACTTTGAGAGAACCTGGTAACAGGTTCTCTGTTTTTTTGTAAAAAAGTCCCGCAGTGTGTGCGGGGAAAAGGAGTATATTATGAGATTAGATAAATATTTAAAGGTTTCCCGTCTGATTAAGCGTCGTACAGTGGCTAATGAGGCTTGTGATGCCAGCAGAGTGCTGATTAATGATAAGCCTGCAAAGGCCTCCGCACAGGTGAAGGTGGGAGATATTATTACTATTGCATTCGGTAATAAGGAAGTCAAAGTGGAAGTGCTGGATGTACAGGAAACAGTGAAAAAAGAGGAAGCAAAGGAACTGTTCCGTTATATTTAAGAAGAACCTCTCATATAATGAATAGAGCAGAATTATATGAGAGTAACTATGGAAAATTTCGGTACAGGTGGTAATAAACAACATAAGGTAACTATGAGCAACAGAAAGGCATGCATGCTAACCGGTGTAAAGGATGTGCTTTCCTTTGATGTGAAGGAGGTACTATTGGAGACCGAGCAGGGCCTGCTTAGTATAAAGGGTGAGGAGTTGCATGTGAGTCGTTTGTCCCTAGATTCGGGAGAAGTGGATTTGGACGGACGCATTGACAACTTGACCTATAGTGAGGCTACAGGCATGGGACACAAGGGAGAGTCCCTGTTTGCAAAACTGTTCCGATAACCGAAAGCAAGAGGTAGAGAGTTTGTCGGAAAATAACTTATTTTTACTGCATGCACTTTTTACGGGGATGTTTATTACCTTTGTATATGACGGATGTATTATTGTGAGAAAAGTAATACCGCACAAAAAGTTCGTAGAGTCGCTGGAGGATTTGGCGTTCTGGATTTTTTGTGCCGGGTATGTTTTCTTGTGGCTGTATCGGGAAAGTAACGGAACCCTGCGTTGGTTTGCCGTGGCGGGAGCGCTTGCGGGCATGATATTGTACAAAAAGACGGTCAGCAGGCTTTGGATAAAGTCGGCGGTATGGTTTTTGGAACATGTGCTTAGGATTGGAAAAAAGTTACTTGCGCTTTTAGTGAAGCCGGTACGTTTTATGGCAGGTAAGGCAGCTGCGCAGCATAGAAAGGCATCGTTACAGCGCAGAAAAATACTGGGGAATCTGAAAATAAGGTTGAAATCCTATGGAAAAGCCCTTAAAATAAAACTAAGTAAGCGGTAACGATAGGTACCATCAGAAAGGCAAAAGAATTTATGGCACGTCATGATGAACATAAAAACAAAGCGGCGTATCGCAAAAAAATGCAAAACCGTACCAGTATGACACTGATTACGTTGGTGATTGTAGTGTTGTTGGTGGTGGTAGGCATTCGTGCATATGGGCTTTCTCAGCAGAGAGATGCGCTACAGGCCCAGTGGGAAGAAAATGAACGCCTGATAGAGAAGGAAAACCAAAGAGCACAGGAAATTGAAGAGTACGGCAAGTACACCCAGACCCTTCAGTATTATGAAGAAGTAGCTAAGAAAAAGCTGGGACTGGTATACGAGGACGAAATTATATTTATGCAGGAAGATTAAACCGTTGGCGGTAAGCCGGCGGTTTTTTTATGTGGTCGATGAAGGTACTGCATCAAGCGTGGGCATCGGAGGCTCGAAAGCTGTCAAAAAGTTTTCCCAAAACCCCTTCATGATTTGACAAAAAAGCATATAGCAAAGTTATATAATAGTCCCTATCGTTAAGAAGAGGAGAGGATGAGACGTATGACAATAACAGGGAGCCGGGACAGACAGGAGAACAGAGAGCTGATGCTTGCGGATTATAGCAGGAAAAGACTTTTGACCTATGCAGACTCTTTTCAGGAAATTGCCCATTGTCTGGGAGAAGATTGTTATTCGGACAGTGAGGACCGGGTACAATGTCTGGAAAATTACAGTATGTGGGAGAAGCAGCAGGTATTATGCAGTCATATGGCGGAGGTTTCCAGAATTTTGGAAAAGATGGCAACGGAGGTGTTTCGCTTTACACCGCTGCCGGAAAGGATGCGCAGAAAAGTAGTACAGGCACTGAAAAGCGAGAAAATTGTTCTGGCAGACATATACTATATACAGAGCATGGAAACAGAGGAAGAAAATAATGTATTGACCATTGGAATCAGTGTTTGCAGTGAGCGGCCGGGAGGTTATCATATACAGGATGTGGCAGACATGTTGTCGGTAATTTTGGACAAGCGATTGTCGCCGGCAGTGGCGACCCCTTATCGGGTGGATAAAGAGCTTAAAACCTTTTTGTTGGTGGAAGAACCGCGCTTTTTGGTGGTTCCGGGATATGCCAAGGCTGTAAAAGAAGGAGAAACCATGTCCGGTGATAATTATGCACTGATTGAAACCGTAAAAGGAGGATTTCACGTGCTTTTGGCAGATGGTATGGGAAGTGGTGAGAACGCCTGTAGAGATAGTGAATGGGTGCTGGATTTGATGCAGACACTAACGGAGGCCGGCTACGATGTGGATACGGCAATGAATTTGTTAAATAACGCTTTGCTGGTGGCTACAAAGCAGAATATGTCCACGCTGGATGTCTGCAGTCTGGATTTGTATAATGGAATGTGTCAGTTTCGTAAAGCCGGAGCGGCGACTACCTTTCTGAAAAGCAATACTTATGTGGAGCAGATTTGTATGGAGTCCCTGCCCTTAGGAGTATTTCAAAACAGAGCGGCGGAGGTCATCACCAGAGAATTAATTGAAAACGATTATATTATTATGGTAACGGATGGGGTGATTGATGCTTTGGAGGACGATGGTTATGAGGACCTGCTCCAGAGCTATATTGAAGAATTACAGGAACGCAACCCGGAAGAAATTGCCCGCAAAATTTTGGAATTTGTATTGCTTTGCAGTGGCGGACGTATTGCGGACGATATGACAGTGGTGGTACTGGGTGTATATACTTCGTATTGATTTTTGCAGGAAAAATCAGTATAGTATAAGATAAATACGATGTATGGGGTGTAATATGCAAAAGAGCGTGGAAGAGAAAGTGTCTGCATATTGTAGCCGGTATCAAATGTTTCAAGAAGGAGACTCGGTGGTGCTGGGCGTTTCCGGAGGGGCAGATTCGGTTTGCCTCTTATTTGTGTTACTATCTTTGCAAAAAAAGTGGAACTTGAAGCTGCATGTAGTACATGTAAATCACGGGATTCGACCGGATGCGAGGGAAGACGCAGAGTATGTGAGACAGCTTTGTGAGATACATAATATTCCTTTTTTGCTGGTAGAGGAAAATATTCCCGTGCTGGCGAAGCAGTGGGGCGTAAGTGAGGAAGAGGCCGGCAGAAAAGTGCGTTATGAGGCGTTCGCCAAGGTACTGTCTCAAAAGAAGCAGGGCAAGATTGCCGTGGCCCATAACAGTAACGACAGAGCGGAAACCATGCTGTTTCATTTGTTCCGTGGAACGGGACTTACAGGACTGGGAGGAATACGTCCGGTCCGTGAGCAGATTGTGAGACCGATTTTGTGTCTGGAGCGGGAGGAGATTGAAGCGTATCTTCAGGAAAAGCAGATTGCGTACCGGCATGACAGTACTAATGATAGTGACGATTATACCCGTAACAAAATCCGTCATCATATTTTAAATTATGCGCAGGAAGAAATTGTAAACGGGTGTGTAGGGAATATGATCCGTACGGCGGATATTTTGGCTGAAACCGAGAATTATATAGAAGAACAGGTAAATGCCGCCATCAAAGACTGTGTAATAGGGACATATGAAATAGATTGCAGCAAATACCTGCAGCTACACAGTGTTATCCAGAAGCGCCTCCTTTTACGGCTGTTGAAAGAACTGTCGCCCATGCATAAGGATATTACGGCCACGCATGTGGAGGACATCCATTCCCTGTTTGTGCAGGAGGCGAATCGTAGCATGCATTTACCTTATGAGATTCGGGGCAACAGGCAATATGATAAGGTGATTTTGGAAAGAGTGCCGGAGGTCCCCGCGAGTAAAGTCTGGGAGCCTGTTACCATAGACCTGCAGTTACTGGGGGAAGAGGAGGTCACATATACGGCAGGCAGAAGTAAAAAGCTGCGTCTACAGGTGATTTCGGTAGAAAAAGCCGGTATAAATTGTAAAGATATTCCGGAAAATCAGTATACGAAATGGTTTGATTATGATAAAATAAAAGAATGTTTGGTGTTTAGAACCCGCAAAAGTGGTGACTATTTTTGCATTAAGGGATCGGAAGGTATGCAACATAAAAAATTAAAGGACTACATGATTGCAGAAAAGATTCCCAGAAAGCGCAGGGATGAATTACCCCTGGTGGCGGTGGATAATCACGTATTATGGCTGGTAGGTTATCGTATCAGCGAATATTATAAAGTAGATGAAAATACCAAGAACATATTACAGATTTGTTATAAGCAGACAAACAGGCTGTAATAGATAACAAACGGGGAGGAGAAGATATGGCAGAGCGTATAGAAGTACTTTTATCAGAGAAAGAAGTAGATGCGAAAATCCGTGAAATTGCAGAGATGATTAACAGAGATTATGAAGGAAAGCAGATTCACCTGATTTGTGTATTAAAGGGCGGCACTTTCTTTATGTGTGAGCTGGCAAAGAGAATTACGGTGCCGGTTTCCCTGGACTTTATGTCAGTATCCAGCTATGGCGGAGATACCAAGTCCAGTGGCGTGGTAAAGATTGTAAAGGATTTGGACGAATCTATTTCCGGTAAGAACGTGCTGGTAGTGGAGGATATTGTGGACTCCGGCAGAACCTTAAGCTACCTTATGGAAATGCTTCGTGACAGAGGACCGAAGTCTCTTAGACTTTGTACCTTGTTGGATAAGCCGGACCGAAGAGTCATTGAAGTGCCGGTGGATTATACCTGTTTTCAGATTCCGGATGAGTTTGTGGTAGGTTACGGTCTGGATTACGACCAGAAGTATCGCAACCTTCCGTATATCGGAATTGTCAAGTTTGACTAGGCGTAGAAAATTTTAGGAGGCAAAAGTTGAAACAGAATAGTAGAGGTGTTGGTTCTTATTTTGTGTTAATCGGTTTTCTGTTGCTGGTGATGTTTTCCATGAATTACATGAAGCGTCAGGACAATGATTATACACAGGCCCAGTTTGTAGCAGACATGGAAGCTTCAAAGATTCAGGAGATTTATATTTCTCCGAATAATGACGCACCGACCGGTTATGCTACGGTGGTATTTAAGGACAACAGTGTAAAAGAAGTTTATGCAACAGACGTAAGGGATTTGGAAACCCTGATACGTGAAAAGGGCTATGAGCCGATTATTGAAGATATTGAGAGAGAGAGCTGGTTCTTAAACTACATGCTGCCCATGCTTATGCTTTTGGCAGTGGGAGTATTTTTCTTCATGATGATGAATGCCCAGAACGCGGCAAACAGTGGTGGTTCCCGCATGGCGAACTTTGGCAGAAGCCGTGCCAAGATGATTATGGGAGACAATAAAACAAACTTTGGCAGTGTGGCAGGTTTGAAGGAAGAAAAGGAAGAACTGGAAGAAATCGTAGACTTCCTGAAGGACCCCGGCAAATATACAAAGGCCGGCGCGCGTATTCCCAAGGGCGTTTTATTGGAGGGTAGTCCCGGTACCGGTAAGACTTTGCTTGCCAAAGCAGTAGCCGGTGAGGCAGGTGTTCCCTTCTTTAGTATTTCCGGTTCGGACTTTGTGGAAATGTTTGTAGGTGTAGGTGCCAGCCGTGTAAGAGATTTATTTGCGGAGGCCAAGAAAAACGCACCTTGTATTGTATTTATTGATGAAATCGATGCGGTAGCCAGAAGACGTGGTACCGGTATGGGCGGTGGCCACGATGAACGTGAGCAGACCTTGAACCAGTTGCTGGTAGAAATGGATGGTTTCGGAGTGAACGAAGGCATTATCGTTATGGCAGCAACCAACCGTGTAGATATTCTGGACCCTGCGATTATGCGTCCGGGACGTTTCGACAGAAAGATTACCATCAGCCCTCCGGATGTAGGCGGTCGTGAAGAAATCTTAAAGGTACATGCGAAGAATAAGCACCTGGCAGAAGACGTGAATCTGGAACAGATTGCCCAGACCACATCCGGCTTTACCGGTGCGGATTTGGAGAACTTATTAAATGAATCTGCTATTGTGGCAGCGAAGGAAGGCAGAGCCTATATTAAGCAGGAGGATATTACTAAATCCTTCATTAAAGTAGGTATCGGTACAGAGAAGAAGAGCCGTGTGGTTTCTGATAAGGAGAAGAAGATTGTAGCATATCATGAGGCCGGTCATGCTATTCTTTTCCACGTACTTCCGGATGTAGGACCGGTGTATACCGTGTCCATTATTCCTACCGGTGTAGGTGCAGGCGGTTATACCATGCCTTTGCCGGACAAGGATGAAATGCTGATTACCAAGGGAAAGATGCTGCAGAGTATTATGGTATCCTTGGGCGGACGTATTGCAGAGGAATTGATTTTTGATGATATTACTACCGGAGCATCCAGTGATATTAAGAAGGCTACCCAAGTGGCACGTAAGATGGTTACCCGCTTTGGTATGTCAGAGAATATCGGTGTAATCTGTTATGATGATGATGACGACGAGGTATTCATCGGTCGTGATTTGGCACATACCAAGTCCCATAGTGAGGATGTGGCAGGCCAGATTGATAAAGAAGTAAAGGCTATTGTAGATGATTGCTATGCAAAAGCAAAGCAGATTATTGTGGAAAATGAAGCAGTACTTCACAAATGTGCAGAGCTTTTATTAGAGAAAGAAAAGATTGGCAAGGACGAATTTGAAGCTCTGTTTACGGCATAAAACGATAAATTGTCTAAAATGCACAAAAACACAAATATGTTTTTGTAATATTTGTGAATTTTAGGCATGGTCAAAAGGGGTATACAGTGATATTATACTACTTGTAACCCCCCCAATACATTTTATAGTTTTTTGCTATACCCCATAAGAAAGAAATACCTTCTCTAAAAAGGACAGTCGTTTGGCTGTCCTTTTTACTTTGTATAAAAGATTCGGGCCAGATTTAAACCAGCGGTTTATTTGCAGGAAGTTTTGGGTGTGTTATGTTTTACTTAGAAGCTGAGTGAAAAGATGCTATAGAAAATACAAAGAACAGGGGTGAAATATGAGAATTCTTATAATTAAAACTAAGGAGGACCCGCAATGGGGAGATATTGAAAACAGTCCGGAGGCGATGAAGCAAGTAGTAGGTGGTACGGAATTAGAGATTTTTCCTACGTTGGTCAGGGATGTGGTGATTGTTGCCGACTGGGATGCTAAGATTTATAATAAACCGTGCAATTTCTACACGGAGAAGGATATAATTGCCGGAGACGTGTTTTGCGTAGGCATGCGAGGGGATGAGTTTGTGGATATAACGGAGGATCAGGCGAGGGCCATGCTGGCAGTTTATTTGCCGGATTCTCCTTCGAAGAGTTTTTACAAACAGCTTTTCCCTGAAAAAGAGTAGGTAACCCCGAAAAGAAAGCGTCTGGGTCATGCCAATGTAACGCAAATATCCATAATTTGTGCTTGCAGAGAAAAGTGCTTTCTATTAGAATATAATAGGAAGCATTTTTGATGAAAAGAGAGGAATCATTTTATGGATTTGGAACGATTAAGACGTAATTTAAACAATCAGTTGTATATTGCGTCCATGCGTCCTGTTTTTAATAGAAAGGCTTTGTTTTCGGATACCACGGAGGACTATGTAAGTCCTGCTCAGCCGAAGCCCCATGACGAAGTAACCATTCGGTTTCGTGCCGGAAAAAATAACGTGGACGGAGTATTCCTGATGACCGGGCAGAAGCAGTATATTATGGAAAAGGTGGAGTCAACGGAAAGCTTTGACTATTATGCTTATACGGTACAGTTGGAAGAAGAAAAATTCACCTACTACTTTGAAATAGAATTAGGTCGAATTACCGTGCGCTACGATGTGCGTGGTCTGGTAAGAGAGGCTAATGAGTATTATAATTTTGTGATTATTCCGGGATTTGATACTCCTGATTGGGCCAAGGGTGCCGTTATGTACCAGATTTTTGTGGATCGTTTTTATAACGGAGACCCTACTAATGATGTGGTGACCGGTGAATATAATTATATTAGCGAGCATGTGCATAAGGTAGACAACTGGGAGCAGTACCCTGCCAACATGGATGTGCGCGAATTTTATGGCGGGGACTTACAGGGGGTTCTGGATAAGATGGATTACCTGGAGGATTTGGGAATCGAAGTGATTTATTTTAATCCTTTGTTCGTATCGCCTTCTAACCATAAGTATGACATTCAGGATTATGATTATATAGACCCCCATTTTGGCAAGATTAAAGTGGATGAGGGAGAGCTGCTGGAAACCGGTGACAGGGACAATACCCACGCCACCAGATACATCAACCGTGTAACCAATAAGGTGAATCTGGAAGCCAGCAACGAATTATTTATTAAGGTGGTGGAGGAAGCCCACAAGAGGGGAATCCGCGTCATCTTAGACGGTGTGTTCAACCACTGCGGTTCCTTTAACAAGTGGCTGGACAGAGAGCGAATATATGAAAATGCAAAAGGATATGAGAAGGGAGCTTATGTTTCCGAAAAGAGTCCTTATAGAGATTATTTCGACTTCAGAGCGCCGTATTGGCCTTATAACCCCAGCTATGATGGCTGGTGGGGACATGAAACCTTACCGAAGTTGAATTATGAAGGCTCCAAAACTCTGGAGGAATATGTGCTGAAAATCGCTGCCAAATGGGTATCACCACCGTTTAATGTAGACGGCTGGCGTTTAGACGTAGCGGCAGACTTGGGACATTCACCACGGTACAATCATCACTTTTGGCAGGAGTTCCGTAGGGTTGTAAAGGAAGCCAATCCGGAGGCCATCATTCTGGCAGAGCATTACGGCAATACCAGAGAATGGTTGCAGGGTAGTGAGTGGGATACGGTTATGAACTACGATGCATTTATGGAGCCGGTGACCTGGTTCCTGACCGGTATGGAGAAGCACAGCGATGATTTCCGCGAAGATTTATTGGGTAATGCGGAGAGCTTCTGGGGCGCTATGCAGCATCATACCTCCAACCTGTCCATGCCCAGCTGGCAGGTGGCGATGAATGAGCTGTCCAACCATGACCATTCCAGATTTTTAACACGTACCAGCCACAGAGTGGGACGTACCAATACCTTAGGTCCGGAAGCTGCAAACCATGGCAATAATAAGGCAGTGTTCCGTGAAGCGGTAGTTATGCAGATGACCTGGGTGGGTGCGCCGACAGTTTATTATGGTGACGAAGCGGGTCTGTGCGGTTTTACCGACCCGGATAACCGTCGAACCTATCCTTGGGGCAAGGAAGATAAGGAATTGATTGCTTTCCACAAGGATATTATCCGTATTCACAAGGAGAACGCAGAGCTGCGAAACGGTTCCATTAAATATATCGATGCGGATTATAATTACGTGGCCTATGGTAGATTTAACCGTACGGAGCAGTGCGTTGTTCTGATAAATAATAATCACCACGAGATTGCCAAGGAAGTTACCGTTTGGGAAACCGGAGCAGCCAAAGAAGGTACCATGGTGCAGCTCATTGAAACCTTTGATGGTGGTTACAGTACAGAGCCCAAGGAATATCCGGTAGCCATGGGAAAGATTAAGATTACGCTGCCAAAGACATCCGCAGTGGTGCTGAAGTTTAAGAAGGCGGAGTAGTTGGTGTTCGCAAGAGACGGTCGCAACAGTTTGAAATAAAATTGGCGAAATATCTTGCAATTTGTATAAACATATGCTACAATTCGATTTTGTTAGGACATAATTAATTGTCCTATATGGGCGGATTCCCGAGTGGCCAAAGGGGACAGACTGTAAATCTGCTGCAAATTGCTTCGGTGGTTCGAATCCACCTCCGCCCATCCGTGTTGATAAAGTCAATGGAACAGTGCTAAGCACGTATGTCCATGCTTTCGACTACAACGCGTCCGCTGGTGTGGCGGAATAGGCAGACGCAAGGGACTTAAAATCCCTCGGGGGCAACCCCGTGCCGGTTCAAGTCCGGCCACCAGCAGTAAAACTTGATGAGAGAAATACAGCAGAAATGCCGTATTTCTCTTATTTTTATACAGATATAGTCTTCCAACCAACAGTTGAATATCTAAATTTTCGCAATTCAACCAATATTCCATTGAAAAAATATAGTCGGGATGCTATATTTTAGGCGTGAATAGAGCGAAAACCAATGGGTGGAGGTTATGGCATGGGATTAGGTAAGAAAATAGCATACTATCGGAAGAATAAGAATATGACTCAGGAGGAGCTGGCGAAGCAATTGGGCATCAGTAATCAGGCAGTCTCCAAATGGGAAAATGAACAGAGCTGTCCGGATGTGGAGTTGTTGCCAAAGATAGCAGACATCTTTGAGATTACATTGGACGAATTGTTTGAGAGGGATTTTGTTCCGCATAAGGAGTCTGAAGAAAGCTTGGGAGTATCAGAGGCACTGATGACGGAATGTAAGGAAAATCCGGCTTTGACAGGAGCACGGCCAGAGGTATTAAATGCGCCGGTTTTGTATACGGATAGCGTGGGGCTTCCCTGGAAGGATGATGAGACTCTTCATGCGGCATTGTATATCGGACACAGGCTGGTACGTGGAGAAGACATAAGGAAACGTTTCGGAAGGATTTGTAAAAACATTAATTTCTGTTATGAAGGACCGGCTTTAAATGTGGAAAGCAGTTTTTCAGTGGTTTGTGGTGATGTGCAGGGAAACGTAATCGCAGGAGATTATGTGGAGTGTGATAATGTCAGCCAGTGGGTAACGGCAGGGACTTATGTGGAATGCGATGATGTAGGTCAGTGGGTAACATCTGCCGGCTACGTAGAGTGCAGTAATGTAGGACATCAGGTAACTGCGGGAACTTATGCAGAATGTGAGGATGTGGGAGGCAGTGTAACTGCAGGAACCTATGTAGAGTGTGAAGATGTGGGCGGTAGTGTATCTGCGGGGACCTATGTGGATTGCGGAGATGTGGTAGGAGATGTATCTGCGGAAGGCAATGTGGATTGTGGTGATGTGCAGGGAAGTGTTACTGCCGGCGGAATGGTAGATTGTGATAATTAAAGTGTCAATTTTGCGGATTTTTATGCTTTGATGCCACCGGATAATGCAGCTACGGTAGCTCCGGGTACGGATGTCAGTTTTCCGCAGGATGGTCCCGTTAGTGGTCCGGATATTGCCCGAACCGATCCCGATTCCTATAATTTGGCACAGATTGGAACGTATCAGGTATACTTCCAAGTGAGTGTAACAGAAGCCGGACAATTGTTGTTAACATTGAATGGTGCTGATTTAGAATATACGGTGGCAGGACGCGCAACGGGGCGTCCCAGATTATAGGTATGGCACTTGTGACCACAACCACCATTAACTCCATTCTTACAGTACGCAACCCTGCAAGTAACGCAGCGGCACTCAGTATTACTCCATTAGCAGGAGGAACCAGACCGGTTTCCGCACACCTTGTAATTATTCAGGTACAGTAATCTGTAAGGTGCGGGAGGATGCGGAATGAGTTTAAAAAAGGTATAAAAGAAAGGCTCAACCCCTTTGAAGGGGTTGGGCCTTTTGAGCAATACAGAGTATTTTATACGGTTCCGGTAATGGTAAGGACGCTGGTACCCGGTTCGATAACCCATACGCCGGTAGTCGGATCCTGAGTGTAGGTGGCAGCGGGGACAGTTACCTGGCCGAGTGCCGTAACGAATTCGCCGGTCAGTTCAGAGTAGGTGTAGTTAACGGAAGGGGTCCATGTGGTGCCGTTAAAGGTTACCGTCAAATCCGTTAAGATAGGGTTGAAGGTATCGGAGATAATGACGCTGTCCGTAGCAACAATCGGCACATTGCCGGTGTTCTGGATGGTAAAGGTATAGGTCAGCTGGCCATTTTCCGTGACGGTAGTAGGGGAAAGTCCCTTAGTAATGGTAAGTCTGGGAGCAGAGGTAGGAGTAACGGTTTCGGTGGCAGTTACATTTGTGATGCCTGTGCCGCCTACTACAACCGTATTGATAATAGAGTCGGTAGTTCCCAGAGGGGCAAACTGATTTGCTCTTGCTACATAAATAATAGTTGCCACACCATCGGCAGGAACGGTCAGATTACTGATTACCAGTGGAGGGCCTGAAGTGACGGCGGGGGTAGCCTGTAACACACCGTTTACATAGTACAGCACAGAGCCGGGAACATAATCAAGCGGTGTTAAGGTAGTTGTTCCAAAGGTATATTCGCCCAGATTATCTGTAGCAGTCAGACCGGTAAAGGGAGTGGTGCCGGAATTTACAATGTTAATCACATAGGTAATTTCGGAACCCTGCTCGTAGGTGTCCAGTACGGCCGTTTTGGTAGCGGACAGAACTTCTACGATTTCACCGGTTGCAATGTTGGAGGTAATTACGTTTCCGTTGTAGGTCAGGGTAGCCTGATTGGTAAAGATTGCCATAAGCATCCTCCTTATAAATGATTGTATTTATCTTTTCATTATCATAATATGTCTAAATTTGAAAATTGTCCCTGTTTTAGAAGAAAGTAGGCAGAATGTGCTTCCGGGATTGCTCCCAGCTATCAAAATAAGAGATTGCACTCGCCTAAGAAGGGTGCTATACTAACTTAGTTGAAAATAAATAACCAATATGGGAGGAGATAGTATCATGAAAATTATTAATGGTATGTATATATTGGCGCAGGCGGCTGCTGTTTTGGTAATAGCACTTATCGTATCCATAGTCTGTGCAATATTTGGATGGAGCTTTAGCGCTATATTTATCTTAGTATTTTTTACCCTTGGTATTATTGTGTTGATTTCTAACTTTAGCGATAGTTTTCTGTCAAATTATTTAATGAAGAAAACCATTGAAAACAACGCTGAGGAGCAGGGTTTCGGACATTGCAGTACCTTTAACAGCCTTTACGGTATTATTAAGATTGATGTAGAGGGTGGTAAGTTTGCTATCGTATCTATCTGGAATCCGACACAGTTTCAGGTGGGCGATGCAGCAAAGATTGAAAATATTGTTTCCGATTATGTAAAGGCTCCTTTAGGAGGAACGACCGGTGTGTATTTCCAGTTTATGTATGAGAAAGCAAGAATTCGTTGTTATACCTTTGCATCCAGCAAGAATCCGTATTCTTTGCAGTCCGGAGAGGTTTTAGAAGGACAGTCCAAGGCAGATACCTTTGCAGAGTTATTAAAGCAGGCGAAGGAAAACGCTGCAAGCAAGGCTACAGCTTAGGAGGAAGCGAACCATGGAGTGGATAGAGAACATTCTGATTGTCGTAGGTCTGCTGTTGCTTACCTTTCGTTTCTGGTGGCCGCTATTAACCAGATTTATCATTAAGAAGGCAAGTGAAAAGGATTCCCTCTGCGACCTTTGTAAAGGTGTGCAGGATGAGCTGGATACTACATTGTATCTGATACCGGTACAATTCGACCATACTTATACAAAAAGTGCGGAATATTACATAAATAACACTACACCCATAGCAAGTGAAGAGGAGATTCCCTCCGGCAACAGAGCGGTGCGAATGACAATTCTTATGTGTCGTAATTGTGGTGCCAAGGAAGTGGTGGTAGTAGATTTCCTGAAGGTAAGGGATAGCGAAGTATTTAAGGGCTGTGAAGTTTATCCTTATGAAAAGTTCAAGGAGTTTTTTGAGGGAGTATAAGCAATGGTTAAGGTAAGATCAGATATTGTAGCTTTTACAATTCTAATGGTTCTTTTAGTTTTGTTAGGTAACAGCTTTGTTCATTTTGAAAGAGAATTGTACGAGGATGCACTGAAGTCCAGCTCCGATGTAGGTTTTCCGCCAAGTGATTCTGCAATTATCGTAACAACTATGGATGAATTGGAAGCTGCTATGGAGAATGGTGACGAATTTTCCATAAAGGTGGAAACGGAAAATATTACGAAGACAGGTTATTATAAGGAACAGCATACAGATAATGCTCCACAAAAAATACCGGGCTTCTTTGTACATCTGTTTACTACCTTGGAATCCAAAATTTATGATAGAATGTTTATTGTTGAGCTGGAAGATGGAGAGCGTGTTCCGGTACTTATGTACGGAAAGGTTTTGGATTTTTCCGAAGATACCATGTTACTTCCCATAGGTGAGAAGGTTAGTTTTAAAAAGTCCAGAGAATACTTGGAAAAGCTGGACGATAAATATGGACTGAGCGGTGATAAGGCAACTTACTGGTATATTGATGCTGCAGGAGACCAGTTTACACTTGATTTGGAATTCAGAGAGAAGCAGGAGCAGGTATATACAACGAACATTCTTATTATGCTTGCATGTTTTATACTTTATTGCATTATCAGTACCGTATATTTGGTAAAAGCCAGAAAGAAATATGAAGAACAAGTAAAAGCGCAGGGGAATGCGCAGCAGTAGGATGAGAGGAGAAGTAAATTATGAAATCATTTTGTATAAAAGTAGGTGGCATTTTAATAATTTTCGGTGTGGCATTCTTTTTACTTATGTTGCCGGACCTTAAGACCTTATTAACTGAGCCGGTGGATATTTGTGCAGAAGAGCTGACAGATGTTTCCCAGTTGCAGAAAGGTCTTTCCGTAGAGACGGATATGCCTTATTTATTGGAGCGTTTTGTAACTGTAGAAACCAGACATCAGGATCAAGGTGGTAAGACAACCAAGGTAGAGACCAATGGTTATTATACTTTACCGGTTTATATTGATGATGAAATTTATTACATAGCATACGAATCAGATCCGGAGAATCCGGTAGGTCGTTTGGTGGATTATTATGCACGTCCCACAAAGCTGGAACCCAATGCAGAAATGGGTAAACCGATTTATGTCAGAGGCGGATTGCATAAATTAGGTGATGAAGAATACGAATATATGCTGAAGTGGTTTGATGAGAAGGATTGGTTTTTTAATGTTTCCCCGGAAAAGTATGTATTGCCGGTTGTATTAAAACCCATAGATGAAGCGAATGTATACTTTATCACCAAACTCTGTGGCGGAGCAGTGGCTTTAGGCCTGGTACTGGTTTTGGTAGGAAATCTGGGCAGAAAGAAGAAAAAGGAAGAGGAATAACGTGCCGAAGGTACAGTTAAAAGAAGAAAAATAATTCACAGGAGGCTACTATGAGAAGCGGAAAGAGAGTTATAGCAGCACTCGTTTTGGGGACAAGCTTGCTTTTGGTAGGTTGTGGAGCAGCAGAGGGAAGTTCCCCAAAATCTTACGGAGCCACTGAGGAAGAGATTGCTGCGGCAATGGAAAAAATGAGCGATGATATAGAGGGTTTAGATTTTTCCTTTGACGGAGAGGTTTATTCTTTGCCCATAAAGGCTGGTGTTTTTATGGAATTAGGTTGGGCTTTCCCGGAAGATTTTCTGAAAAAGATTGACCCATATCCGGCTATGACAGAATGGGGAAATTGCTCTTTGATTAAAATGGATGGGGATAAAGAAATGGAATTGGGAACCATTACTTTGCTGAATACTTCCGAGGAGGAGTGTGCGGTGGAGGATGTGTATATTACGAATATTTCCTTTGACCGATATGACATTCCGAACTTGATTTTTCCCAAAGGGATTACCTGGGCAAGCTCCATTGAGGATGTAAAAGAAGCATTCGGTACGCCGGACAGCGAAGGTTCTGCCGGAAGTGAGGATACCTTTATTAACACAAGGATTATCTATTCTACAAACAGTTGCTCCATGACTTTTTCTTTTCAGACGATGGACGGTGTAACAAAGATGACCGGTGTAATGATGTCTTATAATAAAACTCAAGAGTATTCAGTGCCCGGAGCATAAGACAAATAGTAATGTATCTGTAAGATAGTAAAGAAATTGCTTGCAGAGTATCTCGAAAAATATAATTATCTACGACGAGAAAGAAGAGAACGATGTTTCTCTTCTTTTTTGTGTCAGAGGAAAGATGGGGGCGGCTATAAAAATTAGTCATTCATTTTACTGTAATATTGTGGTAAAATAAAAATGATAGCGTTTAAAAGGAGGTACATTATGAGCTTTACAACATATACTTGTGAGGATTTTGTGGATATTTTAGCAACAAAGGCACCGGTACCGGGTGGTGGTGGTGCATCAGCACTGGTAGGTGCGATTGGTACTGCGCTGGGTAATATGGTAGGCAGTCTGACTGTAGGTAAGAAAAAGTATGCGGACGTAGAGGCAGATATTATTGCTTTAAAGGAAAAGGCAGATGCATTGCAGAAGGATTTCTTACATTTGGTGGAAGAGGATGCCAGAGTATTTGAGCCTTTGTCAAAGGCCTATGGTATGCCTAAGGATACAGAGGAAGAAAAGGCAGAGAAGGCCAGAGTCATGGAAATTGTTTTGAAGGATGCCTGTTCTGTACCTATGGAAATTGTGCGTAAGTGCTGTGAAGCCATTGATATTATTGAGGAGTTTGCGGCCAAGGGAAGTGTGATTGCACTTAGTGATGCAGGTGTAGGTGCGGCATTCTGTAAGGCGGCACTTTTGGGAGCATCATTAAATGTATTTATTAACACTAAGTCCATGGCAAATCGCGAATATGCGGAAAGCCTGAACAAGGAAGCGGAAGAAATGATGGCGGTTTACGGTGCCAAGGCTGACGCGGTATTTGAAGGGGTTGCGGGCAGATTAAAGTAAAGCCCTGTTTTCAGAGTCTACAATTTAGATAATAGGTAATAATAAAAAGAGAGGAATTGTTAGTATGGCAAAGCAGTTATTAGGTAAAGAAGTTACCGCAGCAATGAACGAAAAGATTAAAGCGAATGTAGCACTTTTGCAGGAAAAGGGTATCACGCCTACTTTGGGTATTATCCGTGTGGGCGAAAGAGATGATGATATTTCTTATGAGAGAGGCGCAACCAAGCGTTGTGAGACATTGGGCGTAGCTTATGAGAAGTTTTTATTGCCGGCAGATGTAACAGAAGAGGCACTTTTGGAAGTGATTGAGCAGGTGAATAAGAATGAGAACATTCATGGTGTGCTTTTGTTCAGACCTTTGCCCAAGCATTTAAATGAAGAGAAAATTATTAACGCGCTGGATTTCGAGAAGGACGTGGACGGTATTACGGATGGTTCGTTAGCAGGTGTGTTTGCAGGTAAAGCGCAGGGCTTCCCTCCCTGTACACCTCAGGCATGTATGGAGATTTTGGACCATTATGGTATTGACTGCACCGGCAAGAAAGCAGTGGTAGTGGGCCGAAGCCTGGTGGTAGGTAAGCCTGCGGCTATGATGTTGATTAAGAAAAATGCAACGGTAACCGTATGTCACACCAGAACAAAGGACATGCCTTCCGTGGTACGCGAGGCGGACATTGTGATTGTAGCGGCAGGACGTGCAGGCGTAGTAGACGGTTCTTATTTAAGTGCCGGTCAGGTAGTCATCGATGTAGGTATTAACGTAAACGCAGAGGGTAAGCTTTGTGGCGATGTAAAATATGATGAAGCAGAGGCAATTGTAGAGGCGATTACTCCCGTACCGGGCGGTGTGGGCAGCGTAACTACTTCTGTATTGGTAGGACACGTGGTAGAAGCGGCCATGAGAAAATATATTTAAAATTTTTTAAAAATATGTGACCAAACAAAAACCTGAATCGTTTTGTTATCAGAAAGGAATCAATTTGACCATTAGCAACCAAAGGAAAAAGCAATTGAATGAGGCATATGAGCGTTACGCCGACATGCTTTATCACCTGGCACTGTCTTATATGCAGAGCAGGGAAGATGCAGAGGATGTAGTACAGGAGGTTTTTTGCAAGTATATGATGAAGCCCCCGGTATTTACGGACGATGCTCACGAAAAAGCGTGGTTTATCCGGGTAACTATGAATCAATGCCGTGACCTGCTTCGTCATCACAAGGTGCGGCGCTATACTCCGCTACACGAAATAGAGGAGATTGTTGCGCAGACCGGCGTGACGGACGAAGGTGCATTGGATGTAATGCACATGCTAAGTTTTCTGCCGGATAAGCTTCGAAGTGCAGTGATTTTGCACTATCTGGAGGGACTTTCGGTAGAAGAAACCGCGGCTGCACTGGGGACGGGGAAGTCTGCTGTTAAGATGCGGCTTGCCAGGGCCCGAGAGCTGCTGAAGGACAAGATAACAAAGGAGGATGGCCATGTTTGATGATACACAAGTACAAAGTTATAAATCCATCACTGCACCGGCCGACCTCAGACAAAAGGTAATGACGGCCTGTGAAAATACAGGAAAGGTCAGACATTTTTCCGTTCCAAAGATTCTGTACGGAGTCGCTCCTGTGGCAGCTTGCTTGCTTCTGTTATTTCCTATGCTCATGTTCGGCAAGGCAGATCCGCTTATGTTGAATGTAGGAAGCACAGCGTTGAGCAGCGAAAGTGTTGCTCTGCCACCGGTGGCTGTGAGTGCTGCATATGGATTGCGGACAGCTTCCCTGGAGCCGCAGCAGTATACAGTAACACTTACCGGTAATCAGGACATGGAAGTAGTCTCTGCAGATGGTTTGGCGGTAACGGATGAGGAGGGAAATATCAGCTGGACAGTGAATGTTCCAAATGAAACAATGGTTTATGAATTGATCCTTCTTGCCGAAGGGAAGACGTATGAGGTATCCCTTGGGTATAATGCGACAAACGGTAATTTTTCTGTTTGTTATAAAGAACAGTAACAAATTATGTAATGAACAAAAAGGAGAATGATTATGAAAAAATTATTATTATCAGCTTTAGCACTTACACTTACAATTTCTATGGTGGCTTGCGGAAATACAGAGGAACCTTCTGAAGGAACTCCTACCGAAGCACCTGTAGTAACGGAAGCGCCTGCAGAACCTGAAGTAACTGAAGCACCTGAAGTAACCGAGGCTCCTGAAGCAACCGAAGCACCGGAAGCAACCGAAGCCCCTGCAGAGGGAGAAGCAAGTAACGCATCCGTAGGACAGACCTTACTTGCTGAGTTCAATGCAATTATGGCAGAAGATGCATCTTTAGATGCATACTCTATTGCAGAAAAGGTGATTGCACATGAAAGCATTCAGTTCATGGGCGGCGCTATGGAAGTAGAACCGGGATTCCTTTCCGGATTTGATAACTATGAAGTAACCGGCTTTGACAAGGGTGCAATGTTTGGTCCTATGATGGGCTCTATTGCTTTTGTTGGTTATATTTTCGAGCTTCCTGCAGATGCAGATGTAGATGCATTCATAACTTCTTTGAAGGATAATGCAAATCCCCGTTGGCAGATTTGTGTAGAAGCAGAGGAAACTATCGTGGAAGCAAACGGCAATAAAGTATTCTTCCTGATGAGCCCTGTTAAGTTTGAACAGTAAAAATAAATCATAGAGGTATAGCTATGTTATTTTCCAGTATCCCGTTTTTGTACTATTTTTTACCGGCGGTGTTGATTCTTTACTTTATAGTGCCGCAGAAATTAAAAAATTTAGTATTACTTGTATCCAGTCTGTTTTTCTATGGCTGGGGTGAGCCCAGATATGTAATTATCATGAGTGTGGCTATTGTAACCGGATACGTATTTGGACGCCTTATTGAGGCCTTTCGCGGGAAAGGCCTTTCTAAGGTGTTTTTAATTTTGTCCGTGCTTTCGGCAGTAGCAATTTTAGGATATTTTAAATACGCGGATTTCTTTATTGAGAATTTTAATGTAGTGACCGGTTTGTCGCTGCCTTTGTTGAAAATCGCACTTCCTATCGGTATCAGCTTTTATTTATTTCAGCTGCTTAGTTATACGGTGGATGTGTATCGGGGAGATGTGCCGGTCCAGAAAAATATTATCAGTTTTGGTGCCTACATTGCCTTGTTTCCTCAGTTAATTGCAGGTCCTATTGTGCGTTATGCAGATATTGCAGAGCAGTTGCAGCACAGAACCCATTCCTTTGAAAAATGTGCTTACGGTATCCGTCGGTTTATGATTGGTTTGTCCAAGAAGATTTTACTTGCCAATGCACTGGGCGAGCTTTGTGATATTTTCCGGGCATCCGATGATAAATCCCTGCTATTTTACTGGCTCTATGCCGTGAGCTTTACTTTGCATATATATTTTGATTTCTCAGGCTACAGTGATATGGCTATCGGTCTGGGCAAAATCTTTGGTTTTGATTTTATCGAGAATTTTAACTATCCCTATATTTCCAAGAGCGTGACGGAATTCTGGCGTCGCTGGCATATGTCTTTGGGCTCCTGGTTCAGGGATTATGTGTATATTCCTTTGGGAGGCAATCGTGTGCCGAAATCACGCTGGTTGTTTAACATTCTGGTGGTTTGGATGTTGACCGGTTTCTGGCATGGTGCATCCTGGAACTTTATTCTGTGGGGACTTCTCTATGCAGTATTTTTGGTAATTGAAAAGCTGTGGCTTGGTAAATTTTTGGAAAAATCCAAGGTATGGCGTCATGGGTACGTGATGTTAATTGTGATTTTAGGCTTTGTACTTTTCAATGCTACGGATGTAAGGGAAGCCGGACAGTATATTGCAGCCATGTTTGGTTTTGGTGGTGTGCCGGTGATTTCTGCAGAGTTTGTGTATTACCTGCGTAGCTTCAGCTTCGTACTGCTTGCGGCAGTGGTAGGAAGTACTCCTTTGCCGAAACGCGTGGCAGAAAAGGTGGCAGCTTCTGAGAAATCTGTATGTAAGTGGATTTTGGCGGTGGCAGAGCCGGTACTTTTGGTAGTACTTCTTTTGTTAACAACAGCGTATTTGGTGGACGGTTCCTTTAACCCGTTCCTGTACTTTAGATTTTAGGAGGTGTGAAGAATGAGTAATGTAAAAAATAAAGTCACAGTCCTCCTTATGGCGGGAATTCTTTTGGCAGTATCCTTGTGGTGTTGGCTGAAGCCTGCAGCGGATTTTTCGGAAAGTGAAAGAAGAGTGTTGGCCCAGATGCCGGAATTTTCCAAGGAGACCGTAGAAAACGGTGAATTTATGACGGATTTTGAAACTTATACTTTGGATCAGTTCCCCTTGCGTGACACTTTTCGTGGTGTGAAATCTTTCTCGGAGCTGTATTTATTTGGAAAAGCACAGGTAAACGACCTGTATCTTCAGGACGGGTACGTGATTAAGGAAGAATATCCGTTAAGTCAGCCCATGATAGACAATGCGGCCAAGAAATTTCAGTTCTTGTATGACAAGTACATGGCAGACAAAGAGGTAAAGGTGTTTCTGTCCATCGTGCCGGACAAAAACTACTTCGGAATGCAAGAGGGCGTACAGCTGGGAATGGACTATGACGCATTGGAAGAATCCCTGACAAGTCAGATGCCCTATGCCAAGTATATAGATATTTTTGAAGATTTAAGTCTGGAGGATTATTATTTGACAGATACCCACTGGAAGCAGGAGAATCTCTTGCCCATAGCGCAGAAGCTGGCAGAAACCATGGGAGCAGAGCTGGAAACAGAATACACAGTGAATACTTTGACAGAGGATTTTGAAGGCGTATATTACGGACAGTTGGCCATGCCGGTGAAAAAGGATACTCTGAAGTATCTGACCAACCCGACTTTGGATGCCTGTACCGTAACCGGATTCAATACCGGAATGCCCGTAGTAAGCCCTATGTATGATGTAACCAAGGCAGACAGTAGAGACCCTTATGAAATGTTTGTGTGCGGTAATGATCCGTTAGTAATTATCGAGAATCCCAATGCAGCTACCGATAAGGAGCTGATAGTATTTCGTGATTCTTTTGGTAGCTCCATCGCGCCGCTGTTGGCAACAGGCTACAGCAAGGTGACACTGGTGGACATCCGATATATCCAGTCCGGTATGCTGGGAGGATTTTTGAAGATGAAAAACCAGGATGTGCTGTTTTTGTACAGTACGCTGGTATTAAATAGTAGTACATCATTTAAATAAAAGAAAAAGAGATACCTATGAAGAAATATAATCAGACTATTACGGCATGTTTTGTAGGTTATATAGTGCAGGCGATTGTTAATAATTTTATTCCCCTGCTCTTTATCACCTTTCACAAAACATACAATATACCTCTCTCGCAGATTACACTTCTGGTAACTTTTAATTTTGGAACACAGTTGTTAGTAGATTTGTTGTCAGTTGGTTTTGTGGACAAATTAGGATATCGAATATCCATGGTGCTTGCCCATGTTTTTTCTGCATTGGGGTTAATTCTTCTGGCAATATTGCCGGAAGTACTGCCGTCAGCGTTTGCCGGCATTTTGATTGCGGTAATGATTTACGCTATTGGAGGAGGACTTTTAGAGGTTTTGGTAAGTCCTGTTGTAGAAGCATGCCCTACGGATAATAAGGAAAAGGCAATGAGTATGCTACATTCCTTTTATTGTTGGGGACATGTTGGCGTGGTATTGTTATCCTCTATTTTCTTTCAGTTATTCGGAATTGAAAACTGGAAAATAATTGCTCTTATCTGGGCAATTATACCGATTACCAACGCAATTGCTTTTCTTAAGGTACCGATTGCTCCGTTGATAGAAGACGGGGAGCGGGGAATGAGTGTAGGAGAGCTTCTTAAAAATAAAATGTTCTGGCTTCTCCTGGTGATGATGATATGTGCAGGAGCAAGCGAGCAGGCGGTAAGTCAATGGGCCTCAGCACTTATGGAAAAAGGCTTTGGTATATCGAAGACCATTGGGGATTTAGCCGGTCCTATGACATTTGCGGTTTTGATGGGCTCGTCAAGAGCATTTTACGGAAAATACGGAGAGAAAATCAAATTAGACAATTTTATGGTTGGCAGTTGCCTGCTGGCTATAGTGTCCTATCTTGGTATTGTATTTTTGCCAATACCGCAGCTTAGCTTGGTGGCGTGTGCGTTAAGCGGTCTCTCTGTAGGAATTATGTGGCCCGGAACCTTCAGTAAGGCGGCAGTTGTGCTACGGAAAGGTGGTACTGCCATGTTTGCTTTACTGGCTCTCGGCGGAGACCTGGGATGTTCCCTGGGACCTTCAGTGGTAGGTTTTGTATCCGGTTTACTGAATGATAATCTTAAAATAGGAATTTTAGCAGCAGTTTTTTTCCCGATTTCATTATTATTGGGAATTATATGTTGTCAAAAAAGAAACCCATCTCTCACTTAAAATGTGAAAGATGGGTTTAATTTTGTGAGTTTATTTTTCCTTTGGTGGTTGCTTATGCTGACCATAGTAAAGAATACCTAAAGCGCCCGGACCGGAATGAGTACCGATACTGGGGTTGATGTCGTTAATAATCACATCAGTAAAGGAGGTCTCCTCTTTAATCATAGCTGCCAGATTCTGTGCATCCTCCAAACAGTTGCCGTGAACCACACCTACGGGCAAGGTATAATCGGTATCCGTTGCCAAAGTATCCTTCATACGCTCCACTAAAGTGCGGATGGATTTTTTGCGTCCGCGGGCAGTACCGTCGGAGGTAAGACCGCCGGCATTATTTACATACAGGAAGGGTTTTAAGTTCAATGCACTTCCTACGATAGCTACGGTTTTACTTACACGTCCGCCTCTCTGTAAGTGGAACAGATCATCTACAGTAAATTGTACATTTACGTGGTTTTTGAAATCTTCCAAAGCATCCACGGTGTCGGCATAAGAGCTTCCGTTTTCTCTTAAGCGGTTTGCATAGATTACCATGAGAGATTCGCCTAAAGAAACATTCAGGGAATCAATAATGGTTATTTTGGCGTCGGCATATTCTTCTAACAATTCTCTGGCAACCATACACGTGTTGTTATAGCTTCCGCTAAGTGCGGAAGAGAAGGAAATGTGAATAATATCCAAATCCTTGTCTAAAAGGGAGCGGAACTTCTCTTCAATCACTGCAGGATTGCATGCCTGAGACTGTGGCAACTCTCCATTCTTCATACGTTCGTAAAACTCCGGTGCCGGCATATGTAATTCGTCACCGTAAATTGTCTCACCAAAGGAATAATACTGGGGAATAATTACGGTTCCCAGCTTCTCAATATATTCCTGAGGAAGGTCGGAGTTGGAATCGGTAGTAATACAATATTCTCTCATAAGAATTTCCTTTCGGGTGTATATTTTTTCAAAGTTGTTAAGATTTTATCATAAAAAGAATAGGTTTGCAACGTTAAGCGCTTACATTTTTCGGCATCTATTGACAGAATGAAAATTCGGGCATAGAATGGGGAAGGTTGTGCTAAGATGAAAAGTAGAGGCAAATAATATGTTGCGGAAAAGAAGAGTAAGAAGCGCCTGCTTTATATTAATAATGATGATGTTTTTGTTAGGGATTTGTGGAGATACGCTCAAAACAGATTCCTTATTTGCGTATAGTTATACAGAGAAAGAAGATGCCATTACCACAAAAGCTTTGTCGGTTGTGGAGCCGACCCTGTGCACTACGGATATGATTCGGGGAAACAGTGCCAATTTTGTACAACGTTTGAATGGCAGATATATAGGACAGAAAAAGGATGTAAAAATATCAATGGATTTTCTGGGTTTGGATATTTATTTACCGGAACCGGGAAAAGATGTTGATGTCTATGAGCCGGCATTGTTAAGCTTTGCCGGTACGGATGAAACTATGGTAAACTATGTCCATAAAGCGGATGGTAAAAAGCGCGCGTAACATAAATCGTTTCGTAAAGTAAAATGTGAGATTTTTAGAAAGAAGGGTATAAAATGTTAGCGCAAATTTTTGCCGCCATAATATTTGTGGCGATGTTTATTATTATTGTGACTGAAGTGTTGGAAAGACACATTGTTTCCTGCGTGTGCGCAGTATTGACGATTGTTTTAGTGTTTGGTGTAGGTATGCACAGTATGCCTGCTATTTGGGAGACGCTTAGCCTGGGAAGTTTTTTGGAACCCGGATTCTGGTATCATACCGGAGAAGGTGGTAGCGGAAGCACCGGTATTAACTGGGAGACCATTATCTTTATTTTCGGAATGATGGTTATGGTAGAAGGTATGGCGGCGGTAGGATTTTTCCGCTGGTTATGTATGCGAATTGCCAAGATGGTAAATTACAAAATCACTTCCATCTTTATGACCTTTATGATTTTGTCTACGATACTGGCTATGTTTATTGACAGTATCACTGTTATTTTGTTCCTGGCAGCAGTAACGATTGAATTGTCACAGCTGCTTAAGTTTAATCCGGTGCCCATGATTCTGGCAGAGGTATTCTGTGCTAATCTGGGAGGTTCCGCTACCATGTGCGGAGATCCGCCAAATATTATTATTGGTACTTCTCTGGGTTATTCTTTTATGGATTTTATTACCAATACCGGTGTGATTGCAGCAATTTCACTGGTAGCAGTGTTGATATATTTTTATGTGATTTTCCGCAAGGACTTAGTATCCAATACGGACGTAAAGATTGATTACAGTGCACTTCCCAGTCCGGAATCTACCATAACGGACAAAAAGGGATTTATTGTCAGCACAATTATCTTTTTGTGTACGGTAGTGCTTTTAGTGACGCATGCCATGACCGGATTGACCGTATCTACCATTGGTGTATTGGTGGCGGTGGTTACTCTTTTGGCATCCGGAAAAAAAGCGTTACATTTATTAAAGAAAGTGGATTATAAAACTATAGCGTTTTTCATTGGCTTATTTGTAGTAATCGGTGGTTTGGAGCAGACCGGTATTCTGGAGATTATGGCCGGATTCATCGGAAAAATCAGTGGTGGTAATGTAATGTTGATGATTGCCATTATTATTTGGTTATCTGCGATTGCCAGTGCTTTTGTGGATAATATTCCGTTTGCAACTACAATGATACCGATTATCAAGAGCTTATCTGCTACCTGTGGTGTGGACCTGACTACTCTTGCCTGGTCTTTGGCTATGGGAACGGATATTGGCGGAAGTGCCACACCGATTGGGGCATCTGCAAATGTAGTAGGGGTTGCAACTGCGTCCAGAGAAGGGTATATTATTAAGTGGGGGTACTATTGTAAGAAAATGGTACCGGCAACTGTAATCGTAATATTGATTTCAATGGTTGTTATCTATGTAAGATATCTGTAGGAGGTAGGTCATGGAAAAGCAATTAATTATTTCGGTAGGTCGTGAATTTGGCAGTGGCGGACATGAAATCGCTCAGAAGCTGGCGGAACACTATGGAATCGATTTGTTAGACCATAATCTGTTGGATGAAATTGCAGCAGAGCGCGGGCTGGACGTAGAGAACTTAAGACATTTGGATGAGAAGCACAAGAATGTGGTTTTTTCCAGAACGGTGAAGGGTTTCAGTAGTTCTCCGGAGGAGAATGTTTCATTGTTACAGTTTGATTATTTGCAGAAAAAGGCCAAGGCAGGAGATTCTTTCGTAGTAGTAGGCCGCTGCAGCGAAAATGTGCTGAAAAAGTTTGACTGCATGATATCTATTTTTGTTTTGGGTGATAAGCAGAAGAAGTTGGAGCGAATCATGGAGCTGTATCATCTGGAGGAAAGTGTAGCGCAAAAGTTTATCATGGAAAAGGATATGAAGAGAAAGCGTTATCATAACAGCTATTGTGAAGGCAAGTGGGGAGATTCCAGAAACTATGATATTTCCGTGAACAGCAGCAGACTGGGCGTGGAAGAAACAGTAGCGGTATTGGTAGACTTTATTGACAGGAGTCGGGCATTGATGTAGTCTGAGTATTTGGAAACTGACAGATAAATTGAGAGAGTAGTTGAGTTTTACAGACATAGCAGAGGATAAGTTTGTGCAGGGAGAGGTGCCAAGATGTTGGAATGGTTGTTTGGAGTAAAAGGAAACAAAACGTTGGATACATATATTCAGCGCATTGAGATGAACATGGAGAACAACTACAAGGATGCTGCCCAGATGAATCTGAAAGAGCTGGAAGAAGCATACAATGAGCTTGTGACGGCCGGTAAATTAAACGACAAACAGAAGGCTCATTATTCCGACAGAATTTCTTCTTTTAAAAGTCGCATGAAAAATTTTACTCATAAGGACCAGAAACCTTATTGGGTGTAGAAAAAATAAAGCGGAGACTTTCGCGGCATACAGCCGGAAGTTCTCCGCTTTTGTTATTAAGTGATAATAATATACGTGAAAATGGATGCTTGGATGCAATTTATTTGGCAAATACATGTCTGGTTTTAAAGATACCAATCATCAGAAGTACAATTGCAACAATCTGCACAATATTAATCCAAAGCTCCGGGCAGCTGAAGCGCTCCATGGCAAACGGGATGGAGTTGCATAATAAACCGCAAATCAGGAAAGGTGATACCTTGCCGGTCTGGACAGCGTTTCGGTTGACTTTTTCGCCTTTACGCTCTTTTAAGTCCAAAATGGTTTCGTTGGTGCTTAAGGTGACCTTCATACACGCAATGACCACGAGACCAATGAGTAAGGTAAATAGGAAGCCGGCTTCAAAACCATTCATGGTTGCGAATAATTCCATAATAAAGCAAATTAATTCAACTAAAGTGACAATCTTGAACATATTGCGGATTTTGGTGTAATGCTCAATCATGGAGTCTATGTCGGTGTACAGTTTAAAGGGTTCCTCGGATTTAACTTTGCGTAAGAATACCCAGGGTCCCCAACACTGTACGATTTCAATATCAAACTCTTTCATAAATTCTCTGTAATTATTGCTGACAGAGAAGAAACCATCTGAGAAATCAATCTGATATTCGTATTTCCCCGGTTCAGAAGCCTCAAATGTATAAAAGCCTGCAATGAATCTTGTCAGGGCATATCCTTCGTTAGCCAGTTCGTTTAACCATTCGGTTTCTTGGTCCTTATCAAAATATAAGCGGAATTTAGTCATTGTTCTCTCCTCCTTAAACTCTTAACTCATTAAAGCTGCATTCTTTACCAGCTCTTCCAGTCTTCGGTACTCTTCAGCAAAGGCTTGCCGACCGGCATCAGTAATCAGGTATTCCTTTTTCTTTCTGGAAGAGGGGTCTTCGCTGTAAATGGCTATCCAACCACGTTTTTCTAAAGATTGAATGGCGCCGTACAACGTACCGGGACCTAAGGTGACGCGACCACCGGTCAGTTCGGATATTTCCTGAATGATACCGTAGCCGTGGTTTGGCTTACGGACGGCCAACAAAATGTAATATAATGCCTCTGTAAGAGGTGTATTCTTATCCATATGTGTTCTCCCTTCGTAAGAAATAAGCATGAATAGCAAGTCTATAATAGACGGCTTGATTTCGTCTGCCGATATATCGCCAACCGACATATCGTAATTAGAATATATCAGCGACCGATATATTTGTCAATAGTTTTTTATAAATATTAAGAAATTATGGGAGGATTGCTTTTTGTGGGGGGAAACAGTATACTTAGAATAGTGGATGAAGATGTGCGAATAGTGCAACATGCGTGGAGATTTTGGCAGAGTGAAGTGTCGGCGGAGTGAAGAAAGTCTCTATGCAGAAAAATTTGTAGTTTAGAATCTCCTTTGCTGGGATTCGAGGCGATTTTGGGGCAAAAAAAGTGCATTGTAGGTCTATACAGAAAAATATATCTGTGAGACCGCATTTTTCCGGAAAAGTGGTATCTGGAGAACTTATTTTTTTCTATAGACCGCGGTGACATTAATTTCAAGCCCTTTTTCGGAAAAAAGAGAGGAAAAGAGATTCCGGAAACACAAAAAATTTCTATAGACCGCAGGGACATAAAAAGCGAGAGCGCAACAGTAATATATCAAGTTCGGAATGATAAAGGAGTAATCGGTATGGAGAACAAAGAATGGGTCATGCCAACGCATATTATTGCGGCGGCAGGTATTGTAATAAATGAAAATAATGAAATTCTCATGGTGAACACCCATAATGCAGGCTGGGTATTTCCCGGCGGGCAGGTAGAAGTGGGTGAGAACGTAATGGATGCAGTAAAGCGTGAGGTTATGGAAGAGACCGGTGTGGAAATAGAAGTGGGCGAATTATTTTGTGTATCTTCCAATACCGGCAAATATCCGGGCTATAATGGTGTGAAAGAGGTGCCTACCAAGATTATGCTGGATTTTATTTGCAGGGCCAAGGGTGGTACGCCCAGACCTTCGGAGGAAAACTCGCAATCAGCGTACTTCCCGAAAGAGGAGGCATTTAAGTTGATTAAGGCACCGGCAATTATAGAACGCTTTAAGGCTTTTTTAGAGTATGGGGGCAGGCCTACGTATTTGGCCTATAAGACCAAACCGGAGTTTGAGCTTGAAGTGAAGAGGTTACTATAATGATTAAGGGTATATTTTTTGATTTTGATGGGGTAATCACTTTGGAAAAGCAAGGAACACCTCCTGTTATTTCCTACATTGCTAAGGAGACATGCTTGCCGGTTAAGTCAGTAGAAGCGGCGTATAGAAAATATAACAGAGCTTTGTTGTATGGAGAAATTACGCACAAGGATATGTGGCAGGGATTTTGTGAAGAACTTCAGAGAGAAATTGACTATGAGATTTTGACCGAGGCTTTTTTGAATATTACTTTGGATGAAACTGTGATTACATATATTAAGAAACTGAAAGCGAAGTACATCATAGGTATGATTACGGACAATAAAGTGGATAGGATAGAAACCATTTTGAAGGAGTTGAACCTGCAAGACTTATTTGATGTAGTGGTCATTTCGGCAGAGGTTCATGCGGGGAAAACAGAAGAGAAAATTTTTGAAGTGGCATTGGATAGAAGTAGGTTAGAACCGCAAGAGATTGTCTTTATTGATAACACTGCCCGAAATTTAGAGGTTCCGGCTAAGATGGGTTTTGAGACGATTTACTTTGATGATGAGAAAAGGGATTTGGCGGAATTGAAACGAATGTTGGAATAGCAAAAAACAAACATACATTCTCTGATTTGATTCAGATGGGAATATTCCTGGTAGCACTGATAGGTCTTGTTTACAAGATAAGTCACAAAGACAAAAAATAATCCGCCCCTGACTGGTAATCTTAGGCGGATTATTTCTAACTAAACTACTGGCAAGGGGTAACGCTAAGTACCACCTCTTAAGTAAAGAATAGCATATATTTGCAGGTGGTGCAAGTAATAACTGAAATAAAGAAAAGAGGAAAGAATATGAACATTCGCAGAGCGCAGGAAAAGGATATCGCAGATATTCATCGTTTGTTGGGACAGGTAGAGATGGTGCATCATGTGGGCAGACCGGACTTGTTCAAGTATAAGGCGGTGAAGTATAATAATGAGGAGCTGGCAGAGTTAATAAAAGATGATTCCAGACCGATTTTTGTGGGTGTGGATGAAGAAGAGAGGGTGCTGGGATATGCATTTTGTATTTTTCAGCAGTATGTGGACAATAATGTAATGACGGATATTAAAACTCTGTACATTGATGATTTGTGCGTGGATGAAGAAATCCGCGGACGTCATGTGGGCAAGCAGTTGTATGAGTATGTAGTGGCTTTTGCCAAAGAACAGGGATGCTATAATGTGACCTTGAATGTGTGGAGCCTGAATGAGAGCGCCATGAAGTTTTATGAGTCGTGTGGATTAGTGCCTTATAAGGTGGGTATGGAGACCATTCTGTGATAAGCAGGAATGGGAAGCATGCTTATTGGCAGGAGGCATCGGCCGACATGTTCGCAAGGAGATTCGGGATATTTTGAGAAAGGACGAAGAATAATTATGTTTGACGCAAAGAAAGTAACCGCAGAAGCGATAAAGTGGATACAGGATTGGTTTGAAGAAAATGGTAAGGGATGCAATGCGGTCATCGGTATTTCCGGTGGAAAGGATTCCAGTGTGGTGGCGGCGCTTTGTGCGGCAGCACTGGGCAAAGAGCGAGTGTACGGTATTTTGATGCCCAACGGGGAGCAGAAGGATATTAGTGATTCCCTGCAGTTGGTGGAGCATTTGCAGATTCCTTATTATATCAGCAATATTGAAAAGTCGTACAATGCAGTTATTGAAAGTATGACCTTAAGTGGTATCGAAATGAGTGAGCAGACTAAGATTAATTTGGCTCCGCGTCTGCGTATGACGACTTTGTATGCATATTCCCAGTCATTGAACGGGCGTGTGGCAAATACCTGTAATCTGTCCGAGGATTGGGTGGGATATTCTACCCGTTACGGTGATGCGGCAGGAGATTTCAGCCCGTTAGCACATTTGACGGTGCAGGAGGTGCTGGAGGTAGGCAGAGAGCTGGGACTTCCGGAAAATCTGGTAATGAAGACACCTTCAGATGGTTTGAGTGGTATGTCGGATGAAGATAAGCTGGGCTTTACCTATGCAGCATTGGATAAATACATTCGTACGGGTGTGTGCGAGGATGAAAAAGTAAAAGCACGCATTGATTATTTGAACAAGCTGAATGCGTTTAAACTGAAGCCTATACCGGGATTTGTCCCCGGCTTTGAGCAGGAGTAGGGAGGTATCCCATGACAGCAATATATTCTATATTGCATTTTCTGGTGGATGGTGTGTGTGCTTTTGCCATGTTTGGGTATTATGCCACGCAAAGAAACTGGTATTTGAATGTGCTACTTTATAACTTCTGTGCTTTTGCCATGCAGATGCCTTTGGGAGTGGTACTGGATGGATTAAATGGCAGAGAAAGATGGCAAAAGTACAATCCTTCCTTTTGTTTTGCCGTGTTAGGCGTGATTCTTACATTGACAGGAGCTTTTACGCATCCGGTGGTGTTGGGATTAGGGAATGCCCTATTTCACTTGGGAGGTGGCGTAGGTACCATTCAAGAGGATGCGGCGAAAAGCCGGCAGGGAAGAGGACTGGGTGTGTTTGTGGCACCGGGGGCTCTTGGCCTGTACATAGGTACGAAGTTTGCAAAGAACAGTACACCCTTCGGTTGGGCTGGGCTCATCCCGGTGGGAGTATTTATGTTCTGTTGTCTGATATGTGGGATGCAGATGTTACGAAGAGGAGATAAAGTTCTGTGCCGGAAGCAGACAACACCGGAATCAGGGGGCAATAGTTCGTTATGGCTAATTGCGGGATGTATGTCGGTGGTGATTTTGCGCTCATACATAGGCATGGCAGTGGGGTTTTCCTGGAAAACCACGTTGCTTGCTGCAACCGCAGCGGTATTGGCTGTGGTTTTGGGCAAAGTGGCCGGCGGATTTGCAGCTGCAGGCTTTGGAACACGCAGAACCGTAGTGGCGTCGCTGGGACTGGCAGCAGTATGCTATTTGTTTTCCGGAAACATATTTGCAGGTGTATTGGCATTGTTTTTCTTTAATATGACCATGCCGGTTACATTATATTTGTTGGTTCAGAAGCTAAAGGGATTACCGGGATTTGCCTTTGGCTTGCTGACATTTGGATTGTTCTTAGGATTTTTGCCGGTGTACCTTGATATAAAATTACCTGTAGACGGAAGGTTAGTCGGATGTGTGGGAAGTTTGGTGTCGCTGGCGATTTTGTGGTTATGTGTACATAAGCGTGATAAAAAATCGGGTACGCAGGAGGTAAGTTAACGTGGGAATATATCTGCTGCAAATGTTTGGCATATCTTTGTTCTTGACCCTGTTGATAGAATGGTTTATAACATTTTTGTGGGGACTGCGGGGCAAAAAAGAGTTTTTGCTGGTAACGCTGGTAAATATTGTAACCAACCCGGCAGCAGTGCTGACATATTGGTTATATAGGGTATATTGTGCAGATACCTCTATGGTGGTGCAGATAATAATAGAGATTGTAGTAGTAGTAACGGAAGCCTTGATTTATCGAAGCTTTGCCGGAGAAAAAGGTTATAAAATCCGGTGGCCCATTGCACTGGCGATTGTGGCGAATGCTATTTCATGGGGATTGGTAAGGGTGATTCAGTAAGGAGGATATTTATGAAAAAGAGTGTATGGATTTTGGCGGTAGCAGTAAGCTGGATATTGTGGACATTGCCGGTAAAGGCGGATGTTATCTGGGAGCCTTATAATGATAATTTTTATATGGACAATTCCGGAGATTGTGAATATATTAATCGTAGCTATACAGCAAATGGTCCGGATGGGGAAGTGACCGTATATAAAAGTCCGGAAAATCCTACGGTAGTAGCTACATGGGAAAACGGATTTACCGCACATATTTATTATGTTTATACAGACAAAAAAGGTAATGAGTGGGGTATTTATGAGGACCACCAAAATAATATAAGCGGTTGGGTTCCTATGGCGTACATGACGGTAGTATACGATTATATCTGCTTTCAGGAGGAGTTCGCAGACCGTATTACCGAGGAAAGCGGTGCAATACCGGCCATGTATGCAGGACAGACAGTGAATTTCTGGTCCTATCCCGGTTCGCAGAATTCTTTTACGGTAAATTTACCGGAGGAGGCGGAAGCTTTGCCTCAATACAGCAGTGTATTTGTGGATGATGAAGGAAACCAGTGGGGATATATCGGGTATTTCCGGGGAATCAGACATTGCTGGGTTTGTCTGGCAAATGCTACCGGCAGTTTCTATGACATTTATCCCAACGGTGCGCCGGAAGTGGGTAAGCAGGACGCAGATGATACACAGGAATCAGAGGAAATTGTGCCGGGAGAGGATAGCGAACCGACTGTATCTGCAGAGGATGAGGAAACAGAAGAAGACCGTATTGAGCCCGAAAAAGACAATGGCCTGATAGGTTTGGTGATTGGCTTAGTAGTAGCAGTGAGCGGTGTCACCGGTGGTGCGCTGGTTTGGCTGAAGAAGGGAAAGAAGTAAGACGGATAAGGCGACTTGGAAATATACAGCTTGCTTTTTGAACGAATAGGACGTATGATTAATACATAATTTTTGAAGTAGTAGGACTGGGAATGAATCAGTATTTGGAAGCATTGCGAAAGAGCCATATATGGCTTGCATTAATTTTATCTATGTTTCTTTGTGGAATGTGCGTGGAAAAGGTCTACGCAGATTCCTCTTTGTGTTTAAATGCTTCCGAACGGGCACAGATACTTTTGTGTTCACAGGAATATGATGTGGCGCAGGAGGATTTATTGCCGGCGGATGTTTTGACAAAGCAGACGGATATTGTACCTATCAGAAATACAAAACGTGAAAGTCTGCGCGTGTATATGCGTATTCTGATGAATTTAATGCTTGTGAGTATTTTGCCGCAGGTATTGTTTTTATCTTCAGAGATTATGGAGAAAAGTGGTTTTCTCCGTAATCGCAGTCATGATTTTATTATTTCTTTTATTCACCAAAAGGATGGCGAGAAGGACAACTAAATAATATTGGTAAATGCCTGTGGAAGCACAGGTTTATTTGGCATATATTATTTTAGTTGGAGGATTCATATTAATGGAAATTGTTTTAAATATAGTTTTGTTAGTAGTTGGTTTTGCAATGCTTGTTAAAGGTGCTGACTGGTTCGTGGATGGTGCGGCAGGAATCGCGGAGAAGTTTGGTATTCCGCAGTTGGTGGTAGGTCTTACCATTGTAGCCATGGGTACCAGTGCGCCGGAGGCTGCGGTAAGTATCACTGCAGCTTTAAAAGGAACTGCGGATATTGCAGTGGGTAATGTTGTCGGCAGTAATATCCTGAATATTTTAATTATTCTTGGCTTGACCGGCTTCATCACCAATGTAGCAGTGCAGAAGTCCACACTGTTTTGCGAAATACCTTACATGCTGGGTATTACGGTAGCCCTTTTGTTTATGGGAATGCATGGCGGTAGTATCAATTTGGTGGAAGGTATTATTTTGTGGGTGTTGTTCATTATATACCTTGCTTATTTGTTTGTAATGGCAAAGAAGGGAAAACAGAGTGCAGACGAGTCCAAGGAAAGCCGTCCGGTATGGAAGCTGCTTATTGCAGCGATTGTTGGCGGTGTGGTAGTTGTCTGGGGAAGTAATATCACGGTAGACAGTGCAACTGCTCTGGCAGAAATTATCGGATTAAGTGAGAAGTTTATCGGACTGACGATTGTAGCATTGGGTACTTCGCTTCCTGAGCTTGTAACATCAGTAACAGCAGCCAAGAAGGGTAATGCAGACATTGCTATCGGAAATATTGTGGGAAGTAATATCTTTAATATTCTGTTTGTACTGGGTACCAGTGCATTGATTATTCCGATTACCTTTGAACCCAGCTTTGTGGTTGATTCTATTATTGCTGTGGCAGCAGGTGTGCTTCTGTGGATTAGTACGATCAAATCAAAGAAGCTTACCAGACCTTGGGGTATTGTGATGTTAGTATGTTACGCAGCATACTTCGTATACCTGCTTATGATGTAAATTGCGCAATATTTGAATAGAAAATAACAAGAATTCATAAGAAAACCTCTCTGTGATGCAATATAATGTACAGGAACCATAAAAATGGGGATAGTATACAATGTTGTGTCATAGGGAGGTTTTCATGTTGAAGAAAACAAAACGTATGTGGGCCGGAGTGCTTGTGGGACTTTTGATAATAGGAAGCTTAAGCGTATTTCCTATGGAAGCGCAGGCGAAAAGCTATGGTGAAAACATAATAGTAAATCCAAACTTTGCGGACAGTGATTTGTCAGCGTGGAGTATAGCACAGGGTAATGCTACCATTACGGCAGTAACCGGTGAGAATGAAATAGTGAACGGTATTACTACTTATGGGCAGATTAGCGACAGAACAGCGCCTTATGAATGCTTTGCCCAGGATATTACAGCGGTAGTAGAGAATGGAAAGGAGTATGAATATTCCTTCTTTGCCAAACTGTCGGAAGACTATGAAGGAGCTCCGGCAGACCAGAGAGAGCTTCATTTTGCACCTTATGTAACTATAAACGGACAGACCAGTTATCTGGGTTCTTATTCGGGTGAATTAAAGGGTACCTGTACCCAGACACTGACACCGGGAGAGTGGACGCATTACGAAGGTACTTTTAAAATTGATTACAGTGGGAATATTGAGCAGATAGTCATTCGTTTGCTGGAGCAGGGAAACAATTATGGTCAGGGAGACTGTGTATTGGGAGATTATTACGTAACAGCAGTGACTTTTAGAGAAGTACAGGCAGACCCGGTAGTATTGGAGGACGTGGAGCCGTTAATGGATGCGGTAACAGCAGATACGCAGGAGGATTTTCTGGTAGGCTGTGCTACTACCTTGAATGAGATTTCAGATGAGGCTGTGGCGGAAATTATCAAGACCCATTTTAATGCGCTTACCATCGGAAATGAATTGAAGCCGGATGCCTTGTTTGGTTACAGTAACAGCAAATGTCCGGGGACTACGACGGATATTTTGAATGGGGAAGAAATCGTAGTGCCGGTAATGGATTTCTCCAGAGCAGAGAAAATTTTGGATAAGATAAAGAAGTGGAACGAAGAAGATCCGGAGAATCCTATTATGATTCGCGGACATGTATTGGTATGGCATGCTCAGACACCGGAATGGTTCTTCCATGAGGATTACGATGCATCTAAGGATTATGTCAGCAAGGAAGAAATGGACAAACGTCTGGAATGGTACATTAAGACGGTGCTGGAACATTTTACCGGAGAAGACAGTAAGTATCAGGGAATGTTCTATGGCTGGGATGTAGTAAACGAAGCGGTCAGTGATGGCGGCGGATATCGTACTGATGTAACTCAGGGCAGTAGCTCTAACTGGTGGCATGTGTATGGAAGTGAGGAGTTTATTA
This sequence comes from Acetatifactor sp., assembly GCA_045123675.1. GTDB lineage: Bacteria > Bacillota > Clostridia > Lachnospirales > Lachnospiraceae > Acetatifactor. Next base: position 3,213 of record JBGVKL010000033.1, on the reverse strand, counting down.
TCAATGCCTTCCGCTATGCCAACAAGTATGCGCCCGCAGAGGTAGAGTTATATTATAATGATTACAATGAGTGCAATACCTCTAAACGAATTGGTATTCTGGAACTTATCAATGCTGTAAAGAGCGCGGAGGGTACCCGATTGGATGGCATGGGTATGCAGGGCCATTACGGTATTTCCAGTCCTGACCCTACTCATTTCAAGATTTCCATGCAGGAATATGCAGAGGCGGCAGGTTCCGTACAGATTACCGAGTGGGATATTACTGCCAGCACTAATTATGACGGAACAGATGCTACGAAGATGGATGAGTATCTGAGAATTGCCAGTCGTTATAAAATGTACTATAACACTATTTTGGAATTACGTAGTGAAGGGGTAAATATTAAAGGATTTACCTTCTGGGGTACAGTGGATAAATATTCCTGGCTGCAGAGTCGTTCAGATGTGGGTGGTGGAACGGATGGTACAAGAAAGCAGTGTCCGCTTCTGTTTGATGATGATTACAAGGTAAAGCCTGCATATTGGGCTTTTGTGGATCAGGAGCTGATAATGACCAACGGTAAGGCGCCAGAGGAAGTGGACTCGCCTGAAGAACCTGTAAAGCCGGAAGTGACAGAGGAGCCGGAAGTAACACAGGCACCACAGGAGACAGAGGTACCGGCAGTGACAGAAGCGCCGGTAGCGGATGACATAGTGGCAGATACAGAAGCCTCTGCGGATTCCGGTTTTGCAGTGCGCGCAGTGGGAGCCGCAGTGGGCGGTGCACTGGCAGTGGGTGTGATAGCTGCGGTAATTATAGTTGTTGCAAAAAAGAAAAAGAAATAAGTGGTTTAAGAGGGTGGAGGTAATCCACCCTTTTTCTTTGCAATTCCCTTTACATTCCGCGTTCCCATACATTATAATAAAGGAAGTATAGTTTAATACAAAGAGGTTTACATAACATAAAGAATCGGGAGGTTTAATATGTATCAGGATAAGAAAATTTTAGTAGGTATGTCCGGTGAGGAAAAGGTATATATATACCCGAAAATGGCTAACCGTCATGGCTTGATTGCGGGAGCTACCGGTACCGGTAAGACTATTACGTTAAAGGTAATGGCAGAGTCCTTCAGTGCCTGCGGGGTGCCGGTATTTCTGGCAGATGTAAAGGGTGATTTGGCAGGTATGTGCAAGACGGGCACTATGAATGACAATGTACAGAGTCGTGTAACTGCTATGGGACTGGATAAGCTGGGATTTGATTTACAATCCTTCCCTACCACCTATTGGGATGTGTATGGAGAAAAGGGCCTTCCGCTTCGAACCACGGTAACAGAAATGGGACCGTTACTGCTTAGCCGTATTTTAGGATTGAATGATACTCAGACGGATATTATGTCCGTACTGTTTAAGATAGCAGATGATGAAGGATTACTTTTGGTGGATACCAAGGATTTGCGAGCTATGTTGCAGTATATTGGTGAAAAAGCAAAAGAATATTCCCTGATTTACGGTAATATTTCCAAGCAGAGTCTGGCGGCTATTATCCGTGCAGTGATTGCGCTGGAGTCCGAGGGTGGTGATAAATTCTTCGGGGAGCCGGCGTTGAATATTGCGGATTGGTTTAGCACAGACTGTGATGGTAGAGGAAATATTCAGGTGCTGGATTGTCAGAAGCTGATTAATTATCCGACTATGTATGCAACCTTCCTGTTGTGGATGATGTCAGAGCTTTTTGAGACTTTACCGGAAGCAGGTGACAGAGAGAAGCCGAAGATGGTATTCTTCTTTGACGAGGCGCACATGTTGTTTGACGATGCACCTAAGGCACTGCTTGACAGAATTGAGCAGGTGGTAAAGCTGATTCGTTCCAAGGGTGTGGGTATTTACTTTATTACCCAGAATCCCAGAGATATTCCGGATGAAGTACTGGCACAGTTAGGTAATAAGGTGCAGCATGCGTTACATGCTTATACTCCGAAGGAGCAGAAGGCAGTAAAGGCAGCAGCAGAGTCCTTCCGTGAAAATCCTGCATTTGATACTTACGATACGTTGATTGAGCTGGGAATTGGTGAGGCACTCATTTCTGTACTGGATGAAAAGGGTGTGCCTACTATTGTAAAAAGAGGTACCATTCTGCCGCCTCAAAGCCAGATGGGTCCCATTGAAGATGGAGAAAGAGACAGCCAGATTAAGAATAATCTGCTTTATACCAAATATAACGAAGCGGTCGACAGAGATTCTGCGTATGAGTTTTTAACCAGAAAGAACGTAGCAGATGCACAGGCACAAGCGAAGGCTGCAGAAGAGGCTGCGGCAGCAAAAGCCGCAGAGAAGGAAGATGCTGCCAAGCAGAAGGCGGCAGAAAAGGCAGCGCAGAGAGAAGCTGCAGCAAAGCAGAAGGCGGCTGCAACCAAGAAGAAGCAGGGCGATAAAATTGTAAAGAGCGTGGCGAATTCCGCAGCAGGTACCATCGGACGTGAAATAGGCAATAATCTGGGAGAGTCCATTGGCGGTAAATTTGGCAAAAAGCTGGGCGGTAATATCGGTGCCACTTTGGGCAGAGGTATTTTGAGTACATTATTTAAGCTGTAACATTGATTTCGATGGTTTGGAGATGATGATAATATATGAAAAAACCTTACGTGAACGATTGGAAGGTAAGGAATGTCAGACGTTTATACTGATAACGGTAGCTATGTTCTGGGTAATTGCTTTTGTCATGGATACTCCGGTAGGAATTGTGGAAGGTATGATTAAGATTATTACTTCCAGAGATGCATTGATTACGGACTATTTCGAGCTGGGGGGATATGGTGCGGCATTTTTCAATGCCGGATTGGTTACATTAATCGGTATTCTGTTTTTGCTAAGGGAGAAGGTACCTTTTACAGGGTTATCCATGGCGGCATTGTTTATTAATGCAGGTTTTGCTTTCTTTGGGAAAAACCCGGTGAATGTGATTCCCATACTTTTGGGAACCGGTTTGTATGCCCGGTTTCATCATGCAAAGCTGGGAAGATACATTTACACGGCATTGTTTGGAACCAGTCTGGCTCCTTTTATGACAGAGATGATGTATAGTCTTCCCTTTAGGTCAGTTTACAAGGAACTACACGCAGACCGTGAAACGGGCTGCTGACAACAAACGGCGCTATGCTCCCGGCTGGGTGCATAGCACCTGTTTGTTGCGGGGGTTTCCAAAGGGGGCAGCGCCCCATTTGGCACACGA
>JBGVKL010000032.1:0-3566 GCA_045123675.1 Acetatifactor sp. | reverse complement strand
GTTCTTCATCGTAGCTGTGGACTTCGTTAGCACATTGTCGCTCACAGACTCTGCAAGCGATACATTTACTTTCATTTCTGATAACTTCAAATTCAGGATAGATAAATTCAACGCTCATTAGTATGCACCTTCCTTTACTTTTACAATGACAGGCTCACCACCGGCAGGGGACCAGATATTTCTTGCATTGGGCTCCATTGTACGGATTGCTGCTTCTTCGCTGGCAATGAACACTTTGTCATCTTTTTCGCCGACAACCATGGAACGTAGTTTCAGACGGTCATTTAATGCCATCAAGCCACCGTCAAATCCCAGCACGATAGAAAAAGGACCGGTTATCAGAAGACTAGGGAACATGGTTCTAAGGTAAGTATGTTTATTCTGGTCTTCCAAATCTGTTTTACCGGCAATGGTACTCCAGAAAGGAGCGGCGATTACACTTGCTGCTTCGCTCAGTGTAAGTCCCTGTACGCGGAGAAGGTAGTCCATAATATATGTTATAACCTCTGTATCCGTCTGAAGGGTACATTTGTAGCCGAACATTTCAATAAATCGGCGGTTAGCGTCATAGGAAGATATTTCTCCGTTATGTACGATAGAATAGTCAAGCAACGTAAAAGGATGAGCACCGCCCCACCAGCCGGGGGTGTTAGTAGGATAACGTCCGTGTGCAGTCCAGGAATATCCTTCATACTCTTCCAGTTTATAAAATACACCGACATCTTCCGGGAAGCCTACCGCCTTGAAGGTTCCCATATTTTTACCGCTGGAAAAAACGTAGGCTCCGGACATTTCTGTGTTGATTTTCATAACGGTTCTTGCGACAAATTCTTTCTCATCTAACTGCATGGATGCCAGAATTGATTTTAATGGCGAAACAAAATATCTCCATATAATTGGTTCGTCTGTGATAGCAGGAATCTTGCGTGTGGGGATAATTTCGGATTGCACAATCTCAAATCGTTCCTTTAAGAATGCTTCACAGTCTTTTCGTGTGGCACGGGAATCAAAAAACATATGTAAAGCATAGAAATCCTTATATTCAGGATAAATGCCGTAAGCAGCAAAACCACCGCCCAGTCCGTTAGAGCGATCATGCATGGGTTTCATGGAATTGGTAATCATTTCACCGGACATTTTATTTCCATCCTTGGAAATCACTGCTGCAATAGCACATCCGGAAGGGATTCGTACTTGACCTTCAATTTTCATATATCTTACCTTCCTTTCAGGATAATAAAAAAGCAAAGGTGTTCATTTCGTGGGTAGATAAGTTTCTACTCAAAAAATGAACACCTTTGCTCACTTGCAATATTTATACCCCCTATTGAATGAGTTTGTCAATAAAAATTTTGGATAAATTTGCAAAAAAAATTACTTGACAAATGAAAATGTTGGTTCTATAATCCCACTTAATCACATATAGTTTATCAAACCGTTGAAGCGGAGATAACGGCAATGATGCCTTTACAGAGAGCCTGTGGTGCTGAGAATCAGGTGAGAAACAAGTTGTCAAATGGACCGCTGAGGGCGCAGTCAAAAGTATAATTTATGTTATACCTAGTATTCTGTGACGTGCGGGCATACGTTAGTTGCCGGGGATATGATGGTATCCTGCTAAGCGTACAGCGTTCTTGCTGTAAATCAAGGTGGCACCGCGGATTGTGTTTACTTTTTATTTAAGTATCATATTCGTCCTTGACAGATTCTGATATTCTGTCAAGGACATTTTTTGTGTGAAAATTCTTTGACAAAATATAAAACAAAGGAGTTTTCATGTTGGAGGAGGAAAAAGATGTTATTGACAAAACGTTGGTGGCGCATGATGCGCCGAATAGAAAAAAAGAAAAGGGTTTACTTGAAAATAAGATTTAATCAAATTTGGAGGAAATTATTATGAAAATTAACAATGTTGAGTTTAATACCTATTTTAAGAATTATCCGGATGCAAATGGTTATTTTGGTAAGTATGGTGGTTCCTATATTCCACCTGAATTGCAGACGGCAATGAATGAAATCAATGAGGCATATCAGACCATATGTAAATCCTCGAAGTTTATTAGTGAACTTCGTCGTATCAGAAAGGAATTTCAAGGAAGGCCGACACCTATTTCGCATCTTGAAAGACTTTCAAATAAGTTAGGCAATGTTCAGCTCTATGTCAAGCGTGAAGATTTGAATCATACCGGTGCACACAAACTTAATCATTGTATGGGTGAAGTATTATTGGCAAAATATATGGGAAAAAAGAAGGTAATTGCCGAAACAGGTGCTGGCCAGCATGGTGTTGCACTTGCAACTGCGGCAGCATACTTTGGATTGGAATGTGATATTTATATGGGAGCTGTGGATATTAAGAAGCAGGCACCCAATGTTGCCAGAATGAAAATACTTGGTGCCAGAGTAATTGAAGTTACCGATGGATTGCAAACTTTGAAAGAGGCGGTTGATGCGGCGTTTATGGCGTATTGTAAGGAGTATAAAGAGGCAATTTATTGTATAGGTTCTGTTGTTGGACCACATCCGTTTCCTATGATGGTCAGAGATTTTCAGAGCGTAGTAGGAATTGAGGCAAGAGAGCAGTTTATGGAGATGACAGGAGAACTTCCGGATGCAGTTGTTGCATGTGTAGGTGGTGGTTCAAATGCGATGGGACTTTTCTCAGGATTCTTAAATGATCCTGTTGATATTTATGGTGTGGAACCATTAGGGCGTGGAACTACCCTTGGTGACCATGCTGCCAGTTTGACTTATGGTGAGGAAGGTATTATGCATGGATTTAACAGCATTATGTTAAAGGATGAAAAGGGAGAACCTGCACCGGTATATTCTGTGGCAAGTGGTTTGGATTATCCGTCTTCCGGTCCTGAACATGCTTTTTTACATGATTTAGGCAGGGTGAAATATGATGTGGTTACAGATGATGAAACAATAGACGCATTTTTTGAACTTTCCAGAATGGAAGGAATTATTCCCGCTATTGAAAGTTCACATGCAATAGCGTATGGTATGAAACTTGCAAAACAGATAGGGAAAGGATCAATATTAATCAACTTATCCGGCAGAGGAGATAAGGACATGGATTATATTATTGAGAAATATGGTGTGCGATAGTTGAAAAGAAATTTTAAAAAAAAGTGTTGACAACTTTTTTTGATGGGTGTATTATCACAGACATGAAGGCAATGACGTCTTTGAGGTGAATACCTTGAAGACGTTTTTTGCTTTTTTTTATTTATGACAATAGAAAATTCGCGAAGTATGTTTTCTATTGATTAACAAATATGAATATAATGATATGAAAGCAACAAATTTAAGGAGGATCAAGAGATGTCATATGTTGATGAGGTAATTGAACAGGTTGTAAAGCAGAATCCTGCGGAACCGGAATTTCATCAAGCAGTTAAGGAAGTGTTAGAATCTTTAAGAGTAGTGGTGGAAGCAAACGAGGAAAAGTATAGAAAGGATGCTTTACTTGAAAGATTAGTAAATCCTGAAAGACAGATTAAGTTTAGGGTTCCTTGGGTGGATGATAATGGTCAGGTACAGGTCAACACAGGATATCG
>JBGVKL010000031.1:0-12711 GCA_045123675.1 Acetatifactor sp. | reverse complement strand
GGAGATGCCAGAACCTATGGATATACGGTTGCACTCAGAGCGGTTACTACAGATGATTTTATGACGGCAGAATGGACACATCTTCCGTATGAGGTTTTAGAAAAAGCATCAAGCAGAATTACAAACGAGGTAAGCGGAATTACAAGAGTTGTTTATGATATAACTTCTAAACCGCCGGCAACGGTGGAATGGGAATAAAGGAGGACGAAATATGTGTGGAATTGTTGGATATACAGGAACACAAAACGCTGCGCCGATTTTATTAAACGGACTGAAAAAGCTTGAGTATCGTGGTTACGATTCGGCAGGGATTGCAGTAGTAAATCAAAATAAAATTTCTATAAGTAAAGTAACAGGCAGAATTTCTAATCTGTGTGAGAAAACTAATGATGGTCAGTTCTTACCCGGTTGTTTGGGAATTGGGCATACCCGTTGGGCGACACATGGAGCACCGACAGATACCAATGCACATCCGCATGCAAGTAATGACGGAAAATTTGCAGTAGTGCATAATGGTATTATCGAAAACTATATGGAACTTCGTGAGGAACTGATTGATAAGGGATATCACTTTGACAGTCAGACTGATACAGAGGTTGTTGTACATCTCATCGAAATGTACTATACCGGAGATTTTAAATTGGCTGTGATGAAAGCATCGGAGAGGTTACAAGGCTCATATGCTTTGGGAATTGTATGTGCAGATGAACCGGAAAGAATCTTTGTTGTGAGAGAGGCAAGTCCGTTAATCCTTGGCGTTGGAATCGGAAGTAATTATTTTGCATCCGATGTAACAGCACTGGTTGCATATACAAAAAATATTATCTATCTTGAAGACGGAGAATTTGCAGAAATATCCGCTGACAATATCCAAGTATATGATTGTGCAGGCAAACCAATAGAAAAGAAGACAAACAGAATTACATGGGACATTCAGGCTGCAGAGCGTGGCGGATATGAACACTTTATGCTCAAGGAAATAATGGAGCAGCCAAGGGCTATAGAAGCAACAATGTCTCCTAGATTGCAAGACGGCGAAGTACATCTTGATGATTTGGATTTGTCTGATGATTATTTAAAAAGTATCAACAAAATTGTTATTACAGCTTGCGGTTCGGCATATTATGCAGGCTGTTCGGGAAAAAACACAATAGAAAAACTATGTAAAATTCCGGTGCAGGTAGAGCTTGCAAGCGAACTAAGGTACAACGAACCTCTTATTGATGAACACACACTTCTCATTGTATTATCACAATCCGGTGAGACTGCTGACACGATAGCAGCTATGAAGGAATGTCAAAGTTTAGGTGCTAAAACTCTTGCTATTGTAAATGTTGTCGGAAGTACAATAGCAAAGCTGGCAGATTACACCCTCTATACATGGGCAGGTCCTGAGATTGCCGTTGCAACAACAAAGGGCTATACAACTCAACTTATTGTTATGTACTTGTTTGCAATATATGCTGCAAAGAAGCTTGAAAAAATTTCTGCATCCGAGTATAAAGAATTGATTGAGGAGCTGAAATCGCTTCCAAAGCGAATCCAGCAGGTTTTGGATATGAATCCGTCAATACCTGAACTTGCAAAGAAATATCATAGTTCTGATTCGATGTTTTTTATCGGGCGCAACACGGATTATGCAGTAGCATTAGAAGCAGCACTGAAGATGAAAGAAATCTCATATATCCATGCAGAAAGTTATGCTGCAGGAGAATTGAAACACGGAACTATTGCATTGATAGAAGAACATTGCCCGGTAATTGCTCTTTGCTGTAACGATAAAATGACAGAAAAGACAATGAATAACATTGTCGAAGTTAAAGCGAGAGGTGCGGAAGTTTTGGCTGTTACTTTCAAGGAAAACACAAAAATGGCATCTCTTGCGGATGATATGATTATGATACCAAAGGTTGATGTTTTACTAGGTGCACCGGTAGAAATTGTTCCGTTGCAACTATTGGCATATTATGTTGCTAAAGAAAACAACTGTGATATTGATAAACCTAAGAACCTTGCAAAGTCAGTAACAGTTGAGTAAATTTTGCTTGAAAAGGAGAGGATTACCTATGACAAAATATATATTTGTAACCGGAGGTGTTGTTTCGGGGCTTGGTAAAGGTATTACCGCTGCATCGCTGGGAAGACTTTTGAAAGCAAGAGGACTCAAGGTTGCGGCACAGAAGCTTGATCCGTATATAAATGTTGATCCCGGCACAATGAGTCCGTATCAGCATGGCGAAGTATATGTAACCGAAGATGGTGCAGAAACCGACCTTGACCTTGGACATTATGAAAGATTTATTGATGAAAACCTTAACAAATATTCCAATCTTACCACAGGAAAGGTTTACTGGAATGTACTCAATAAAGAACGCCGCGGCGAATACTTAGGCTCAACAGTTCAGGTAATCCCTCATATTACAAACGAAATTAAAGAATTTGTTTACAGTGTCGGTAAGAAGACAGATGCGGATGTGGTAATTACAGAAATCGGTGGAACTATCGGCGATATTGAATCGCAGCCGTTTCTTGAAGCAATCCGTCAGATTTCCATAGAGGTCGGCAGGGAAAACAGTCTGTTTATTCATGTTACATTAGTTCCTTTTCTTCGTGGTTCCAACGAACATAAATCCAAGCCGACACAGCATTCGGTAAAGGAACTGCAAGGAATGGGCATTAACCCCAATATTGTGGTTCTGCGTTGTGATGAACCTCTTGATGAATCCATTTTCAAGAAAATTTCACTATTTTGCAATGTAAAACCTGATTGTGTTATCGAAAACATTACGCTTCCAAACCTTTATGAAGCACCTCTTATGCTTGAAAAATCAAACTTCTCAGCGGTTGTGTGCAGAGAACTTGGAATAGATGCTCCGAAACCTGACTTAACCGAGTGGAGTCAGATGGTCGAACGTATAAAGACAAGAGAACACAATGTTAATATCGGTCTTGTAGGAAAATATGTCGGACTTCACGATGCTTATCTTTCTGTTGCAGAAGCCCTTCGTCATGCCGGATACTATCATAATGCGCATATTGATATAAAATGGATTGACTCGGAAGAAATTACAAATGACAATTACGAAGAAAAGCTTTGCGGTCTTGACGGAATTTTAGTTCCGGGCGGATTTGGCAATCGTGGAATTGAAGGTATGATTCTTGCCGCAAAATATGCGAGAGAAAAGGAAATTCCGTATTTCGGAATTTGTCTCGGTATGCAGATTGCAGTTATTGAATATGCAAGAAATATCTGCGGCATAACCGATGCAAACTCTGGTGAGTTTGATGAGCAGTGTAAGCATAAAGTAATAGATTTTATGCCCGGTCAGAGCGATGATATAGATAAGGGTGGCACATTGAGGTTGGGTGCATATCCCTGCGAAATTAAGCCTGATACAACAATGGAGCGTTGCTATGGTGAAACTTCGATTTCAGAAAGACACAGACATCGCTATGAATTTAATAATGAATACAGAGATATACTTGAAGGTAAAGGACTTACACTTAGCGGAACTTCACCTGACGGCAGACTTGTAGAAACAGTTGAAATTACAAAAAGACCATTCCATGTCGGCGTTCAGTATCATCCCGAATTTAAGAGCCGTCCCAATAAGGCACATCCTCTTTTCTGTGGCTTCATCGGAGCGGCATTTGAGAGGAGTGTGAAGTAATGTCTATACATGAAGAATGCGGAGTATTCGGCGTTTTTTCTTCTGCGCAAACCAATGTTTCTGATCTTGTGTATTATGGGTTATATGCTCTGCAGCACAGGGGTCAGGAAGCATGCGGCATTGTAGTAAATGATGACGGATTATTTTATTCACATAAGGATATAGGACTAGTCGGTGAAGTGTTTGGCGGATCGAAACTTCGTGATTTTCCTAAGGGAAATATGGCGGTCGGTCATGTAAGATACGGAACAACAGGAGGTTCGAGCAGGAAAAACTGTCAGCCGATTGAGGTGAATCACCAGAAAGGAAAAATGGCGATTGCACACAATGGAAATCTGTCAAATGCTTATGAACTCAGAAACAAGCTTGAACTTACAGGTGCAATATTTCATACAACAAGCGATACTGAAACGATTGCATATATCATAACAAAGGAAAGGTTAAATGCACCATCAATTGAAGAAGCAGTAAGCCGAAGCATGGATATACTCTGCGGTGCATACTCACTTGTGGTTATGTCACCTGCAAAAATGATTGCCTGTCGTGATCCTTATGGCTTCAGACCGCTGTGCTACGGAAAAATAAGTGATGGTACTTATGTTATTGCTTCTGAAAGCTGTGCATTATCAGCTGTCGGTGCAGAATTTATCAGAGATTTGTTGCCCGGAGAAATTCTTGTGTTTTCAAAAAGCGGTATAGAGTCCCGAAAAGAGCATTGCAGTACAAAAACAAAGAAGACCTGTATTTTTGAATATATTTATTTTGCAAGGCCGGATTCCAAGATAGACGGCGTATCAGTTCACAAAGCACGAAAGAAAGCCGGACATATCTTAGCTGAGTGTCATCCTGTTGATGCAGATGTTGTAATTGGTGTTCCGGATTCGGGGTTGGATGCAGCATTAGGTTTTTCTGAAAAATCAGGAATTCCGTATGGTATCGGTCTTATAAAGAATAAATATATCGGCAGAACTTTCATCTCGCCGGGACAGGAAACAAGAGTTGACCAAGTTAAAATAAAGCTGAGTGCAGTTGAAGAAACTGTGTCGGGAAAGCGAGTTGTTTTGGTCGATGATTCTATTGTAAGAGGTACTACAAGCGGAAGAATAGTAAAGCTTCTTCGAGATGCAGGAGCGAAAGAGATACACATGAGGATTTCCGCTCCGCCGTTTCTCCATCCGTGCTATTACGGAACGGATATAGATTCTGAAGAACATCTGATAGCCTGTAAATATACAATTCCGGAAATAGCCGAAATGATTGGTGCAGACAGCCTGGGATATTTGCCAAAAGAAAAACTCGGAGATTTGATTGAAAGCACAGATTATTGCAGTGCTTGTTTTGATGGTGAATATCCAACTCCGGTTATGACAAACATACCAAAGAATCGATTTGAACAAAAAATATCCGAGTCTAAAGCTGAATAAAACTGCCCATCTCACCACTTTTTGCTCGGGGCAGTACACTTGTACGGCACCGCTCACTGCAAAGCGGCAATCTGAACAGTTTTATTTCACTTTAAAATAAATTTAAGAAGCGAGGGTTCATCATGGCAGAAAAATTTAACAGAAAAATAATTTTAGAGGACGGGAGTGAATATGAGGGTTTTGCTTTTGGTGACTTGTCAGATAAAGTATGCGAAATTGTTTTCAATACTTCAATGGTAGGTTATCAGGAAATTGTATCAGATCCGTCATACACCTATCAGGCTGTTGTTATGACCTATCCTCTGATTGGAAATTATGGAATCTGTGAAGATGATTTTGAAACGAAAACACCAACAATCGGAGCACTCATTGTTCGTGAATATAATGATGAACCTTCAAATTTCCGAAGTGTTGAGAGCTTGTCTCAAACAATGAAAAAATATCATATTCCCGGTATATACGGAGTTGATACAAGACAAATTACACGCTCTATCCGTGATTTGGGAAGCCGTAAGGTGTTGATTACAGGAATCGGCACAACACTCCGGCAAGGACTTGAAATATTGAGAAATACTGAAATACCAAAAGACGCAGTTTCAAAAGTAAGCAGACCAAAAACAGGATATTTTCCTACGGAAAATAAAAAGTACCATGTTGTAGCAATAGACTGCGGTATGAAACAAAATATTCTGCGTTCTCTTCAAAACAGAGAATGCTCCGTCACGGTTGTTCCGTGGAATACGACAGCCGAGGAGATAGAAAGTTTTAGTCCTGACGGTGTGTTTATTTCAAACGGTCCCGGAGATCCTACGGATGTTCCTGAAACAGTTGAAACCATTAAAAAACTGAAAGGCAGATATCCTATATTCGGAATCTGTCTTGGACATCAGATTATTGCACTTTCCTACGGAGCAAAAACATATAAACTTAAATTCGGACACCGTGGCGGCAATCATCCGGTACGAAATTTAAAAACAAACAAAATTGAAATCACTTCTCAAAATCATTCCTATGCTGTAGAAAAAGACAGCATTCTGGATACCGATTTAGATATTACACATATAAATTTACTTGACAATACGGTTGAAGGGGTTGAATGCAGAAAAGATAAGGTTTTTTCTGTGCAATATCATCCCGAAAGTGCACCCGGACCGCAGGACAGCACATATTTATTTGATGAATTTATTGAACTGATGAAGGGAGAAAAAGAAAATGCCTAAAAGACAAGATATAAAAAAAGTTCTCGTTATCGGTTCCGGTCCTATTGTAATCGGTCAGGCTGCAGAATTTGACTATGCAGGCACACAAGCCTGTCTTGCACTTCGTGAAGAGGGTTATGAGGTTATACTTTGCAATTCAAATCCTGCAACAATTATGACAGACACTACAGTTGCAGATAAGGTTTATATGGAGCCTCTTAATCTTGAATATATCGCAAAAATTATCAGACACGAAAGACCGGATGCAATCTTGCCGGGAATTGGCGGTCAGACAGGTCTTAATCTTGCTATGCAGCTCGAAAAGAAAGGTATATTGAAAGAGTGCCGTACCGAGCTTTTAGGAACAAAGAGTGAAAGTATTGAAAGAGCCGAGGACAGAGAATTGTTCAAGGAGCTTTGTGAAAGCCTTGGAGAGCCTGTGCTTCCTTCGGATATTGCAAATTCTATGGAAGAAGGATTGAAGGTTGCAAAAGAAATAGGTTATCCCGTTGTGCTTCGACCTGCATTCACTCTCGGTGGAACAGGTGGCGGCTTTGCAGACAATGAGGAAGAGTTTTTGCAGATAATGAAAAATGCGCTTAGTCTTTCACCTGTCCATCAGGTTTTAATCGAAAAGAGTATTAAAGGCTTTAAGGAAATCGAATACGAGGTAATAAGAGATTCCAACGATACAGCAATTACTATCTGTAATATGGAAAATCTTGATCCTGTCGGTATTCATACGGGTGATTCTATTGTTGTGTGTCCTTCGCAGACACTAACAAATAAGGAATATCATATGCTTCGTGACAGCGCACTTAAAATTATCCGTGCTCTTAAAATCGAAGGCGGCTGCAATGTTCAGTTTGCACTTGATCCAAAATCATTTCAGTATTATTTGATAGAGGTAAATCCGAGAGTATCCCGTTCATCGGCACTCGCCTCAAAGGCAAGCGGATATCCGATTGCAAGGGTATCGGCAAAAATCGGTGTGGGTATGACACTTGACGAAATCAGAATAGCGAACACACCTGCATCATTTGAACCGACTCTTGACTATGTGGTAACAAAAATGCCGAGATTTCCTTTCGATAAATTTACCGATGCAAACAACAAGCTTGGCACACAGATGAAGGCAACAGGCGAGGTGATGTCAATTGGCAGAACATTTGAAGAAAGTCTTTTAAAAGCGATTCGCTCATTGGAAATCGGTGTATGGCATTTGCATCACAAAAAGTTTGATGAAATATCGGTTGCAGACCTGCTCGATTACATCAAAATTGGAACTGATGACAGAATTTATGCTATAGCAGAATTACTTCGAAAAGGTACAGAAATTAATACGATTTGCAAAAAAACGCAGATTGACAGATTCTTCATTAGAAAGCTAAAAAACATCATTGATGAAGAAGGAGCGTTAAAATATTCTGTTGGGAATACAGATGAACTTATAAAAGCAAAGAAAATGGGATTTTCAGATAAGGAAATTGCACTGTTGTGGAACAAACCGGAAACTGAAGTATTTAAAACAAGAAAAGAAGCATGCATTATGCCTGTATATAAAATGATTGACACCTGTGCATCAGAGTTTGACAGCTATATTCCATACTTCTATTCAACCTACGAGGGCGAAAATGAATCAAAGGTATCGGATAAGAAAAAGGTAATCGTTCTTGGTTCGGGCCCTATCAGAATCGGTCAGGGTGTGGAATTTGACTATTCAACAGTACATGCTGTTAAAACAATTAAGGCAGCCGGTTTCGAGGCAATTATTATAAATAACAATCCCGAAACAGTTTCAACTGATTATACAACGAGTGATAAGCTCTATTTTGAACCGCTGACACCTGAAGATGTAATGAATATTATTGAATTAGAAAATGCAGAGGGTGTAATTGTAACCCTTGGAGGGCAAACTGCGGTAAATCTTGCACAGCCATTGTATGACAGAGGTGTAAAAATTATCGGTACAGACTGTGCAGCAATAGATAAAGCTGAGAACAGAGATGCTTTTGAAAAACTGTTAAAAGAGCTTGGTATCCCACAACCGCCCGGACGTGCAGTTACGAACATAGAAGATGGGATAAAGGCGGCGGAAGAAATTGGCTATCCCGTACTTGTAAGACCAAGCTTTGTATTAGGCGGACGTGCTATGCAGATTGTTGCAAAAGAAGAAGCTCTTCGCCACTATCTTAAAACTGCCGTAGAAATTGACGAAGATAAGCCGGTTTTGGTTGATAAATATATCAGGGGCAAGGAGCTTGAAGTGGATGCTATATGCGATGGCAAGTCAGTATTTGTTCCGGGTATTATGGAGCTTGTTGAAAGAACCGGAGTTCACAGCGGCGACTCAATAAGTGTTTATCCCACATACAGCGTATCCAAAAAGGTCAAGGAAACAATTCTTGATTATACCGAAAAATTAGGACTTGGCATTGGTATTATCGGACTTTTCAATATTCAGTTCATTGTGGATGAAAAAGAAAATGTTTATATCATCGAAGTAAATCCGCGTTCTTCAAGAACGGTGCCATTTCTCTCAAAATCTACAGGCTACAGCCTTGCAGATATTGCAACTTTGGTTATCCTCGGAAAAAGCCTTAAAGAGCAAGGTGTAACAGAGGTTTATCCTGACGAAAAAATGCGTCATTATGTAAAAGCACCTGCATTCTCATTTTCAAAGCTTAACGGAATGGATTCGTATCTTTCACCGGAAATGAAGTCAACAGGCGAAGCAATCGGATATGATGATAAATTTCCAAGGGCGATGTACAAAGCACTTACGGCTTCGGGAATGAAGCTTCAAAATTATGGTACTGTTGTTGTAACGCTTGCCGATGAGGATAAAGAAGAGGCTCTGCCGCTTGTTAAGCGCTTCTACGATATGGGATTCAATATCGAGGCAACAATCGGAACGGCAGAGTTTTTGAAAAAGCATGGCATTAAAACAAGAATACTCAGAAAGCTCTCAGAAGGAAGCACGGAGATACTTGAAGCAATTCGTGCAGGATATGTCAGCTATGTTATATGTACCCGTGCCATTCTATCGGGTGTGCACTACGAAGATGGCGTTGCAATAAGAAGAACAGCAACAGAAAATAATATCACAATGTTTACATCATTAGATACAGTAAAGGTTTTACTGGATGTTCTTGAGGAAATGACAATAGGAATATCTACAATAGACGCTTAAAGGAGGTATGCACAATGAAAAATAAAAAGACGGTAATTACAGTGGGTTCTGTTTTAGGTGGGACTTTTCTTGGACTGATTTGTTGTGCAGTAGTAAAATTTATCAACAGAGCAAGGAGGAACGGATAATGCACTTTACGAAAATGCACGGCCTTGGAAATGATTATTTGTATGTTTACGGCGAAGTGCCTGCAAATATTGAGGATTTGTCAATAAAGTTATCTGAACGCCATTTTGGAGCAGGTTCGGACGGAATGATATATATTTCTCCGTCAGAAATTTCAGATTTCAAAATGCGAATATTCAATGCAGATGGAAGTGAAGCAAAAATGTGCGGTAATGGCATCCGCTGTGTCGGAAAGTATGTATACGACAAAGGCTATACAGACAAAAAGCACCTCAGAATAGAAACTCTTTCGGGCATTAAAACACTTGATTTGAATGTTTCAAACGGCAAGGTAAAAACGGTATCTGTAGGAATGGGAAAAGCCGAGGTGTCAGAAAATCTACAGCTTGATGTAGATGGTGAAAAGGTCACCTGTACTCCTGTTTCTGTGGGCAATCCTCATGCAGTCAGTTTTGTTGCGGACATTGAAAAAGCACCACTTTTGACGTTAGGGCCTAAAATGGAGCATCATCGTGCTTTTCCGGATGGAGTAAATGTTGAGTTTGTGGAAGTCATAGACAGGCACACTCTTAGAATGCGTGTATGGGAGCGTGGCAGTGGAGTGACAATGGCCTGCGGAACGGGTGCCTGCGCATCGACTGCGGCAGCAATAAAACAAGGTTACTGCTCGTTTGATGATGAAATATCTGTTGTGTTAGACGGTGGTACTCTGAAAATAAAAATAGCGCCGGACTATTCTGTTACCATGACGGGACCGGCAGAAATGATATACGAAGGAGATGTAATAGAATGATTACACCAAACACACATTACGCAGACTTAAAGGATTCATACCTTTTTTACAACATTGCACAGAAGACAAAGGCATATTTGGCAGCAAATCCCGATAAGCATCTTTATCGTATGGGCATCGGCGATGTATCACTTCCGCTTTGCGATGCTGTAATTCGTGCACTGCATGAAGCAGTTGACGATCAGGCGAAGAAAGAAAATTTTCACGGCTATATGCCCGAATGCGGAGCACCGTTTCTTCGTGAAACCATCGCAAAATACTATGCCGACAGAGGAGTAACAGTATCAACCGATGAAGTATTTGTGTCCAGCGGTGCAAGTGACGAACTTGGTGATATTCTCGATCTTTTTGACCGAGGCAGCTCTGCACTTGTAATCGAGCCTGCATATCCTGCATATGTTGATGCAAATGTTATGGCAGGCAGAAAAATAGTACATCTTGCCTCGGGAAAAGATAATGGATTTTTGCCATCACCATCCGAAGAGGTTAAGGCGGATATTTTATATATTTGTTCTCCGAACAATCCGACAGGTGCAGTGTTCAGCCGTAATCAGCTTCAGGCTTGGGTGGATTTTGCAAATAAAAATGGATCTGTAATTCTTTTTGATGCGGCTTATGAGGCGTTTATAGAAGATGAAAGTTTGCCTCACAGCATTTTTGAATTAGATGGAGCAGAAACCTGTGCAATTGAAATTTGTTCACTGTCAAAAACAGCAGGATTTACAGGAACACGACTTGGTTATACTGTTATACCTAAAAAACTTGTAAGACAGGGAATGAATTTTAATGAAATGTGGGTAAGGAACCGTACCACAAAAACCAATGGTGTATCATACATAATTCAAAAAGGCGGTGCTGCAGTATTTACCCCCGAAGGTCAGAAACAAATTCATGATAATATAAAGGTTTATAAGAATAATGCAAAGGTGCTGATGAAGGCACTTGACAAACTTGGAATATGGTACTGTGGCGGTAAAAATGCTCCTTATATCTGGATGAAGTGTCCGGATGGTATGGGAAGCTGGGAGTTTTTCGATTATCTCTTAAATGAGATTCAGGTTGTCGGAACTCCAGGAGAAGGATTTGGCGCTTGCAGCGAGGGATATTTCAGATTTTCCACTTTCGGAAGTCCGGAAGACACGGTAGAAGCTGCAAATCGTTTGGTAAGTTTGCTTGGAAAGAAGTGATATGAATGCGAGATTATAAAGCAGAATTTGAAAATAGAGTCGAGTTCATAAAGTCTGTATTAGC
The DNA here is from genome assembly GCA_045123675.1 of Acetatifactor sp. Classification (GTDB taxonomy): domain Bacteria; phylum Bacillota; class Clostridia; order Lachnospirales; family Lachnospiraceae; genus Acetatifactor. The sequence continues at coordinate 1,054 of JBGVKL010000031.1, read as the reverse complement.
TGATAGTGGTGCAAAAGGTATTGTGTACGGAAATAGCGGAGGTAAGGATTCTGCATTGGTTGGGATTCTTTGCAAAGCTGCTTGCGAAAACACTGTTGGAATTATTATGCCTTGTAGCACAAAACGAAATTATGATGAAGATGCGGTGGATGCAAAAGAGGTTGCACAGCAATACAGCATTGAGACAAGAACCGTGGATCTGACTCCTGTAAAAGAAGCAGAGATTAATGCACTTGCAGGCATAACGGAATTGAATAATTCAGCTCTAAGCAATATGGCACCTCGTATTCGCATGCTTACATTATATGCTATCGCTGCAAGTGAAAACCGACTTGTTGCAGGAACAGGAAACCGTAGTGAGGCTTATGTCGGTTATTTTACCAAGTGGGGTGACGGAGCACATGACTTTAATCCGATAGCTGATTTAACAGTAACGGAAATATATGAATTTCTCACATTCCTTAATGCTCCTGAATTTATAATTAAAAAAGCTCCGTCAGCAGCCTTGTTTGACGGTCAGACTGACGAAAGCGAAATGGGAGTAACTTACGAGGAACTGGATGCTTGTATCGCAGGAAATGCTGTTGACAAAGATAAAGCAAAGATTATTGATAGGTTGCATGTGGTAAGTGAACATAAGAGAAAAGGAATTCAGACATATTGTAAGTGAATATATTAAAACAGCCGACTGTCTTGATTGATAATCGGCTTCATTAATATACACAATATTGTGATTCATTATAATGTACACTTGGAAATTTAAAATATCAGATTTTTATTGATATCACAAGTGAAGTGTGATATAATACAATTTATCAGAGCAGATATTTAATCAGGAATTTTTGTTGGTTCCTGAGCTTCAAAGCATGGGAGTAGAGGCTTCGAACCGCGGTTTCACCGTGACAAAATATTACATCCGCTGTTACATCAAAATCTTTATTATAATTCTTGTAACAGCCCCTGAACTCGTGAAAGGGGTTATTTTTATGTCCAAAAACAAATCAACAAAAATTTTAGTTCAATGTGCACTCTTCCTTGCAATGGCCTTAGTGCT
>JBGVKL010000030.1:0-4350 GCA_045123675.1 Acetatifactor sp. | reverse complement strand
GAAGATACAGAAAAGACGCTATGAGTTGACAGATGATGAGTGGGAACGAATTTGTTCGTTATTCCCTGTTCGAGGAGCAGGGACAAAGGGACGTCCCTACAATGATATTCGAACAACTGTCAATGGCATTATTTGGCTTGCCCGTAGCGGTGCACCGTGGCGTGACCTTCCTGAGCGTTATGGTAAATGGAATACAGTCTACAAATGCTTTGCAAAATGGCAGAAGTATGGGATTTTCGAAAAAATATTCCATGAACTCAGAATTGAGGCCGACCTGCAAGATATCAGCATAGACAGCACTTCTTGTAAGGCGCACCAGCATAGTGCTGGTGCAAAAAAAGGGGAGCTGACAGTGATGTGAATGAGCATATTGGGATCAGCCGTGGTGGGAAGAATACCAAGATACATGCTTCCGTTGATGCATTGGGCTACCCATTGCATGTGATGCTCTCAGGAGGAAATGTGCATGATTCCACCATAGCTACAGAACTGTTGGAATATACACCCGTTAATAAATCCATAATCATGGCTGATAAGGCATATCGTGGAAAAAATATCCGCATAAAAATTGAAGATATAGGATGCACACACTGTATCCCATCGCAGTCGAATGATAAAGTACACCGGGAGATTGACTGGTGGCAATACAAGGAGCGTAGCAACGTAGAATGTTTCTTTCAGAGGTTAAAACAATATCGCAGAATTGCAACACGCTACGAAAAATTGGCTGTGCGTTTCTTGGCTTTTGTGCACCTGGGGTGCGCTTTGATTTGGCTTAAATAATATGTAAATAATGACTATTCATCTGTTATACATTAATCAACACGCCCTAGCTGGAATTGGCTTTAGCCAATTCTATTTTTTTGCAAAAAAACAAGGGGCGGACAACGCCCCTTAAAATAACTTTACAAAACCCTGCGGGCACCAATATAGCAGGAGCCCCAGTAACCACTGTTCAAGGAATCAATGGCTACGCCACGGCTGGAAGATGCATTGATAAAGCTGCTGTCCCCCAGATAAATGCCCACATGAGACGGTCCGTACTCATAGGTTGAGAAAAAGACCAGATCACCAGGCACCAGCTCGCCCCTGGAAACCGGCGTACCAACCTCATACTGCGCATCTGCTGTACGAGGCAGATAAATACCGGCATTGGCGAATACATAGCGCACATAGCCGGAGCAATCAAACCCGCTTGGCGAGGTGCCGCCAAAAACATACGGCACACCAAGATAATTCATGGAGTTGGCCACTACCCTGCGTGAGATGTAGTTCGAGCTGCGGCTTACCTGAGGCATGCTGCGTCCCATAAGAGCCGAATAGGTACTAGGACCGACCAGACCGTCAGCCTCCAGCCCCCGAGAACTCTGAAAAGACTTGATTGCCTCCGCCGTTGCAGGACCGAAATCCCCATCTGCCGCTACATCATAACCAAGACTAGCCAGCTGCCCCTGAATCTCCGCTACCTCGCTGCCCTGATCTCCCATGCGGAAAGCTGATGCAAAAGCCACCGCTGAAAACAGGCACATCATCATAGATAGCACCAAAATACGTTTTACGCTACCCAAAAAGACACTCCTCTCTCTTTTCGCCTGCGAGGTTAGCTGTCGGGTTAGGGTGGAGATACACCCTTTCTTCGCGGTCTTGCCGAAGCCGCCGCTTATAATTCACCCCAATAACCTTTATGCTTCCGCCACATGTTTCTTCACCATGCCGCTTTCACACTAGAATTAATAATTTGGTTCCCCCGCTCCTGGGCTGGATTAGGCTTTTTATATAAAAATAAAACCCATTTCTGTTGTAGCATTCGACATAGGCGGACCAAAGTCCTGCCTGATGCCAAAATTTTTTTATAAAATTATAAGTGCTCAATAAGCCGAGTTCTGTTCCGCTTGCGCGGTGACAATCATTTATCTGGACTGCCAGTTGCCTGACAGCTCTAGCGACACACCCGGAAGGTCAGCGGGCCGCCTCGTATCCTTCCCTATTCGGTCTTGCTCCATGTGAGGTTTATCAAGCCAGCCAGTCACCTGGCTGCTGGTGCGCTCTTACCGCACCTTTCCATCCTTGCCGGCAGGCGGACCTGCTTAGGCGGTTTCCGTTTCTATGACACTATCTCTGGGGTCACCCCCGCTGGACGTTATCCAGCACACTGCCCTGTGGAGCCCGGACTTTCCTCAAGCACATGCGCACAAGTGCACAGCACCAGCGATTGTCTTTCACACTTATAACAGCAACATTATAGCATAAACAAAATTAGGTGTCAATTTCCTACATTATAGATAAGATTTATTGTACAAATCTGCCTCATCCTTCATAAGGATAACTAATCTCATAAACCTTTTCCGGGCTGACATCTATTGCCCCATTCAGCCAGGTTATCGTACCGCCATTCAGCCTGGCTGTATCAAAGACTTCCTGCTTTTCCAGCTCCCTGTACGCAGGATACTGCAACAAAGGCTCAACATCAAAAATGCGCTTCTCCCCACCTGAAAATGTCACCAGCATATACAGCCGGTCAAGAATCTTGAAATCTTCTATTTCTGCATCAGCTTTCAAATCATCGGCATAGGCAACACCATTTACTACATACATATGCTTGTCCTCCTTTATCTCAGCGGGCTGATTTTAGCAGGATTTTCACCCTTAACAGCCTTATTCCACTCTTTGTACAAATCTGCCTCATGAATGAGCAGCCATGCTGTCAGGATTTTCAGCTGCTTCTCAGGTATCTTGCCAGCCAGCAACGAGCCATCAATAGATACAGAGCATTTATACTCACCATATCTCACATGAACATGCGGCTTATGATGCCGCTCATCATCAAAACAATACATGGTTATAATCATTCCCATGAAACGGCTTATTTCCGGCATAATATCACCTTCTCCCCTTTTATATTATATCACATCGCCAATACCCCCCAAAACTGGAAATTTCAGTTTATCGTCGTGCAGATACGAGACTTTTAGAACATTAACGGATGCGTTTTGTTAGTTTGTGGATTCTGTTCAGATTAAAAATGGGCTGAGCGGGACAGCTACCCATAGAAAACACGCTCGCGCTCCTAGTTGTACCTAGCGGATGCTAAACTCACGCTTCGCCTACGGCTCGCGTATCGTTAAGCACCGAGGTACAACAAAGGTTTTCTATGGGTACTGCCGCTACCTGTCCCTTTTAAATGTCTGAACAGAGTCCACGAACTATCAAACCATTTTAGTCAGTATGTGCACGAAGTAACAATCAAGCACTACGACAAACTGAAATTTTCCCTTTTTACGTACTAAATGCTATCTGATTGCTACGCCTTATACTATACGTAAAATAAAGATTTTGTGTATTCAAATTACCAAACTTATGATATAATAATAACACAGATTACAGAATTGTAGTATATATGTCTGAAGGAGGGAAGATAGCAGTGACGAAGGGAAGACAACCCAAATACACTGTCAAAGATACAGTCTTTCGAGATATGTTTTCTGACAAGAAATATCTTATACAGCTGTATCAGGCATTGCATCCAGATGATAAGGCTATAACTAAAGATGATTTGGACATTGTTACCTTGCAGTCCATTCTGATGAACGGCATATATAATGACTTGGGATTCATGGTCAGAGGCAATCAGCTGATGATATTGGTAGAAGCACAATCCACCTGGTCAGCAAACATCATTGTCCGTTCCTTGATATATCTGATGAGTACCTATCAGGATTACTTTACGAACAACAAAATCCAGCTGTATGGCAGCAAGAAAGCTGATATGCCAAAGCCTGAACTGTACGTTATCTACACTGGTGAAAAAGAACATCATCCTGATATATTGTCGCTGAAGGATGAATTTTTTCCTGATACGGATTGCTGCATAGATGCCAAGGTGAAGATTATTTATCTCAGCGACAGCGATGATATTATAAATCAATACATCGGCTTTTGCAGGGTATTCAATGAACAGGTTGCCCTGCATGGCAGAACCTTAACAGCGGCAAAAGAAATTATCAGGATTTGCCGCGATAAAAATCTACTGACAGAATACTTGAGTGAAAGAGAGAAGGAGGTTGAGGATATCATGCTTACCTTATTTGACCAAGAAAAGATTTGGAATATTGAAAGAGATAATATCAGGGCGGCAGCTTTGGCAGATGGTATCAGCCAAGGTATCAGCCAGGGGGCTGCTGAAAAGGAGCAAAATATGATTGTTGGTATGTTAAAGGAAAATGTCAACATCAACACTATCGCCAAGGTTGCACAAATGACAGTTGAGCAGGTTGCAGCTATTGGCAAAAAAGCAGCCGTGCTATAAGATAGCACAACAAATATTGGATTATTCTGTTGTATCTGTTCAGA
>JBGVKL010000029.1:0-5218 GCA_045123675.1 Acetatifactor sp. | reverse complement strand
GAATGGGAACAGATGGTGGAGCGAATCAGAAACCGTTCAGAGGAGGTTCACATTGGATTAGTAGGTAAATATGTGAAGCTTCACGATGCATATCTGTCCGTGGCGGAAGCCATGAGTCACGCAGGGTATGAGTTGAATACCTTTGTGAAAATCCATTGGATTGATTCGGAAAACATATCAAAAGAAAATGTGAAAGAGGTATTTCTGGGATTACATGGAATCATTGTTCCGGGAGGCTTTGGAAATCGTGGTATAGAAGGAATGGTTTTAGCTGCAAAATATGCTCGTGAAAATAGAATTCCTTATTTTGGTATTTGCCTTGGAATGCAGATTGCAGTAATCGAATTTGCCAGAAATGTTTTAGGGCTTAGTGATGCACATTCCGGAGAATTTGATGAGCAATGTGCCCATAAGGTAATAGATTTTATGCCGGGGCAGAGTGATGAGATTGACAAAGGAGGTACTTTACGTCTTGGAAGTTATCCGTGCAGCATTAAGCAGGGAACAAGAATGGAAAAGTGCTATAACGCAGAAATAATTTCAGAGCGTCACCGTCACCGCTACGAATTTAATAATAATTATCGGGAGAAATTGACGGAAGCAGGTTTGGTAATTAGCGGAACCTCACCGGACAATAGATTGGTAGAAACTGTAGAGATAGAAGAACACCCGTTTTTTGTAGGTGTACAGTTTCATCCTGAATTTAAAAGTCGTCCGAATCAGCCACATCCACTATTCAAGGGATTTATTTCGGCTGCATTAGAATGTTCAAAGAAGTAAAGGAGTAAGAGTATGTGCGGAATAATAGGATTTGCCGGAAAAACAGAAGCCGTAAAGGTTTTATTAGATGGTTTGGAAAGGCTGGAATACAGAGGATATGATTCAGCGGGTGTTGCAGTGGTATCAACGGATGGTAAGTTGCAGGTAAAGAAGAGTAAGGGGCGTTTGTCCGTTTTGCGAACAATTTTGGAGGCAGAAGAACCGATGTCCGGCGGTATCGGAATTGGGCATACCAGATGGGCTACTCATGGTGAGCCAAATGATGTAAATGCACATCCCCATGTTGGTCAGGAAGGGAAAATTGCAGTGGTTCACAATGGAATTATAGAGAACTATCTGGAAATTAAAAATTCTCTTATTCGTAAAGGAATCAGATTTTCTTCGGATACAGATACGGAAGTAATTGTGCAGTTACTGGAATATTATTATAAGAAATATTCCAATCTGATGGATGCGGTATATGCCGTACTAAATAGGATAAAAGGTGCCTATGCTATGGGGATTCTCTGTTCTGACTATCCGGAACAGATGCTGGCTGCGAGAAAAGATGCACCACTACTCATTGGATATGGCGAAGAAGGAAATTATATTGCATCGGATGTTACCGCACTTCTTTCACATACCAGAACCGTGACATATATGGAAGATGATGAGGTGGCTGTTATTACAGCAGGCAAGGTGGAAATATATGACAGCGACAGAACTCTGCTTGAAAAAGAGAAGCATACCATTGAATGGGATGTGACTGCAGCAGAAAAAGGCGGATATGCACACTTTATGCTTAAGGAGATTATGGAACAACCGGAAGCCGTCCGCAAGACCGTATCTCCAAGAGTAGCTGATGGAAAAATTGTACTGGAGGAATTAAAGGGTACGGAAGACTTCATCCGAAATGTCTCCAGAATTTATATTGTTGCATGTGGTTCTGCCTATCATGTCGGCATGGTAGGAAAGTATACCTTAGAAAAACTATTGCATATTCCAGTGGAGGCGTGTCTGGCTTCGGAGTTTCGATATAGTGAACCGTTACTTGGAGAATCTACGTTAGTAATTGTAATCAGCCAGTCGGGAGAAACCTTGGATTCTATGGCGGCACTTCGCGAGGCTAAGAGAAGAGGTTCGAAAGTTCTTTCTATTGTAAATGTTATGGGAAGTTCTATCGCAAGAGAATCGGATTATGTTCTTTATACATGGGCAGGACCGGAAATTGCGGTAGCAACCACAAAGGCATATACCACACAGATGGTGCTTTTAATCATGCTGGGGGTCTATCTTGCAAGAGAACTGGAGCAGATTGGACAGGAAGAGTACGATGCAATTGTGGAAGGTCTTTTGAGGCTTCCGGAACAGATTAAACAAGTGCTGAATGAACTGGATAATTATCAGAAAATAGCTTCCAGATATTTTAACCATAATAGTGTGTTTTATATTGGACGCAATTTGGATTATGCATTAGGCTTGGAAGGCTCCTTGAAATTGAAGGAAATTTCATATATTCATTCGGAATCCTATGCGGCAGGAGAATTGAAGCATGGAACCATTTCTCTGATAGAGCCGGGAACATTGGTTGTTGCACTGCCAACCTATGCTCCGTTGGTTGAAAAATCATTGTCAAACATTGTGGAGGTAAAATCCAGAGGTGCAGAAGTAATTGCATTGACCACTGATAAGACGGTAAACACAATAAGCAGTCAGACATCAGAGATGTTTGTGATACCGGAGGTACAGGCGATTTTACAGCCTGTATTAGGTGTGATTCCATTACAACTTTTTGCATATTATATCGCGCTAAATCGAGGCTGTGATATAGATAAACCAAGGAATTTGGCAAAGTCTGTGACAGTTGAATAGTACAGATTTGAGTTTAAGTATATAGGAGGATGTGAGCTTATGGCTATACATGAGGAATGTGGTGTATTCGGAGTGATGAGTACCAAAAGAGAAAATGTTGCAGGCATTGCTTATTATGGATTATATGCCCTGCAGCACAGAGGGCAGGAAAGCTGCGGTATTGTTGTAAATGACGATGGTGTGTTTTCCTCCTATAAAGATTTGGGTCTTGTCAGCGAAGTTTTTTCAAAAGACACATTAGCTCATTTGTCCGCCGGTAATATGGCAGTAGGACATGTCAGATATGGTACAACAGGAGGAACGACAAGAAATAACTGTCAGCCGATTGAAGTAAATCATCAGAAGGGAAAGATGGCATTAGCACACAACGGAAATCTTAGTAATGCTCTTGAATTACGAGACAAGCTGGAATTGTCCGGTGCTATTTTTCATACAACAAGTGATACAGAAACCATTGCTTATGTAGTAACCAGGGAAAGACTTGTGACACCAAGCATTGAGGAGGCAGTAAGTAAGGCAATGTATTCTTTAGAAGGTGCGTATTCCTTGATATTGATGTCATCTACCAAAATGATTGCTGCAAGAGATCCATATGGCTTCAGACCGTTATGTTATGGTCAAATGTCGGATGGAGCTTATGTGATTGCATCAGAAAGCTGTGCATTAGCTGCCGTAGGTGCAGAGTTTGTGAGAGATGTACTTCCCGGTGAAATTCTGGTATTTAGTGAGAACGGAGTAGAGTCGAGGAAAGAGCATTGTGACAAGCAAAAGAGGAAGACATGTATATTTGAATATATCTATTTTGCAAGACCGGATTCTGTGATTGATGGTGTTTCCGTATCGAAGTCTCGCGTACGTGCGGGAGAAATATTGGCAGAAAACTATCCGGCGGATGCAGATATTGTGATTGGAGTACCGGATAGTGGTTTGGAGGCAGCACTGGGCTTTTCCAGAGCCTCAGGGATTCCGTATGGAATCGGTCTGATTAAGAATAAATATATAGGAAGGACTTTTATCTCTCCGGGACAAAATGAACGCATGGACCAGGTAAGAATTAAGCTAAGTCCGGTGAAGAATGTGATAGAGGGAAAGCGGGTTGTATTAATAGATGATTCTATTGTCAGAGGAACAACCAGTAAGCGTATTGTGAAACTTTTGCGTGAAGCAGGAGCGAAGGAGATACACATGAGAATTTCAGCACCACCGTTTTTGCATCCTTGCTATTACGGTACGGATATTGATTCGGAGGAAAATTTGATTGCCTGTCACCATAGCATGGAAGAAATTGCAGAAATAATCGGAGTGGATTCTCTAGGATACTTACCGCTTGAGAAACTGAATCAGCTTGTAGAGAGTGAAGACTATTGTGCTGCTTGTTTTAATGGAGTGTATCCAACAACCATTCCTACGGATCTTCGTAAGGACCGGTTTGAAAGAAAACTTTCTGAAAGAGCTGGGACTGCAAAGTAACAGCATACACAAATATAAGAGGTGACTGCTATTATGAAAAAATTTGATAGAAAACTGATTCTGGAAGATGGTAGTGAATACTATGGCTACGGATTCGGTTGTATGGAAGATCGAATAACGGAAATTGTTTTTAATACATCCCCAGTAGGATATCAGGAGATTGTTTCGGACCCGTCCTATACTTATCAAACGGTTGTGATGGCTTATCCGCTGATAGGAAATTATGGAATCGCAGAGGATGATTTTGAAACAGAGATACCGACAATTGGAGGTCTGGTAGTAAGAGACTATAATGATATTCCTTCTAATTTTCGTAGCAAATACACATTATCTGAATTGATGAAGAAATATCATATTCCGGGTATATATGGAGTAGATACCAGAAAACTGGTTCGTTCCATTCGAGACTTGGGAAGTCGAAAAGCCTTAATTACAGATATGGAAACTTCATTACAGGAAGGACTTACCAGACTTAACAGGTATGAAATCCCAAAGGATGCAGTGTCGGTAGTAAGCAGAAAAGAAAGCAGACAGTATTTTATTCAAAATGCGAAGTATCATGTAGTGGCAATAGACTGTGGCATGAAGCAGAATATTGTGCGTAGTTTAAATCGGAAGCACTGTAATGTGTCGGTTTTGCCATGGAATGTATCTTTGCAGGAGGTTGAGGAGTTAAAGCCGGATGGAATTTTTCTGTCGAATGGACCGGGTGATCCCACAGATGTGGAGACTGTGATACAGCTTGTCAGAGGTTTACGAGGCAAGTATCCCATGTTTGGTATTTGCCTTGGACATCAGATTATTTCGCTGGCATATGGTGCGAAAACCTATAAATTAAAGTTTGGTCATAGAGGTGGAAACCATCCCGTGAAAAATCTTTTAACAGGAAAGATTGAGATTACTTCCCAAAATCATTCTTATGCTGTAGATGCTGATAGTATTGCAAATACGGAACTGGAGGTAACACATTTAAACCTGCTTGATCAGACAGTGGAAGGTGTAGCCTGCAAGGAAGACAGGGTTTTTAGTGTGCAATATCATCCGGAAAGTGCACCGGGACCTCAGGATAGTGCGTATTTGTTTGACCAATTTATAGAAATGATGGAGGGAGCGAAAG
>JBGVKL010000028.1:0-1954 GCA_045123675.1 Acetatifactor sp. | reverse complement strand
AATATGGCTCTACTGAAAAAGTAAACGGAGCGATACTCGCATTTTTGGAAGAACATTGTGAAGTCATTGTTGCAGCTGACGCTGTAAAACAATTAGGTAACATTTAATAAGAATCGGGTAGGAGGTAGATAATTATTTTATCTACCGACCTCCCACACCACCGTACGTACCGTTCGGTATACGGCGGTTCTTTAGTTTTCACATATTTTCAGATAGAACTCCGTGAATGTAGGATATCCCCATTCATGGAGTTTTGTATTATTCAATGCGAACTGTACCATTCTATTGCTACTACAGTTCCAAATGCCTTGTCGCATATTTGCATGCCATTGAATAAAGTTTTCATCCATCCCAAGCTCTTTCAGTTTTCTATATTTCGTCTTACTTTTCTTCCACTGTTTCCAGTAAATTGCCCTTATTCTATGCCGTAACCATTCATCATTATCTTGCAAAAGCCTTTTCATATCAGCCATTCCAAAATAATTTACCCATCCTCTAATGAACTGTGTCAGTTTTAGTGCTCGATATTCATTTCCCCATCCATTGTGTCTATCCGTAAGTTCTCTGATTTTATTCTTCATCTTTGTTACTGATTTTGAATGTACTCGAAGTCTGCATTTCCCCTTGTATCTATAAAAACTATATCCAAGGTACTTGACTTTTCTGATATGTGCCACGCCCGTTTTGGTACGATTTACTTTAAGGAATAGTTTTCCCTCTATATATGGCACTATGTTTTCCAAGGTTCTCTCTGCACTTTTTCTGCTTTTACAAAAAATCATACAGTCGTCTGCGTATCGGACAAATCTATGTCCTCTTCGTGTCAGTTCCTTATCCAGTTCGTTCAACATTATGTTACTTAAGAGGGGGCTTAGTGGTCCACCTTGTGGCATACCAACCTCTGTCTTTTCAAACATCCCTCTGCTAATAACTCCTGCATTGAGATATTTGTGGATAAGCGATATTACCCGTCCATCCTTGATGGTTCGTGATAGTACTTCAATAAGTTTGCTCTGACTTACTGTATCAAAGAACTTCTCTAAATCCATATCTACCACATATACATAGCCGTCATTGACGTTTGTCTGGCATTGTTTCAGCGCATCGTGTGCACCTCTGTTTGGTCGAAAACCAAAACTGTTTTCCGAAAACTGTTTCTCATAGATTGGCGACAGCACCTGTGTAATGGCTTGTTGAAATACTCTATCAACTACCGTCGGTACTCCCAGTTTTCTGAATTCGCCTTTTGTTTCTTTGGGTATTTCTACCCTACGGACTGGATTGGGTTTATATTTCCCATCCTTTATCTTTTGGATTAGTTGCTCTTGGTTATCCCTTAGAAAGCCTAGAAGTTCATCCACGCTCATTCCGTCAATACCGCCTGCACCTTTGTTTGATTTTACTTTCTTGTAAGCCTTATTTAGGTTATCTTTGTGTAAAATCTGTTCCATTAGATTGTCCGTCTGAAAATCTGCGATGATGTCGTTGTTTTCAGTAATCCTCTGATGGGCGGACACTTCTGCATACTCTTTCTGTTCCGCAGATACCATTTGCAGATAGTCCTCTATATGAAGTTGTCTGTCCTTAGATCCATCTTTAGTTACTTTCATTTACTCACATCTCCTAAAGTTCAGTCCTTCCCACTACGTTTGCAACCGCAGTGGTACTATGACCTCTGCTGACTTCTCATAGTTCGTTGTTACTATAGGTTTCATACTCTGTTTCCACCTACCTATGAGACCTCCCTAGGTACCACACGTTCCTTTCTCTCCATATATCTGCCACATTTACCACAGTTAATTCCGAGTAGTTATTGGATTTCGGTTTGGCGTGCAACCTTATCCTTAACTGTAGCCTGATGTGATTTCTGTTCGTCAGACCAGAGATTTGCCTCCACCTTCCTTCAGATTCCACCTCACAGTGGACACCCTTGGTCTTGGCTATATCCTTCCCA
>JBGVKL010000027.1:0-2824 GCA_045123675.1 Acetatifactor sp. | reverse complement strand
TCTTTTTTAAGCGGATTTCCTGATCCGCTCATTTGCCATGCCCTAATTGCAAAAAGAGTATCCAAAACAGTTTAATGTCTTGGATACTCTCATTTTGCTTTTGATTACCATCCGGGCTATGCCACTAACTTAATGACATTGAGAATGTCGGGAGGGGGTGTTTGTTTATCGCGGTGCGCCCGGTGAGCGCACGTTCTATAGGGTGCAAGTCCCGAGTCCGCCCGGCAGTGGGAAGGACATAGCCTAAGTCAAGGGTGTCCATCGTGAGGTGGGATCTGAAGAAAGACGGCGGCAAAACTCTGGCCTGACGAACAGAAACCATATATAAGGCCACAGATGAGGATAAGACTCCAAGCTAAGTTATATCCCGGTTCCCGACTGCCGATGCCATTCCGTTTGAGGATAACACCAGCCTGCAGCAAATTCTGGATGCTTCGGTTAAGCTCGCCCAGGATGACCTGACCAACATCACCCAGACCATCGGATTTATCACCCCGGCGGGAAAAGCCGTCAGGCTGACAGAAGCCTATCAGCAGACCTGTGACTTTGCTTTCATGAAAGTGACCACCGGTGCTCAGGACTACATATCTGCCGTCAGAGAAGCCGCCAGAGGGCTGGCAGAGAAGGGAATTCAGGTCATCGACTATGAAAGCGGTGTCCATACCTCACTGGAAGCAGCTGTCCGGCGGAACATCATGGGCGGCCTGGGACTGATGCAGGAGCAGATCTCTCAGCAAAACCATGACGACCTTGGCTGTGACGGCTGGGAGATATCTGCCCACGGCGGTGCAGCGCCCGATCATGAACCGATACAGGGCAGGCAGTACGATGACAAGACCTTTACCCGGCTGAACAACTCCCTGCAGCGTCGCATCGGTACCCTGAACTGCGGTCACTCGGCTATGCCTATCATTATGGGTGTGAACGATCCCCAGTACACCAACGAGGAGCTGGAGGAGTTTCGGCGGCAGAATGAGGCTGGTATCGATTTCGAGGGCAATGTTTCTTGCAACGGTCTTCTTAATAGTGCCCATGCAACCGAAACATTTCTTCAAAGCATTAATACGATTTTGCTCGCAGACCTCTTGATAATGTTTACGGTCAGCATCGACGGATGCTTTCATCATTCCGAATGTCATTGCAATGTCAGGTGCAATGGATGGTTGTTCTATACCATCAAAAGCATACTGACAAAAGGCGGTCATCAGGTTCTTGACCTGCTCAGGGGTTCCACCATAGATTGCCCCCTTGAAGTTTTGATAAAAAATCGCCTGTTCAGGTTTCTTAGTTTTCGCCATTGTATTTATTCTCCTTTGTTCGTTTCAAATTCCTCTTGCGAGTTCGAAATAAGTATGAGGGAATAAAGAGAAAAAGGAAAAAAGTTCTCTGTAGTGACATACGGTTGAAATTTTTGTATTTTCCTGCTATAATTCTATTCGATAAACTTGAATAGGTCGAAGAGATAAGTAAGAATTTGGTGAACGGATAAATAGGAATATTGAGAGGTGTTTACATGAAGAAACTTTTACTGATTATGGGAGATTTGGCAACTGGTAAATCTACTTTTGCCAATATATTATCTAAGAGATATGATACAAATGTATTCTTTAAGGACTCAATTAAAGAGGTGTTGGGAGATACTATTGGTTTTTCGAATAGAGAACAAAATAAGAAATTATCAAACGCAACAATGGAATTGATGTTTTTTATATTTTCAGAGTTTGGAAAGTTGAGCAAAAATCTTATTTTAGAATCAAATTTCCATACTATAGAATTGGAAAAAATGCATAAAATGGCATTCGAAAATAATTATGAAGTGCTTACTATTGTTCTTCGTGGCGATGTTGAGATTTTATATAAAAGATATTTAAACAGAATGCATAATGAAAATAGACATCCAGTACATTTAAGTACAACAGTAGATGTTTTTGATGATTTTAAAGGTTACACAGAATATTCAAGAACAGAGAAAATTCCAGGTAGTACACTATGTATTAACGCAGATGATTTTTCATATCAGACGGACAAAGAAATTTTAAGAAAAATAGATGAATTTATGGAAAGATGCTAAATTCCAATATGTCGAACAGTTAGCACATACAAAGAGACAGGTTCAAACGAACCTGTCTCTTTTTCATACTCTGTCCAGTATGTTGCTGATAGCGGTCTGCTCTTGCTTTGTGAAACAGTTGTAGGTCTGCGATGCCTGCAACAAACCTTGTGCGATACCTTTCATTCGCTTTCCGTGGTTAGTTCCTCTGCATCTTAAAGCAAGCACAACGGCATTTAAGGTATCTGCCTGCATTGCTATTTTCCGTTCGTTCTCTTCTTGCTTGTTTTGACGAATCATCTCTTTTAAGTCGCCAATCTCCACCCACTCCATAACATCCATTTGAACTTCGTGTATGTCCTTGCTCATAGTCCAAACTCCTTTCTTAACTCGCTACGGCGGATTTTAAGGGCGGTTCTTTCCTCGTATGACATACGACCACCGAAGCGGTTTAACTGCTCCTCAACGGCGGTCAGTTCGTTCCTAACGGCATCCTCGTTCAATGGGTCGACCATATCAAGAACATATCTGGAAAGGGTTTTGCCTGCATCCACACTTGCCTTTTTAATTCTCTTTTTTCTGTCTTCCGATAATACGATTTTTATACTTGTCATTGTTATCTGTCCTTTCATCTGTATTTGAGAATAAGTGATTTTTCTCAAATTAAGTATGATAGAACAGACAAGCAAAACTACAAAATTTTCTCATAAGTTTTCTGCTTTGAAATTGTTATGAGGAAATTTAGTAAAACGGTGTCGCAGACCTTACTGGTTC
>JBGVKL010000026.1:0-1849 GCA_045123675.1 Acetatifactor sp. | reverse complement strand
TTCCCTAATAAATCAAGTCTTTTTTCCTTTAAAATAAAGGATTTTTCAAGTTTCTATCTCAGATAAATGAGCAACAATCATGGATATTTCTTTGTATCTGGTACGAAAATAGCTGGTTTTGGGTATACGAAATAAAACGTCTTTTTTGTTCCGTTTTAAATGGCCTTGTGTATGCCCTTCCATCTATGGCTGCGCACCTCCCATGTCTACCAGGATCATCACTTTGTGAGTCCTCACTTCCTTCGTTCCGCCTATCCATAATCCGGGTGTCAGCTTAGCTCCTCATCAGGGTCTTGCCCTCCGGTAAATATTCCTGCCGACTACTTGCTCATTCTTTGTTTTTATTACTGACTTGTTTCCTGTAACAGCACTTTTCAAGTGGACGTTTCCCATTACTTTCCGCCAGGTTTGCCTTTTTAGGCTGGTTACTTCTTGTTTTTATGCTGCAAGTATTTGTGGTCTCTTAATATCCCGCAACATCTTCGTTCCATCATAAGTTACACCTTTTGTTAGAATTGCATAGAAGATTCTAAGTGCTTTACATGCAACTGCTATGACTGACTGCATCTTTTTTAATGGATTCTCTTTTCTGGTTCGATAATACCGGTGTACTTCCTTAAATTCTTCATTCCTTGCAATCAAGGATATGGCAGCTTCATACAGCACATATCTGAGTCTTTTACGCCCTCTGTAGCTGATATGGCTCTCGCCCTTATGTTTTCCTGAACTACATTCTACAATGGCATATCCTGCCAGTTTTTGCAGTTGCTTTGGATCATCAAAACGAGTGATGTCTCCTACTTCTGCAACAAATCCGCTCACTGTTCTCAATCCGATTCCTTTGATTTCCAACAGCTTATCTATATAAGGAATCTCTGACAGTTTTTGTTCTATCATATCCATCAGTTCTTCCTCTCTTTTTCGGTAAATTTCATAATCATTCAGTAAATTTTTCAATTCGATTCTCGCACTATCTGGTGCTTCCTGACTTCCTATACTGTGCTCCGCAGCCGTTAACAGGGTCTTTGCCCTCTTTGGTCCAGCCGCTCTTAACTTAGCATCTCGCCAGATCTTGTTGATTCCATCTACACCCAGTTTTACGATATCCTGTGGCAAAGGTGCCACTTTTAAGATCATAAGACCACTCACTGAATCCGGATTTTTATAAACGTCTTTGATTTCCGGAAAATAAATACTGAACCATCTTGCGATACGATTCTTGATCCTCGTGATTTCTTCCTGGGTTTGTGATCTGAGATTCGAAAGACTTCGGATCTCAGCATAAATACCAGTTGGTATATATGGATATGAAAATCTCCCTTCATTTACCAGCGCCGCAATTGTCTTTGGATCCTTACGGTCATTTTTGTTTGGATTGTTGTCATCCAGTTCTTTTGACTTCTTTACATGGTGCGGATTTACATGAACTGGTTTCATTCCGTTGTCCTGCAGGTATGCTCCAAGATTGAACCAATAATGTCCTGTCGGCTCCATTCCCGGAATCACAACGTCTTTTCCGTTTTTCTCTGCGATATCCTCCATCCATGCTTTGAATACTACAAATCCGGCTTCATTATTACTGAATTCTAATGGCTTCTTCGAATACTCATAATTACGCCAATCGAATGCTCTTGCAAAGTGGGTCTCACTTCCCACATCAATCCCAACAATCAATGTCTTTTCCGTAATAGATTTGATTTTTGCGTTCTGTGTGTTATACTTCATTTTAGATACCTCTCTGTTCAATAAGATTTTTTACTAACCGTCCAAAGTCAGTAATCTTATTCTACACTGAGGTATTTTTTTCTCAACCTTCTTTCTCGGAATTCCTTATATTTGAATTATACAG
>JBGVKL010000025.1:0-2281 GCA_045123675.1 Acetatifactor sp. | reverse complement strand
ATCATGGTGGCACTCTTATTATCTCTGGTGGCACCTTCGGCTTTGACCCCACTTCATATCTTGCCGATGGTTACACCGCAACCGAGAACGAAGGCATCTGGACAGTTGCACCATCTAATAACTAATCTCCAAAATAGTTTTAGGGCAGGATGGCTTGACCGCCTACCTGCTCACAAAGAGATCCCCGGTCGGAGCCGGGGATGACAAAGTAGATGGCCGATCAGGTCGGTCATGACGGGAAATAATAAAAGAAATTAACGATATGAGAAACAGAAAATTTATCTATGCAGCCTTAGCCCTACTGACATTGGGTTTCACTGCCTGCCAGCAGGAAGAGGACTTCGCGCCACAAGGAGGTAATGGACAGGAAATCCGTCTGGCGACTCGTTCCACGACCTATGACGGCAATGATTATAACTTTGCAGAAGGACAGGTAATGACCGTTGCTATAGAATCAAGGACGAATGGAGTATGGAAATCTGATTTTTTCAAATACACCTATCAAGGTGGCGAATGGGTCAGCAATAATCCGATGAAGGTTAGCAATTTTAACGTGCTCGAAAATATATATATGTACATTGGTTATTCTAATCTGAATGGATGTGAACTTAATGAATGTTTGAATTATAACCAATATATGACAGATGAGTCTAATCTAATTTGTGACCAGTCTGCGGGTTTCCTAAACTTCGACTGGATGGTACCTACGGAGGAAATAACGCTTCCTACGGCAGAGAATCCCGTCATAACTGCCCATTTTATTCACGGATTGGCAAAAGTGACCGTTGGAAATATCACTTATGGCAGTGAGTATGAAATAACACCAGAAATAAAGGATGTACGTTTTAAAAGCTTTGACTCGTCTCGCTATAATGACCCTTATGACAATATTGAGAATGAATTTATAGGTTGGAATATCAATTATGGAATTATAGATGTAAAGCCTTTTGAAGAAAAAACAAACGGCACATATACTGCAATGCTTGTTACCAACCGCGAGCGGAACAATAACGACGAAATCATTATTCCTACCGAATGGACTCTCATGACGCTGAAAGTGAACGGTGAGGAAAAGACGGCCAAGTTGGTTGATGATCCTGCAACAACCGATAAAAACGAAGCACTCCTTGAGGCTGGCAAGCACTACACCTTCGACCTCAAGGTGGGTAAGGATAAGGTGACACTAACACCAACCACTACAGACACCGACTTCCCTGGTGGATGGAATAATGAAACTGAGTTAATGTAATGGAGGGCAAGAATATGAAGAAGATATATCAGTATATATTGATGGCTGTTGCCGTGGTAGCGACAGCATCATGTAGCAACGAATTGGATGAGGCATTACAGCCTGCGAACAACGGCACCTTGCAGTTCGTGGTGAGTGATTTCCCCATGTTTGGTGAGAGTATACAGACTCGTGTCATCGGAACACAAGATGAGGGAAAGACCGCGTGGGAAAATGGTGATCAGATTATTATCACACTGACTTCAGAAAGGTTTGGTGAGCAAACTACAGCTATCACCTACGACGGTACTAACTGGGGCACAGAAGTAAGCCTTTCGTATCTCGAAAACGAGATACCAACCGTTAGTGCTGTCTATGCACCTTGCTATGAAGTTACGGTTGAAGGTGTAAAGCAGTTAAGAAGCGGTATGCAACTTGGAATGTGCGAATACCTCGAAGCCGATTGCGAAATACAAAATGGCACAATCAATATCAGTTTTGCTGATGCACTCCGCACTTACAGCCGTCTGCGTATCGCAGGACTGGAAAATCAGACGCTGACCGTAACAACTACAGACTTTACACCTGCAGGAGCAACTTCTGTGGTTACCGAGCCCTATACACTCACCACAGACGAGAAAGGCAACGCATACCTTTATGGTACTTTCGCCGAGGGAGCAATGGTAAATGTGAAGAAGGGTGATGTGACTCTTACAGACTATACCTTCACTTTTACTACCGAATTGATACAAAGCTATGCATTGGATGCAAGACCTGCCATAGACGGTACATTGGGTGGCAAGGCCACAGCAGAAGAAAGCGATATCACTGCCTTGGTGGAACAGCTTAAAGCTTATGTGGATAACGGAATTACCACGATTATCGTACCAGGCAGCGAACCTGCTTTAATAGAAATGGACTCGTGGACGAATACAGCTATTGGTGAAGCGATTTATCGCTTGTCGGGTTCGGATGATTACGACGAGAATAATCCTTATAACGGCAAGATTGATTTAATTCTTCAAGACGTTACGGAAATCGTAGATCAAGAGT